>NZ_CP129121.1:3000000-3300000 GCF_030406665.1 Halomonas halophila | reverse complement strand
AAGCCTCCTTCAAGATGAGATCTCCCCGAGGCCTCGAGCCTCCTGAAGGGCCCAGCGAGACGAGCTGGTTGATAGGTCGGGTGTGGAAGCGCTGCAAGGCGTTGAGCTAACCGATACTAATGGCCCGTGAGGCTTGACCATATAACACCCAAGTGGTCTGTGACTGACAACAGACGACAGCGGATACACGAGAGACGATCTCGTCAGCATGATTCGCATTGCCTTTTTCGCCTGACGACCATAGCGTGCGGGAACCACCTGATCCCATGCCGAACTCAGCAGTGAAACCGCTCAGCGCCGATGGTAGTGTGGGAGTTCCCATGCGAGAGTAGGTCATCGTCAGGCACTTATATCGAGAAAACCCCGGCTCATCGAGTCGGGGTTTTTTCATGTCTGGCCGATAGGTAGCGTATATGATCGGGGAGTTCCCATGGAGAGTATCGGAACGCCGACCGGGACATCGTCAGGCACTTATACCGAGAAAACCCCGAGCCCAAAAGGCTCGGGGTTTTTTCATGTCTGGCCGATAGGTAGCGTATATGATCGGGGAGTTCCCATGGAGAGTATCGGAACGCCGACCGGGACATCGTCAGGCACTTATATCGAGAAAACCCCGGCTCATCGAGTCGGGGTTTTTTCATGTCCGGGCCTCGGTTCGAGGGCTGGCATGAACCCTCGTAAAATGGCCAGAAAACGCCCCGTCCTTTTCGAGAGGGCGGGGCGTTCATGCATCGAGGGGTGAGTTGCTGGCAATCAGGCGGGTTCGATGTGGCCGGGGAGATGGAGGCTCCTCAAGCTGGAAAAATGTCGCGACAGGGCAACAGCGCTGCCTAGCGCTGGCGATTTCCATGCTGGTCGAGCGGCTTCGTGGCAGCTAGGCTGACGGGGCACTCAATCGGAACACGAGACGTCTCAGGAGGAGAGTTTCATGATGACCCAATCGATGCTGCGCAAGATCGCCCTGGCGAGCTTCATCGGCATGACCGCCTTCGGCCTGGCGGCCTGCGAAGAGGAAGGCCCGGCAGAGCAGGCCGGTGAGAATATCGACGAGACCATGGAAGAGGCCGGCGAGAGCATGGATGATGCCGTGGATCAGGCGGGTGAGTCCGTCGAGGAGATGGGTGACAGCGTCGAGGAAGCTGCCGACGAGGCCGATTCGGGCTACTAAGTCGGCGTGGCGCTTCGGGCGCGATGCATGCAGCAGCAGAGGCCGGGCGAATGCCCGGCCTTTTTCGTTGTGAGCGCCATGTGGTCGGGAATTTCCGGCGCCGCGGCAGTTCCGCTAGAATGAGCGTTTTTCCCGGCAGGGGCGCGTGCATGACCATTGGTGACCTGATCCGCCTGTTGAGCGATGGCGAATTCCATTCCGGCGAACAGCTGGGCGAGCGGCTGGGCGTGTCTCGCGCCGCCGTCTGGAAGCAGCTGCGCAAGCTCGAGGCGCTGGGGATTCCCATGGAGGCGGTGAAAGGGCAGGGTTATCGACTGGCCGAACCGCTGGAGTTGCTCGACGGGGCCACTATCGTGGCCGGTTTGTCGCGAGAGGTGCGTCAGCACGTCAGTCGCCTGTTCGTCGAGGAGACGCTGCCTTCGAGCAACCTGTTTCTGCGCGAGCGCTTCGCTCAGGGCGCCGGGCATGGCGAGATCTGCCTGGTGGAGCAGCAGAGTGCCGGTCGAGGGCGTCGAGGGCGCACCTGGGTGACGCCCTGGGGGCGTACCCTGATGTTCTCGATCGGCTGGCGAGTGGAGTCGGGCGTGGCGGCCCTCGAGGGTCTCAGCCTGGCTGTCGGCGTGGTGCTGGCCCAGGTGCTGGAGCGCCATGGCGTGCGCCCGCGGCTCAAGTGGCCCAACGACGTGCTGCTGGAGATGGATTCGGGGGAGCTGGGCAAGCTGGCGGGTATCCTGGTCGAGCTGACGGGGGACGCGACGGGGCCCTGCGAGCTGGTGGTGGGCATGGGTATCAACGTCGATCTGCCGCTGTCCTTTCGCGAGGGGATCGAGCAGCCGGTGGGGGCGGTCCATGACCAGGCCCCGGGGCTGTCACGCAATCAGTTGGCCGTGGAGCTGCTCGACGGGCTGATGCCGATGCTGGCCGATTTCGAGCATCGAGGCTTCGAGGGCTGGCAGGAGGCCTGGAATGCCCGGCATGCCTTCGCCGGGCGCGAGGTGGATATCCTGCGTGGCGAGCGGCGCGAGCCCGCGGTCGCCGAGGGCGTCGATGCCGCCGGGAACCTCTGGGTGAAAGGGGAGGGCGGGCGCGAGCGTCTCGCTGGTGGCGAGATCAGCGTGCGGGGGCGGTAATGATCCTGGATCTGGATATCGGCAACACCTTGTCCAAATGGCGGCTGAAGGATGCCGAGAGCAGCGAGATCCGATCGCGCGGGGCCGTGTGGACACGCGAGGAGTGGCGGCCCGGGGCCGATATCCCGGATCTCGATGTGGTCGAGGCGGTGAGGATATCCAGCGTGGCGCGCAAGGCGGTGCTGGCCCAGACCGTGGCCCTGCTGCAGCGCCGGGTGCGCAGCGTGCATGTGGCGCGCTCGGAACCCGAGGCACTGGGGGTCAGCAATGGATACCGGGAGCCCGGCAAGCTGGGCGTGGATCGCTGGCTGGGTGTGCTGGCCGGCTATCAGCTGGCGGGCGGCTGCTGCACGGTGGATTGCGGTAGCGCCATCACGGTGGACTTCGTGCTGCCCGGCGGCCAGCACCTGGGCGGCTACATCCTGCCGGGGCTGCGCCTGATGAAGGAGAGCCTCAAGCTCGGCACGCGCAACGTGGCGATCGACCCGGACAGCGAGGCCGACGAGCTGCTGGTGCCGGGGGCGCGAACGGTCGAGGCCGTCAATCATGGTATCTACATGGCGGCGGTGAGCGCGGTGAACCGGATCTACAGCGAGGTGTGCGACCGTGAGGGGGTGTCGCTGCCGCTGCTGTTGACCGGGGGGGATGCCCGGGTGGTCTCGCGCGGGGTTCAGGTGCCCCATGCCGTCTGGCCTGACATGGTGTATGGCGGGCTGGAGGCCTGTTTCCCGCTCACGGCGGCGGAGCGGGCGGGTCGCATGTCGGGCGCGCCAACGGTGCCGCGCCGGGTGCCGCTGGAAAAGATACGCGCGGGGCTTGCGTTCTCCATGCTGCTTTGACACAATGCGTCGCGTTCTAGGGGAGCAGGCGAGCCGAGGCCGCCGTGCCATGCTTCAAGAAGATTGGTAAAACAATCACTTGACACCAAGAACAGGAGCGGTAAAATGCTCCGCCAGTTGGAGGGGTTCCCGAGTGGCCAAAGGGAGCAGACTGTAAATCTGCCGCGAAAGCTTCGAAGGTTCGAATCCTTCCCCCTCCACCAGGTTTTGGCCGCACTCGTCGAGGCGGGTGGTGGCAAAAAGAGCGGGCAGGCGGGCATAGTTCAATGGTAGAACCTCAGCCTTCCAAGCTGATGATGCGGGTTCGATCCCCGCTGCCCGCTCCAAGCTAAGGTTTTGCTCATGTAGCTCAGGGGTAGAGCACACCCTTGGTAAGGGTGAGGTCGACGGTTCAAATCCGTCCATGAGCTCCACATTGAAAAGGCGAGCGATAGCTCGCCTTTTCTCTTTCCCTGGCCGGTGTGAGTAGGTCGGATCAGGGGTTGTCAGTTCGGGCGGCATTCGCTATGATGGCGCCCGCTGTCGCTGAGGCCTCCCGCAAAGGGCGGTCGCGGAAGCAACAGGCCAGTAGCTCAATTGGCAGAGCAGCGGTCTCCAAAACCGCAGGTTGGGGGTTCGATTCCCTCCTGGCCTGCCAGCCTTCCCCAGGCTGGTGAGATTTCTTGTATCTTTCATGTTTCGATTGCCGCACCTTGAGGAGTCTCGTTTTCATGAAACATAACGCCGAGGTGCAGGAGTCGCGCCACGACGGGCTCAAGTGGGCGGTTGTCGTTACCCTGCTGGTTCTTGCCGTGGTCGGCAATACCTATTTTGCCGACCAGGCGCTGCTTTATCGCGTGCTTGGCGTCGTCGCCCTGAGTGTGGTGGCGGCGCTGGTGGCGCTGACCACCACCAAGGGGCGTGAGCTGGTCGAGCTGGCTCGCAGTGCCAAGAAGGAAATTCAGCGCGTCGTCTGGCCGAGCCGTCCCGAGACCGTGCAAACCACCGCCATCGTGCTGGTGGCCGTCCTGGTCGTGGGCCTGGCCCTGTGGCTCATCGACACGCTGCTTGGCTGGGCCATGTCCGGCGTCATTGGTTAGGAGTCTTCATGTCCAAGCGTTGGTACGTCGTTCACGCCTACTCCGGCTTCGAGAAGCATGTCATGCGCTCGCTCATCGAGCGCGTGAAGATGTACGGCATGGAGGATCGCTTCGGCGAGATCCTGGTGCCGACCGAAGAAGTCGTCGAGATGCGTGACGGCAAGCGCCGCAAGAGCGAGCGCAAGTTCTATCCCGGCTATGTGCTGGTCGAGATGGAAATGGATGACGAGACTTGGCACCTGGTCAACGAGACCCCGCGCGTCATGGGGTTCATCGGAGGCACCAAGGAGAAGCCGGCGCCGATCACCCAGCGGGAGGCCGATGCCATCCTCAGCCGGGTCAAGGATGGCACCGAGAAGCCGCGCCCCAAGACGATGTTCGAGCCGGGACAGTCCGTGCGCGTCATCGACGGTCCGTTTGCCGACTTCAACGGCGTTGTCGAGGAAGTCAACTACGACAAGAGTCGTCTTCAGGTCAGCGTGCTGATCTTTGGTCGTGCTACGCCGGTCGAGCTGGAGTTCTCCCAGGTCGAGAAGGAATAATCGCCCTCTCGCCAAGCAGGTTTTCGTGACGGCCGCCGAGAGCGGTCGTCTTCACCGGGGAGCCGCAAGGCGCTATCACCCATCTGGAGTAAATCATGGCCAAGAAAGTACAGGCTTACATCAAGCTGCAGGTTGCAGCCGGTAAGGCCAACCCGAGCCCCCCCGTGGGTCCCGCGCTGGGTCAGCACGGCGTGAACATCATGGAGTTCTGCAAGGCGTTCAACGCCGAGACCCAGAACCTCGAGCCGGGTCTGCCGACTCCCGTCGTCATCACCGTGTACTCCGACCGCAGCTTCACCTTCGTCACCAAGACGCCGCCCGCCGCCGTCCTGCTGAAGAAGGCTGCTGGTATCAAGTCCGGCTCCGGTGAGCCGAACAAGAACAAGGTCGGTACCGTGACCCGCGCACAGCTCGAAGAGATCGCCCAGGCCAAGGAGCCGGATCTGACCGCTGCCGATCTCGACGCCGCGGTGCGTACCATTGCCGGTAGTGCCCGCAGCATGGGCCTCAACGTGGAGGGCCTCTGATCATGGCTAAGCTCAGCAAGCGCGCTCAGCAGATTCGCGAGAAAGTCGACCCGAACAAGGCGTACTCCCTCGAGGAGGCCGTGGCCCTGCTCTCCGAGCTGTCCACCGTCAAGTTCAAGGAGTCCGTGGACGTCGCCGTCAACCTGGGCGTCGATCCGCGTAAATCCGACCAGGTCGTGCGTGGCGCCACCGTCATGCCGAACGGTACCGGCAAGGACGTGCGCGTTGCCGTCTTCACCCAGGGTGCCAACGAAGAAGCCGCCAAGGAAGCCGGTGCCGATATCGTCGGCATGGACGACCTGGCCGAGCAGGTCAAGAAAGGCCAGCTCGACTTCGACGTGGTCATCGCCTCGCCGGACGCCATGCGCGTCGTCGGTCAGCTGGGTCAGATCCTCGGTCCGCGTGGCCTGATGCCGAACCCGAAGGTCGGCACCGTGACCCCGGACGTGGCTACCGCCGTCAAGAACGCCAAGGCCGGTCAGGTGCGCTTCCGTACCGACAAGAACGGCATCATCCACGCCACTCTCGGCAAGGTCGACTTCGACGCTGACGCGATCCGCGGCAACCTCGAAGCGCTGATCGCCGACCTGAAGAAGCTCAAGCCGAGCACTTCCAAGGGCGTGTATTTCAAGAAGGTCTCCCTGTCCACCACCATGGGCCCGGGTCTGACCGTCGATCACGCCGCGTTCGTCTAACGCCGCGTTCGACAATCGAGCAAGAACTTTGCGGTCCCCGTGCACGACATCGATGCGAGTCGGCGGGGCATCGTCAAAGACCGCAGGTGCCGCCTCGCTGCCGAGGCGGCTTAATTGTCCCTCGGGGCAGCCTGCGCAGATGGTGTGGCCGCCAGATCTCTGGTGAGCACCATCACCCAGGACCCCCGGCGAGTGGCCTCACGGCCCGCCGGGGGAGATGGTAACCACCGGAATCCTCTGCGGAGATTCCGGCACGAAGGAGTGATCACCGTGCCACTAGCACTCGAAGGCAAGAAGGCCATTGTTGCCGAGGTCAGTGAAGCGGCCAAGGATGCTCTCTCCGTCGTCGTTGCCGACTCTCGTGGCGTCCCGGTCAGCAAGATGACCGAACTGCGCAAGCAGGCCCGCGAGAATGGCGTGCAGATCCGTGTTGTCCGCAACACCCTGGCACGCCGCGCCCTCGAAGGCACTCAGTGGGAGTGCCTGAACGAGTCTTTCGTGGGTCCGACTCTGCTGGCCTTCTCCACCGATCATCCGGGCGCTGCCGCCCGTCTGTTCAAGGAGTTCGGCAAGTCCGAGGAAGACTTCGAAGTCAAGGCGCTGGCATACGAAGGCGAGTTCATCCCGGCGAGCGATCTCGACCGCCTGGCAAGCCTGCCGACCTATGACGAGGCCATCGCGAAGCTGATGTCCGTCATGAAGGAGGCTTCTGCCGGCAAGCTGGTTCGTACCCTCGCCGCGCTGCGTGACCAGAAGGAAGGCGAGGCCGCCTGAACGGCGAACTCGACCTCCTCTCGCGAATCGAATATTGAATCACCGAGTCGTCGGCCCGCCGAGACTCCCGCAAAGTTAGGAACGTGAAAATGGCACTGACCAAAGAAGACATCATCAACGCCGTCGCCGACATGTCCGTGATGGAAGTCGCCGAGCTGATCGAAGCGATGGAAGAGAAGTTCGGCGTGACCGCCGCTGCTGCCGTCGTCGCCGGCCCGGGTGGCGGTGAAGCCGCTGCTGCCGAAGAGCAGACCGAGTTCGACCTGGTGCTGACCGCCGCTGGCGACAAGAAGGTCAACGTCATCAAGGCCGTCCGCGAGATCACCGGTCTGGGCCTGAAGGAAGCCAAGGGTGCCGTCGACGGCGTCCCGGCGACCCTGAAGGAAGGCATGTCCAAGGAAGATGCCGAAGAAGCCAAGACCAAGCTGGAAGAAGCCGGCGCGAGCGTGGAGCTCAAGTAATCCTTGTGCCCACGGCTTCACGCGCTGCGTAAGCTTCCACGGCTGGTGGCGGGACACCCGCTGCCGGCCTTTTTCTGTTGTCGCTAGGCGGTTCGCCCTTCGGGCCTCCGCCAGCCGAATTCCGACGGCGAGCCTCCCTCCGGGGGCTTGCCGTCAGCGCCTGACGGAGCCGCGTCCGTCGGGTGGCGCCGACACGCATCGGTCACCCATGGTGAACAAGCTGGGGAATACAGATGGCTTACTCATACACTGAGAAAAAACGCATCCGCAAGGATTTCGGCAAACTGCCCCAAGTGATGGATGTGCCTTACCTGCTGGCCATCCAGCTTGATTCCTATTACGACTTTCTCCAGCAGGATCGCTCACCCGAAGAACGCCTCGACCTCGGCCTGCATGCCGCCTTCCGGTCGGTCTTTCCGATCGAGAGCTTCTCCGGCAATGCTGCGCTGGAATACGTCAGCTACCGTTTCGGCACTCCGGCCTTCGACGTCAAGGAGTGCCAGCTGCGTGGCGTCACCTATTCGGCTCCCCTGCGCGTCAAGGTCCGTCTGATCATCTACGACAAGGATTCGTCGAACAAGGCGATCAAGGACATCAAGGAGCAGGAAGTCTACATGGGGGAAATCCCCCTGATGACCGAGAACGGTACCTTCGTGGTGAACGGTACCGAGCGCGTCATCGTTTCCCAGCTGCACCGCTCCCCGGGCGTGTTCTTCGATCACGACAAGGGCAAGAGCCACTCCTCCGGCAAGTTGCTGTATTCCGCTCGGGTGATTCCCTACCGCGGTTCCTGGCTGGACTTCGAGTTCGATCCCAAGGACAACGTCTTCGTGCGCATCGACCGTCGCCGCAAGCTGCCGGCCACGGTGCTGCTGCGCGCGCTGGGCATGAGCGCCGAGGAGATCCTCGACGAGTTCTTCGACACCAGCACCTTCCACATCGAGAAGCGCGGCTTCTCCGTGGAACTGGTGCCGTCTCGCCTGCGCGGCGAGACCGCGACCTTCGACATCAAGGATGGTGACGGCAACGTCATCGTCGAGGAAGGTCGTCGCGTCACCCAGAAGCACATCCGCCAGCTGGAGAAGGCCGGCCTCGAGCGTCTCGAGGTGCCGATGGACTACCTGTTCGGCAAGGTGCTGGCCAAGGACCAGATCGATCCCAACACCGGCGAGCTGATCTGCGCCTGCAACACCGCGATCACTCCGGAAGTGCTGGAAACCCTGGGCCAGGCCGGTCTGACCCGCCTGGAGACCCTGTACACCAACGATCTGGATTGCGGTCCGTTCGTCTCCGACACCCTCAAGCTGGACACCACCGGTTCCCAGCTCGAGGCGCTGGTCGAGATCTACCGCATGATGCGCCCCGGCGAGCCGCCCACCAAGGAGGCCGCCGAGACGCTGTTCAACAACCTGTTCTTCACCGAGGACCGCTACGACCTGTCCGGCGTCGGTCGCATGAAGTTCAACCGTCGTCTGCGCCGCGAGCAGGACGAGGGCGCCGGCGTTCTCGATCAGCGCGATATCCTCGACGTGCTCGGCGAGCTGATCAACATCCGTAACGGCTTCGGCGACGTCGATGACATCGACCACCTGGGCAACCGTCGCATCCGCTGCGTCGGCGAGATGGCCGAGAACCAGTTCCGCGTCGGCCTGGTGCGCGTCGAGCGTGCGGTCAAGGAACGCCTCTCCATGGCGGAGAGCGAAGGCCTGATGCCGCAGGACCTGATCAACGCCAAGCCGGTGGCCGCGGCGGTGAAGGAGTTCTTCGGCTCCTCCCAGCTGTCGCAGTTCATGGACCAGAACAACCCGCTGTCCGAGGTGACGCACAAGCGTCGCGTCTCCGCCCTCGGCCCGGGTGGTCTGACCCGCGAGCGTGCCGGCTTCGAGGTGCGTGACGTTCACGCCACCCACTACGGCCGCCTTTGCCCGATCGAGACCCCTGAGGGTCCGAACATCGGTCTGATCAACTCGCTGGCCACCTACAGCCACACCAACAGCTACGGCTTCCTCGAGACGCCGTACCGCAAGGTCGTGGACGGTCAGGTGACCGACGACGTGGTGCACCTCTCCGCGATCGAGGAGGGCAACTTCGTCATCGCCCAGGCCTCGGCTACCGTGGACGAGGGCGGCAAGCTGGTCGACGACCTGGTGCAGGTCCGCCATCGCGGCGAGACCACCTTCATGCGCCCCGAGCAGGTCACCCTGATGGACGTCTCGCCGCGTCAGGTGGTGTCCGTGGCCGCGGCCTTGATCCCGTTCCTCGAGCACGATGACGCCAACCGCGCCCTGATGGGGGCGAACATGCAGCGTCAGGCCGTGCCGACCCTGCGCGCCGACAAGCCGCTGGTCGGTACCGGCATGGAGCGTTTCGTGGCCCGCGACTCCGGCGTCTGCGCCGTGGCCCGTCGTGGCGGCACCATCGACTCCGTCGACGCCAAGCGCATCGTGGTGCGGGTCAACGAGGACGAGATCATCGGCGGCGAAGCCGGCGTCGATATCTACAACCTGACCAAGTACCTGCGTTCCAACCAGAACACCTGCCAGAACCAGCGTCCGATCGTGCGCCCCGGCGACAGCGTGGCCAGCGGCGACATCCTGGCCGACGGCCCGTCCGTCGACATGGGTGACCTGGCCCTGGGCCAGAACATGCGCATCGCCTTCATGCCGTGGAACGGCTACAACTTCGAGGACTCCATCCTGCTCTCCGAGCGGGCCGTCCAGGAAGACCGTTTCACCACCATCCACATCCAGGAGCTGACCTGCGTCTCCCGCGACACCAAGCTGGGCGCGGAGGAGATCACCTCCGACATTCCGAACGTCGGCGAGTCCGCGCTCGGCAAGCTGGATGAGGCTGGCGTCGTCTACATCGGTGCCGAGGTCGGCGCGGGCGACATCCTGGTCGGCAAGGTCACGCCCAAGGGCGAGACCCAGCTGACCCCGGAGGAGAAGCTGCTGCGTGCGATCTTCGGTGAGAAGGCGTCCGACGTGAAGGACACCTCCCTGCGTGCCCCGACCGGCATGAAGGGCACCGTCATCGACGTGCAGGTGTTCACCCGCGACGGCGTGGAGAAGGACTCCCGTGCGCTCTCCATCGAGCAGCAACAGCTCGACGAGGTGCGCAAGGATCTCCAGGAGACCTATCGCATCGCCGAGGACGCGACCTTCGAGCGTCTGCAGCGCACCCTGGTCGGCCAGCCGGTCAACGGGGGGCCGAAGCTCAAGAAGGGCGACGTGCTCAGCGACGAGTACCTCGAGGAGCTGCCGCGTCAGCAGTGGTTCAAGCTGCGCATGCAGGACGAGAACCTCAACGAGCTGCTGGCCCAGGCCGACGAGCAGCTGGAGACCCGTCGCAAGGAGATGGACGAGCGCTTCGAGGACAAGAAGCGCAAGCTCACCCAGGGCGACGACCTTGCGCCGGGCGTGCTGAAGATCGTCAAGGTCTACCTCGCCATCAAGCGTCGCCTGCAGCCGGGCGACAAGATGGCCGGCCGTCACGGTAACAAGGGTGTCATCTCGGCCATCATGCCGGTCGAGGACATGCCGTTCGACGACAACGGCGAGCCGATCGACGTGGTGCTGAACCCGCTGGGCGTGCCGTCGCGCATGAACGTCGGTCAGATCCTCGAGACCCACCTGGGCATGGCCGCCCGCGGCCTCGGCGTGAAGATCGAGCACATGCTGCGCGACGCCCGCGACCAGCAGGTCTCGCAGATCCGCGAGTTCCTGGGCAAGGTCTACAATACCGAGTCGAGCACCCGGGTCGAGGACATCGATTCGCTCTCCGACGACGAGGTGATCGCGCTGGCGAAGAACCTCAAGGCGGGCGTGCCCATGGCCACGCCGGTCTTCGACGGTGCTCGCGAGCATGAGATCAAGCACCTGCTGACGCTGGCCGACCTGCCGGACTCCGGCCAGACGACCCTCTACGACGGTCGTACCGGCGATGCCTTCGATCGCCCGGTCACCGTGGGTTACATGTACATGCTGAAGCTCAACCACCTGGTGGATGACAAGATGCACGCGCGTTCCACCGGTTCCTACTCCCTGGTGACCCAGCAGCCGCTGGGCGGCAAGGCGCAGTTCGGTGGTCAGCGCTTCGGGGAAATGGAGGTCTGGGCCCTGGAAGCCTATGGCGCCGCCTACACCCTTCAGGAAATGCTCACCGTCAAGTCCGACGACGTGGAAGGCCGCACCAAGATGTACAAGAGCATCGTGGATGGCGACCACACCATGCAGGCGGGCATGCCGGAATCCTTCAACGTGCTGGTGAAGGAAATCCGCTCGCTGGGCATCGATATCGAACTGGAGAGCTGAGGCGGCCGCTACGGCGCTTCGCAGTAATGACGGTCCGCGGGGGCGTGCGCGCCCCCGCCCATGACAACTCCGCAACGGAGCCGACCCATGAAAGATTTGGTGAAAGTCCTCAAATCGCAGTCTCAGTCCGACGAGTTCGACGCGATCAAGATCACGCTGGCGTCGCCGGACATGATTCGCAGCTGGTCCTTCGGCGAGGTCAAGAAGCCCGAGACCATCAACTATCGTACCTTCAAGCCGGAGCGCGACGGCCTGTTCTGCGCCAAGATCTTCGGCCCGGTGAAGGATTACGAGTGCCTGTGCGGCAAGTACAAGCGGATGAAGCATCGCGGCATCATCTGCGAGAAGTGCGGCGTGGAGGTCACCAAGGCCGCCGTGCGCCGCGAGCGCATGGGCCACATCGAGCTGGCCAGCCCGGTCGCGCACATCTGGTTCCTGAAGTCGCTGCCGTCCCGCATCGGCATGTTCCTGGACATGACCCTGCGCGACATCGAGCGGGTGCTCTACTTCGAGAGCTTCATGGTCGTCGATCCGGGCATGACCACCCTCGAGCGCGGCCAGCTGCTCAACGACGAGCAGTACTTCGAGGCCCTCGAGGAGTTCGGTGACGACTTCGACGCCCGCATGGGTGCCGAGGCCGTCCAGGCCATGCTCAAGGACATCGATCTCGAGGAAGAGATCGAGCGTCTGCGCGAGGAAATCCCGCAGACCAACTCCGAGACCAAGATCAAGAAGCTGTCCAAGCGCCTGAAGCTGCTGGAGGCCTTCCAGGGCTCCGGCAACGACCCGGCGTGGATGGTGATGGAAGTGCTGCCGGTGCTGCCGCCGGACCTGCGTCCGCTGGTGCCGCTGGACGGCGGTCGCTTCGCGACCTCCGACCTGAACGACCTCTACCGTCGCGTGATCAACCGCAACAACCGCCTCAAGCGGCTGCTGGATCTCAACGCGCCGGACATCATCGTGCGCAACGAGAAGCGCATGCTGCAGGAAGCGGTCGACGCCCTGCTCGACAACGGCCGCCGCGGCCGGGCCATCACCGGCTCGAACAAGCGCCCGCTGAAGTCGCTGGCCGACATGATCAAGGGCAAGCAGGGGCGTTTCCGTCAGAACCTGCTGGGCAAGCGCGTCGACTACTCCGGCCGCTCGGTCATCACCGTGGGTCCGACCCTGCGTCTGCACCAGTGCGGTCTGCCGAAGAAGATGGCGCTCGAGCTGTTCAAGCCGTTCATCTACTCCAAGCTGCAGGCCAGCGGCCAGGCGTCCACCATCAAGGCCGCCAAGAAGATGGTCGAGCGCGAGCTGCCGGAGGTGTGGGACATCCTCGCCGATGTCATCCGCGAGCATCCGGTGCTGCTCAACCGCGCCCCGACCCTGCACCGTCTCGGCATCCAGGCCTTCGAGCCGCTGCTGATCGAGGGCAAGGCGATCCAGCTGCACCCGCTGGTGTGTGCCGCCTACAACGCCGACTTCGACGGCGACCAGATGGCCGTCCACGTGCCGCTGACCCTGGAAGCGCAGCTCGAAGCCCGCGCGCTGATGATGGCCACCAACAACGTGCTGTCACCGGCCAACGGCGAGCCGATCATCGTGCCGTCCCAGGACGTGGTGTTGGGTCTGTATTACATGACCCGCGAGAAGATCAATGCCAAGGGTGAGGGCATGGTGTTCTCCGACCTCAACGAGGTCGAGCGCGCCTTCGGCACCCAGAGCGTCGACCTGCACGCCCGCGTCAAGGTGCGCCTCGACGAGGTGACCGTGGACGAGGAGACCGGCGAGCAGAGCCAGACTCGCAAGATCTACGACACCACCGTGGGTCGCGCGCTGCTGTTCCGCATCCTGCCCGAAGGCGTGTCCTTCGAGCTGATCGACCAGCCGATGAAGAAGAAGGCGATCTCCCAGCTGATCAACGAGGTGTATCGCTGCGCCGGCCTGAAGCCCGCGGTGATCTTCGCCGACCAGCTGATGTACACCGGCTTCCGCATGGCCACCTGGTCCGGCGCCTCCATCGGCGTCAACGACTTCGTCATCCCGGATGCCAAGGCCGAGATCGTCGAAGGCGCCGAGGAAGAGGTCAAGGAAATCGAGGACCAGTTCTCCTCCGGTCTGGTGACCGCGGGCGAGAAGTACAACAAGGTCATCGATATCTGGGCCCGTGCCAACGACCAGGTCGCCAAGGCGATGATGACCGGCATCTCCAAGGAGAGCGTCATCGACCGTGAGGGCAACGAGGTCGAGCAGGACTCCTTCAACAGCGTCTTCATCATGGCCGACTCCGGTGCCCGGGGTAGTGCCGCCCAGATCCGCCAGCTGGCGGGCATGCGTGGCCTCATGGCCAAGCCGGACGGCTCGATCATCGAGACCCCGATCGTCGCCAACTTCCGTGAAGGCCTGAACGTCCTCCAGTACTTCATCTCGACCCACGGTGCGCGTAAGGGCCTGGCGGATACGGCACTCAAGACCGCCAACTCCGGTTACCTGACCCGTCGTCTGGTCGACGTGGCACAGGACATGGTCATCACCGAGGCCGATTGCGGCACCGAGAACGGCCTGACCCTGCACCCGGTCATCGAGGGCGGCGACATCATCGTCTCGCTGGCCCAGCGCGTGCTTGGCCGCGTGGTCGCCCAGGACGTCATCGATCCCGAGAGCGAGGAAGTGCTGATTCCGCGCGGCACGCTGCTCGACGAGGCCTGGTGCGCCGAGCTCGACACCATGGGCGTCGACGAGATCGTGGTGCGCTCCGCGATCAGCTGTGACACCAGCCATGGCGTCTGCTCCTCGTGCTACGGTCGCGACCTGGCCCGTGGCCATCAGGTCAACGTCGGCGAGTCCGTGGGCGTCATCGCCGCCCAGTCGATCGGTGAGCCGGGTACCCAGCTGACCATGCGGACCTTCCACATCGGCGGTGCGGCCTCTCGTGCCTCCGCAGTGGACAGCGTCCAGGTCAAGCACGGCGGCAAGGTGCGCCTGCACAACATCAAGCACGTGGAACGCGGCGACGGCAAGCTGGTCGTGGTCTCCCGCTCCAGCGCCCTGGCCGTCGCCGACGAGCACGGTCGCGAGCGCGAGTACTACAAGCTGCCCTACGGCGCCGAGCTCTCCGTCAAGGACGGCGATGTCGTCGACGCCGGTCAGACCGTGGCCAAGTGGGATCCGCACACTCACCCGATCGTGGCCGAGGCCGAGGGCAAGGTGCAGTACGCGGACATGGACGAGGGCGTCACCATCCACCGCAGCGTGGACGAGATGACCGGCCTGTCCTCCATCGAGGTGATCGAGTCTGCGGCGCGTCCCATGGCCGGCCGCGACAAGCGCCCGATGATCCTGCTGTCCGACGAGGCCGGCAAGCCGGTGACCGTGGCCAACTCCGACACCCCGGTGCAGTACCTGCTGCCCGGCAAGGCGATCGTGACCGTCGACGACGGTTCCAAGATCGGCGTCGGCGAGGTGGTGGCCCGTATTCCGGTGGAAGCCACCGGTAACAAGGACATCACCGGTGGTCTGCCGCGCGTGGCCGACCTGTTCGAGGCGCGCAAGCCGAAAGAGCCGGCGATCCTCGCCGAGATCAGCGGTACCATCAGCTTCGGCAAGGAAACCAAGGGCAAGCGTCGTCTGGCGATCACCCCGGAATCCGGCGATCCGTTCGAGATGCTGATCCCGAAATGGCGCCAGATCGCGGTGTTCGAGGGTGAGACCGTCGAGAAGGGCGAGGTCATCTCCGACGGCCCGAGCAATCCGCACGATATCCTGCGCCTGCTCGGCATCGCCGAACTGGCCAAGTACATCGTCGCCGAGGTGCAGGACGTCTATCGCCTGCAGGGCGTGGGCATCAACGACAAGCACATCGAAGTGATCGTGCGTCAGATGCTGCGCAAGGTCGAGATCACCGATGCCGGCGATTCCGACTTCATCCCGGGCGACCAGGTCGAGCTGGTGCGGGTGCTGGAGCAGAACGCGGCGCTCGAGGCCACCGACAAGTTCCCGGCCAAGTACCAGCGCCTGCTGCTGGGTATCACCAAGGCCAGCCTGGCCACCGAGTCGTTCATCTCCGCGGCCTCCTTCCAGGAGACCACGCGGGTGCTGACCGAAGCGGCGGTTACCGGCAAGCGCGACTACCTGCGCGGCCTGAAGGAAAACGTGGTGGTGGGACGTCTGATCCCGGCCGGTACCGGCCTGACCCACCATGCGGAGCGCCGCCGCAAGCGTGAAGACGCCGAACGCGTGCTCCAGCCGTCGGCCCAGGATGTCGAGCAGGAACTGGGCGCTCAGCTCACCGCGCTCGACTCGGACGACGACGAAATCTGACGTCGATGACCGCTCGCGCGGCGCCCCTCGGGGCGTCGCGCTTGACGGTCGATGGCGTCAGCCATTAGAATGCGCAGCCTTTAACAGTGGGGCGGGTGCGCCCGCGCCATTGGGAAAGAGGAACGCAAGACAGGAAGCGAACGGCTACTCGCTTCCGCCAAGGCAACCCATTTGGAGCGATAAATGGCTACCATCAATCAGCTCGTGCGCAAGCCGCGCAAGCGTCAGGCCGCCAAGAGCGACGTGCCTGCGCTGCAGGCCTGCCCGCAGAAGCGCGGCGTCTGCACCCGCGTTTACACCACCACCCCGAAGAAGCCGAACTCGGCCCTGCGTAAGGTCTGCCGTGTGCGCCTGACCAACGGCTTCGAGGTGTCTTCCTACATCGGCGGTGAAGGCCACAACCTCCAGGAGCACTCCGTGGTCCTGATCCGTGGCGGTCGAGTGAAGGACCTTCCGGGTGTCCGTTACCACACCGTTCGCGGTGCCCTGGATACCTCCGGCGTCCAGAACCGTAAGCAGGGTCGTTCCAAGTACGGTACCAAGCGTCCGAAGGCCTAAGCCTCCGCGCAGCGTTACCGGCTACGGCCACACCAGAACATCGATATTGACACGGTCTGATAAGAGTAAGGTCGAGCGCCCATCCGGTCGTCTCGGGTTTACCTGAAGGACCCTTCGGAAGAGGGCTTATCATGCCTAGAAGAAGAGTTGCGGCCAAGCGCGAGATCCTCCCGGATCCCAAGTTCGGATCCGAGCGCCTGGCGAAGTTCATGAACCACCTGATGATCAGCGGCAAGAAGTCCGTAGCTGAGCGCATCGTCTATGGTGCGCTGGACAGGGTTGCCGATCGTTCCAACGAAGAGCCGCTGGAGATCTTCGACAAGGCGCTGGAAACCATCCAGCCCATGGTCGAGGTGAAGTCTCGCCGCGTCGGCGGTGCGACCTATCAGGTACCGGTCGAAGTGCGTCCGTCTCGCCGTCAGGCGCTGGCCATGCGTTGGCTGGTGGACGCCGCACGTCGTCGCGGTGAGAAGACCATGGTGCAGCGTCTGGCTGGCGAAATGCTGGATGCCGCCGAAGGCAAGGGTTCGGCCGTCAAGAAGCGTGAAGACGTGCATCGCATGGCAGAGGCCAACAAGGCCTTCTCTCACTACCGCTTCTAAACCGCACCGCCAACCAACGGGAGTTACATCGTGGCTCGCAAGACTCCGCTCAAGCGTTACCGCAATATCGGTATCGTGGCCCACGTCGACGCCGGTAAGACTACCACTACCGAGCGTGTCCTGTTCTACACCGGTCTGTCTCACAAGGTCGGCGAGGTCCATGAGGGCGCCGCCACCATGGACTGGATGCAGCAGGAGCAGGAGCGTGGCATCACGATCACCTCCGCGGCGACCACCTGCTTCTGGCAGGGCATGAACAAGCAGTTCGATGAGCACCGCATCAACATCATCGACACCCCCGGGCACGTTGACTTCACCATCGAAGTCGAGCGTTCCCTGCGTGTGCTCGACGGTGCGGTCGTCGTGCTGTGCGGTTCCTCCGGTGTGCAGCCGCAGACCGAGACCGTCTGGCGCCAGGCCAACAAGTACGAAGTTCCGCGCATGGTGTTCGTCAACAAGATGGACCGTGCCGGTGCCGACTTCTTCATGGTCGTCAACCAGCTGAAAGACAAGCTGGGCGCCAACGTCGTGCCGATCCAGATCAACTGGGGCGCCGAGGACGACTTCAAGGGCGTGATCGACCTCATCCAGATGAAGGCCATCCAGTGGGATGAAGCCAACTTCGGGATGAACTACGAGCTGGTCGACATTCCTGCCGATCTGCAGGACAAGGCCGCGGAATACCGCGAGCACATGGTCGAGTCCGCCGCCGAGGCCTCCGAAGAACTGATGGAGAAGTACCTCGAGGAAGGCGACCTCTCCGAGGAGGAGATCAAGGCCGGTCTGCGTCGTCGTACGCTCGACAACGAGATCGTGCTGGTCACCTGTGGCTCCGCGTTCAAGAACAAGGGCGTGCAGGCGGTTCTGGACGGCGTGATCGAGTACATGCCGTCGCCGACCGAGGTCAAGGCCATCGAGGGTGAGCTGGACGACAAGGACGGCACCATTGCGACCCGTGAGGCGGACGACAGTGCGCCTTTCGCCGCCCTGGCGTTCAAGATCGCCACCGACCCGTTCGTCGGTACCCTGACCTTCATCCGCGTCTACTCCGGCGTGCTGAAATCCGGTGACAGCGTCTACAACTCCGTCAAGCAGAAGAAGGAGCGCGTCGGCCGTATCGTGCAGATGCACTCCAACTCCCGCGAGGAGATCAAGGAAGTGCTGGCCGGCGACATCGCTGCCTGCATCGGCCTGAAGGACGTCACCACCGGTGACACCCTGTGCGACCTGAATGACAAGATCATTCTCGAGCGCATGGAGTTCCCGGATCCGGTGATCTCCGTGGCCGTGGAGCCGAAGTCCAAGGCCGACCAGGAGAAGATGGGCGTCGCCCTCGGCAAGCTGGCCCAGGAGGATCCGTCCTTCCAGGTCAAGACCGACGAGGAAACCGGCCAGACCATCATCTCCGGCATGGGCGAGCTGCACCTGGACATCATCGTTGACCGCATGCGTCGCGAGTTCAAGGTGGAAGCCAACATCGGCAAGCCGCAGGTCGCCTACCGCGAAACCATCCGCAACAGCGTCGAGCAGGAAGGCAAGTTCGTTCGCCAGTCCGGTGGTCGCGGCCAGTACGGTCACGTTATCCTGCGTATCGAGCCGTTGACGGCCGAGGACAAGGGCGAAGATGAAGAGATGAACTTCAAATTCGCTTCTGAAATCGTCGGCGGTGTGGTTCCGAAGGAATACGTGCCGGCCGTCGAGAAAGGGGCCTATGAGCAGCTCCAGAACGGTGTCATCGCGGGCTACCCGATGATTGACGTCAAGGTCACGCTGTTCGACGGTTCCTACCACGACGTGGACTCTAACGAGACCGCGTTCAAGGTCGCCTCTTCCATGGCGATCAAGGAAGGCGCGCCCAAGGCCAAGGCCGTGCTCCTCGAGCCGGTGATGAAGGTCGAGGTCGTGACTCCCGAGGAATTCATGGGGGATGTCATGGGCGACCTGAACCGTCGCCGTGGTCTGGTCCAGGGCATGGACGACTCGCCCGCGGGCAAGGTCATCCGCGCCACCGTTCCGCTGGCTGAGATGTTCGGTTACGCAACCGACCTGCGCTCTCAGACCCAGGGCCGCGCGAGCTACACCATGGAGTTCGCGGATTACGAAGAGGCGCCGAACAGCGTCGTTGAAGCCGTCATCAACCAGAACGGTTAACCGTTAGCTAACGTAAAGAGGTCATAGCAGTGGCTAAGGAAAAATTCGAACGTTCCAAAACGCACGTCAACGTCGGTACCATCGGTCACGTCGACCACGGTAAGACCACGCTGACTGCGGCCCTGACTCGCGTGTCCGCGGAAGTCTTCGGTGGCGACGCTCGTGCGTTCGACTCCATCGACAACGCCCCGGAAGAGCGTGAGCGCGGCATCACCATCGCGACCGCTCACGTCGAGTATCAGTCCGAAGAGCGCCACTACGCGCACGTCGACTGCCCGGGTCACGCCGACTACGTCAAGAACATGATCACCGGTGCTGCCCAGATGGACGGCGCTATCCTGGTCTGCTCTGCCGCCGACGGCCCCATGCCGCAGACTCGCGAGCACATCCTGCTGTCTCGCCAGGTCGGCGTGCCGTACATCGTCGTGTTCCTGAACAAGGCCGACATGGTCGACGACGAAGAGCTGCTCGAGCTGGTCGAGATGGAAGTCCGTGAGCTCCTGAGCGAGTACGACTTCCCGGGCGACGACTGCCCGATCATCACCGGTTCCGCGCTGATGGCCCTGGAAGGCAAGGACGACAACGGCATGGGTACCACCGCCGTTGCCAACCTGATCAAGGCCCTGGACGCTTACATCCCGGAGCCGGAGCGTGCCATCGATCAGCCGTTCCTGATGCCGATCGAGGACGTGTTCTCCATCTCTGGTCGCGGTACCGTTGTGACCGGTCGTGTCGAGCGCGGCATCGTCAAGTCTGGCGAAGAAGTCGAGATCGTCGGCATCAAGGACACCACTAAGACCACCGTTACCGGTGTCGAGATGTTCCGCAAGCTGCTCGACGAAGGTCGTGCCGGCGAGAACATCGGCGCCCTGCTGCGCGGCACCAAGCGTGACGACGTCGAGCGTGGTCAGGTCCTGGCCAAGCCGGGCACCATCACCCCGCACACCAAGTTCGAGGCCGAGGTGTACGTGCTGTCCAAGGACGAGGGTGGTCGTCACACTCCGTTCTTCAAGGGCTACCGTCCGCAGTTCTACTTCCGTACCACCGACATCACCGGTACCTGTGAACTGCCGGAAGGCGTCGAGATGGTCATGCCGGGCGACAACGTCAAGATGGTCGTCAGCCTGATCGCTCCGGTCGCCATGGACGAAGGTCTGCGTTTCGCCGTTCGTGAAGGCGGTCGTACCGTCGGCGCCGGCGTCGTGGCCAAGATCGTCGAGTAAGCATCACGCTGATCGAGCGATCGAAGGGGGCTCCTTGCGGAGCCCCCTTTCTGCGCACCGTCACGAGGGGTTTGACTCTCGTCGGCGGCGCGCCTATAATGCGCATCCTTTGAATGCGTGGGTTGACGGCTCGCGCCGTCAAGATCCATTGGAGTTTAGGGCAAATGCAGAACCAGAAGATTCGCATTCGGTTGAAGGCCTTCGACCACCGCCTGATCGACCAGTCCGCCGCGGAGATCGTTGATACCGCCAAGCGTACCGGCGCCCAGGTGCGGGGTCCGATTCCTCTGCCGACCAATCGCGAGCGCTACACCGTGCTGATCTCTCCGCACGTGAACAAGGACGCTCGTGACCAGTACGAGATTCGTACGCACAAGCGCGTGCTCGACATCGTCGAGCCGACCGAGAAGACCGTTGACGCCCTGATGAAGCTCGACCTCGCCGCCGGCGTGGACGTGCAGATCAAGCTCGACTGATACCACACTAGACACTCGCGGCCCAGCGCCTGTCGGAACATGGTACAGGCAGCAGCCGCCGCGCCGGGATGGCGCCACACAACGTGCTAGTGGAATGCTCTGGAAAGGGCAGCCATAGCGGGTGATAGCCCCGTACACTAAAGGAGACGTAGTAATGACTATCGGTTTGGTCGGTACGAAGGCCGGGATGACCCGTGTCTTTACCGAAGACGGCGCCTCAGTGCCCGTGACCGTGATCGAGGTTGAACCGAACCGCGTGACTCGCGTCAAGTCCGTCGAATCCGACGGCTATGCCGCGGTGCAGGTGACAACCGGTTCCCGCAAGGCCAAGCATCTCTCCAAGGCCCAAGCCGGTCAGTTCGCGAAAGCCGGCGTCGAGGCCGGTCGTTCGCTGATGGAGTTCCGCCTGGAAGAAGGCGTCGAGGCTCCGGAAGTGGGCGGCGAACTCACCGTATCCCTCTTCGAGGCTGGTCAGAAGATCGACGTGACCGGCTCCTCCAAGGGTAAGGGTTTCCAGGGCGCCGTGAAGCGCTGGAACTTCCGTACCCAGGACAACAGCCACGGTAACTCCCTGGCCCACCGTGCACCGGGTTCCATCGGCATGTGCCAGACCCCGGGTCGCGTGTTCAAGGGCAAGAAGATGGCCGGTCAGCTCGGCAACGAGCGTTGCACCGTCCAGAGCCTGGAAGTCGTCCGTGTCGACGCCGAGCGTAACCTGCTGCTGGTCAAGGGTGCCGTGCCCGGCGCCACCGGCAGTGATGTCATCGTGCGCAGCGCCGTCAAAGCAGGCTGAAGGGGAATTTACCGATGAATCTGAATCTTGCAGGTGCTGGCGGCACCGTCGAAGTCGCCGAAGCCACCTTTGGCAAAGAGTTCAACGAAGCACTCGTGCACCAGGTCGTCACCGCCTATCTGGCCGGTGGTCGTCAGGGTACCCGTGCCCAGAAGAACCGTTCCGACGTTCGTGGCGGCGGCAAGAAGCCGTGGCGCCAGAAGGGCACCGGCCGTGCCCGCGCCGGTACCATCCGCTCGCCGATCTGGCGTGCCGGCGGCGTGACCTTCGCGGCTCGTCCGCAGGACTACACCCAGAAGGTCAACCGCAAGATGTACCGTGCGGCCATGCGCTCGATCCTCTCCGAGCTCGTGCGCCAGGAGCGTCTGGTGGCCGTCGACGCCTTCGCCGTCGAGACCCCCAAGACCAAGCAGCTGGTCGCCAAGCTGAGCGAGCTGGGCCTCGAGGATAAGGTGCTGATCGTCACCGAAGAGGTCGACGAGAATCTGTACCTCGCCGCCCGCAACATCCCGAACGTGGATGTCGTGGACGTCGCTGCCGCCGATCCGGTGAGCCTGGTTGCCTTCGACAAGGTCCTGGCCACCGTCTCCGCTCTGCGTAAATTCGAGGAGAAGCTGGCATGAACCAGGAACGTGTATTCAAGGTGCTGCTGGGTCCGCACGTGACCGAGAAGGCCGCCATGGCCGCCGAGCGCAACCAGTACGTGTTCAAAGTGGCAGGCGACGCGACCAAGCCCGAGATCAAGACCGCCGTGCAGGAGCTGTTCGGCAAGAAGGTCGATCGCGTTCAGGTCCTGAACGTCAAGGGCAAGACCAAGCGCACCGCGCATGGCACCGGTCTCCGTAAAGGCTATCGCAAGGCGTACGTCACCCTGGCCGCCGGCGAGACGCTCGAAGACTTCTCTGGCGCCGAGTAAAGGCAGGAGCACGGATCATGGCAATCGTCAAGACTAAACCTACTTCCGCCGGTCGTCGCCACGTCGTCAAGATCGTCGGCGAGGAGCTGCACAAGGGCCGCGCGTACGCGCCGCTGCTCGAAAAGCAGTCCAAGTCCGGTGGCCGTAACAACTACGGTCGCATCACCACCCGCCACGTGGGCGGTGGTCACCGTCAGCACTACCGGATCATCGACTTCAAGCGCACCAAGGATGGCGTTCCCGCCGTCGTCGAGCGCCTGGAGCACGATCCGAACCGTAGCGCCCACATTGCGCTGCTGAAGTACATGGACGGCGAACGTCGCTACATCATCGCTCCGCGCGGTGTGAAGGCCGGCGACCGTCTCGAGTCCGGCGTGAACGCAGCGATCAAGAAGGGCAACGCCCTGCCGCTGCGCAACATCCCGCTGGGTTCCACCGTGCACTGCATCGAGCTCAAGCCCGGCAAAGGCGCTCAGATCGCACGCAGTGCCGGTACCAGCGCCCAGCTGGTGGCCCGCGAAGGCAACTACGCCACCCTGCGTCTGCGCTCCGGCGAGATGCGCAAGGTGCTGGCCGAGTGCCGCGCGACCCTGGGTGAGGTGAGCAACTCCGAGCACAGCCTGCGTCAGCTTGGCAAGGCCGGTGCGAAGCGCTGGAAAGGCGTGCGTCCGACCGTTCGCGGCGTGGCCATGAACCCGGTGGATCACCCGCACGGTGGTGGTGAAGGCCGCACCAGCGGTGGTCGTCATCCGGTGTCTCCGTGGGGTATGCCCACCAAGGGCCACAAGACCCGCAAGAACAAGCGCACCGACAAGCTGATCGTCCGTCGCCGCAAGGCCCGGAAATAAGATCCCACGCCAAGACATTAAGAGGTAACGGCTGTGCCACGTTCACTGAAGAAAGGTCCTTTTATTGACCTTCATCTGCTGAAGAAGGTTGAGACTGCAGTGGAGAAGGGCGAGCGCAAACCGATCAAGACCTGGTCGCGCCGCTCCATGATCCTGCCCAACATGGTCGGGCTCACCATTGCGGTCCATAACGGTCGCCAACACGTCCCGGTGCACGTCTCCGAGGAAATGGTTGGCCACAAGCTGGGCGAATTCGCTGCCACCCGCACCTATCGCGGTCATGCGGCGGACAAGAAAGCCAAACGGTAAGCCAAGAGGATTAAGAGATGGAAGTCACAGCAAAGCTGCGTGGCGCTAGCTTATCCGCCCAGAAGGCCCGTTTGGTGGCTGACCAGGTGCGCGGTAAGCCGGTCGCCGAAGCACTCGATCTGCTGACCTTCTCCCCGAAGAAGGCCTCCAAGCTGGTCAAGAAGGTGCTGCAGTCCGCCATCGCGAACGCGGAAGAAAACAACGGCATGGATATCGACGAGCTGCGTGTCTCGACCATCTGCGTCGATGAGGGCATGACGCTCAAGCGCATCCGTCCGCGCGCCAAGGGCCGTGCGGATCGCATTCTGAAGCGCACCTGCCACATCACCGTCAAGGTAGCCGAGAAGTAGGAGTCGACCAGATGGGTCAGAAAGTCAATCCGACAGGCATTCGCCTGGGTATCGTCAAGGACCATACCTCGGTCTGGTATGCCGAGCGCGGCGCCTATGCCGATAAGCTGAACAACGACCTCGAGGTGCGTAGCTTCCTGGAAGAGCGTCTCAAGAACGCCTCCGTGAGCAAGATCACCATCGAGCGTCCGGCCAACAACGCCCGCGTCACCATTCACACTGCCCGTCCGGGCATCGTGATTGGCAAGAAGGGCGAGGACGTCGACAAGCTGCGTCGCGAAGTCACTCAGATGATGGGCGTGCCGGTTCACGTCAACATCGAGGAAGTTCGCAAGCCGGAGCTGGACGCCCAGCTCGTCGCGCAGAACATCGCCGGCCAGCTCGAGCGTCGCGTCATGTTCCGTCGCGCCATGAAGCGCTCCGTCCAGAACGCCATGCGCCTGGGCGCCGGCGGTATCAAGGTGCAGCTCTCAGGCCGTCTCGGCGGCGCCGAGATCGCCCGCACCGAATGGTATCGCGAAGGTCGCGTGCCGCTGCACACCCTGCGTGCGGACATCGACTACGCCACCTACGAGGCCAAGACCACCTACGGCATCATCGGTGTCAAGGTCTGGGTCTTCAAGGGTGAAATCCTCGGGGGCATCGAGGAGGTCCGCGCCAAGGCCAAGCAGCCGCAGAGCGCGCCCTCCAAGAAGAAAGGTTCCAAGTAAGGGGAGAGCGAGTCGATGTTACAACCCAAGCGTTTGAAATTCCGCAAGGTGCAGAAGGGCCGCAACCGTGGCCTGGCGCATCGCGGTAGCAAGGTGAGCTTCGGCGAGTACGGCCTGAAGGCCACTGGTCGCGGTCGCGTCACCGCCCGTCAGATCGAAGCCGGCCGTCGTGCCATCACCCGTCACGTCAAGCGTGGCGGCAAGATCTGGATCCGTGTCTTCCCCGACAAGCCGATTTCCAAGAAGCCGCTGGAAGTCCGGATGGGTAAGGGTAAGGGCTCTGTCGAATACTGGGTCGCGCAGATCCAGCCCGGCCGTGTCCTGTACGAGATCGAAGGCGTTTCCGAGGAGCTGGCACGCGAGGCATTCGCCCTGGCCGCCCAGAAGTTCCCGGTCTCCACCACCTTTGTGAAACGGACGGTGATGTGATGAAAGCCCAGGAAATTCGTGAAAAGTCCGCAGAGCAGCTCCAGGAGCAGCTCCTCGAACTCCTCCGCGAGCAGTTCAACCTGCGCATGCAGAAGGCCACCGGCCAGCTCAGCCAGACCCATCTGCTCAAGCAGGTTCGTCGGGATATCGCCCGCGTGAAGACTGTGCTCAACGAGAAGGCAGGTGTCTGAGATGGCCGAAGAGAAAAAAGCCCGTACGCTCACCGGCAAGGTGGTGAGCGACAAGATGGACAAGTCCATCGTTGTGATGATCGAGCGTCGTGAGCGCCACCCGATCTACGGCAAGTACGTCAAGCGCTCCACCAAGCTGCACGCCCATGACGAGGCGAACCAGGCCAAGGCCGGTGATACGGTCTCCATCGAGGAGAGTCGTCCGCTGTCCAAGAAGAAGGCCTGGACCCTGGTCGAAGTTCTCGAACAGGCCAAGGGTTGATCGGCAAACGCCAGTCGAACCAGTGCAGTCAGTTTAGGTTTGGAGAAAACCGATGATTCAGACTCAGACAATGCTGGATGTCGCCGACAACAGCGGGGCGCGCCGGGTGCAGTGCATCAAGGTGCTCGGCGGTTCACACCGCCGTTACGCCCGCGTCGGCGACGTCATCAAAGTCACGGTGAAAGAAGCCATCCCGCGTGGCAAGGTCAAGAAAGGCCAGGTCCTCAAAGCGGTGGTCGTTCGCACCCGTAGCGGCGTCCGTCGTAACGACGGTTCGCTGATCCGCTTCGATGGAAATGCGGCGGTTCTGTTGAACAACACCAACGAACAGCCGATTGGTACCCGGATCTTCGGTCCGGTGACCCGTGAGCTTCGCACAGAGAAGTTCATGAAGATCATTTCCTTGGCGCCTGAAGTGCTGTAAGGAGCGAGGCGGATATGCAAAAGATCAAACGTGACGACGAAGTCGTCGTCATCGCCGGGAAGGACAAGGGCAAGCGTGGCACCGTGAAGCGCGTCCTCAAGGACGACCGCTACATCGTGTCCGGTGTGAACATGATCAAGCGTCACACCAAGCCCAATCCCATGGCGGGTAATCAGGGCGGTATCGTCGAGCGCGAGGCTCCGATTCACGCGTCCAACGTGGCCATCTTCAACCAGGAGACCGGTAAGGCAGATCGCGTCGGCGTCCAGGTTCAGGAAGACGGTACCAAGGTACGTATCTACAAGTCGACGCAAGCGCAGATCGACGCCTAACGCGAGTCGGGTAGCAAAATGGCGAACTTGAAAGAACGTTATCAGAACGAGGTGATGGCTAAGCTGCAAGAGCAGTTCAGCTACGCCAACGTGATGCAGGTGCCCCGGATCACCAAGGTGACCCTGAACATGGGCATCGGCGAAGCGACCAGCGACAAGAAGCTGATCGACAACGCCATCGGTGACCTGGAGAAGCTCTCCGGTCAAAAGCCGCTGGTGACCAAGGCGCGCAAGTCCATCGCGGGCTTCAAGGTGCGTGAAGGCTGGCCGATCGGGATCAAGGTGACCCTGCGCTCCGAGCGCATGTGGGACTTCCTCGATCGCCTGGTGAATATCGCGATCCCCCGCGTTCGTGACTTCCGTGGTCTCAACCCGAAGTCCTTCGACGGTCGTGGCAACTATTCCATGGGGGTGCGTGAGCAGATCATCTTCCCGGAGATCGAGTATGATAAGATCGACCGGATCCGTGGTCTGGATGTCACCATCACCACCACCGCCAACACCGATGAAGAAGGTCGTGCGCTGCTGAGCGCATTGAACTTCCCGTTCAAGAAATAAGGGTGGGATCATGGCAAAGAAAAGCATGGTAGAGCGTGAGGCGAAGCGCGCCGAGCTGGTGGAGAAGTATGCCGCCAAGCGCGCCGAGCTCAAGGCGATCATCCAGGACGTGAACGCTTCTGACGAAGAGCGCTTCGAAGCGCAGCTCAAGCTGCAGCAGCTGCCGCGTGACTCCAGCCCGGTGCGCCAGCGCAACCGCTGCCGCGTCACTGGCCGTCCGCACGGCTACTACAACAAGTTCGGCCTCGGCCGCAACAAGCTGCGTGAAGCCGCCATGCGTGGCGATGTGCCCGGACTCAAGAAGTCCAGCTGGTAACGTCACGTAGAATCATCAGGAGCGCAACGTAAATGAGCATGCAAGACACTCTGGCGGATATGTTCACCCGTATCCGCAATGCGCAGATGGCCACCAAGGAGACGGTTTCCATGCCGTCCTCCAAGCTCAAGGTCGAGGTGGCCCGCGTGCTGAAGGAAGAGGGTTATGTCACGGACTACGCCGTCAGCGACGAGGCCAAGCCGTCGCTGACCGTGACCCTCAAGTACTTCGAAGGCAAGCCGGTCATCGAACATCTGCAACGGGCTTCCAAGCCGTCTCTGCGCAGCTACAAGGGCAAGGACTCCCTGCCCAAGGTTGCCGATGGCCTGGGTATCGCGATCGTCACCACCTCCAATGGTGTGATGACCGACCGCGCGGCCCGTCAGGCCGGTGTCGGTGGTGAAGTCATCTGCACCGTATTCTAGGAGTTTGGAATGTCACGCGTAGCCAAATATCCGGTTAAAGTGCCCGCCGGCGTCGAGCTCAAGCTCGACGGCGACCAGCTGTCCGTCAAGGGCAGCCAGGGCGCGCTGTCCATGACCGTTCACCCCGACGTGGCGATCGCTCATGAGGAAGGTCAGGTGACCTTCCAGCCGAGCGAGTCCGCCAAGAGCTGGGCGATGGTCGGCACCACCCGTGCCCTGGTTCAGAACCTGGTCACCGGTGTTTCCGAGGGCTTCACCAAGACCCTCGAAATTAATGGCGTCGGTTATCGTGCCCAGGCCAAGGGCCAGACGCTGAACCTGACACTGGGCTTCTCACACCCGGTCGACTACGAACTGCCTGAAGGTGTCGTGGCGGAAACGCCGAAGAACACCACTATCGTGCTGAAGAGCGCGGACAAGCAGAAGCTCGGCCAGGTTGCCGCGGAAATTCGCGCTTACCGTCCGCCCGAGCCCTATAAGGGCAAGGGTATCCGGTACGGCGACGAACAAGTCCGCCGCAAAGAAGCCAAGAAGAAGTAAGGCAGGGTTATGAACGCGAAGAAAGAATCTCGTCTCCGTCGTGCCCGCCGCGCTCGCGCCAAGATCCGCGAGCTGGGCGTGTATCGCCTGTGCGTCAACCGTACCCCGCGCCACATCTACGCGCAGATCATCTCGCCGGATGGTGGCAAGGTCCTGGCCAGCGCTTCCACGCTGGACAAGGCCCTGCGCGAGGGTGCGACCGGTAACGTCGACGCCGCCACCAAGGTCGGCGCGCTGATTGCCGAACGGGCCAAACAGGCAGGCATCACCCAGGTGGCCTTCGACCGTGCCGGTTTCAAGTACCACGGTCGTGTCAAGGCCCTGGCCGACGCCGCTCGTGAAGGCGGCCTGGAATTCTAAAGGGTTTTACGATGGCGAAGAACGAACAGCAAAGCGGCGATCTGCAGGAAAAGCTCGTGCAGGTCAACCGTGTCGCCAAGGTGGTCAAGGGTGGCCGGATCTTCGGCTTCACCGCCCTGACCGTCGTCGGCGACGGTAACGGTCGTGTTGGCTTCGGTCGTGGCAAGGCGCGTGAAGTGCCGGTCGCGATCCAGAAGGCCATGGACCAGGCGCGTCGCAACATGGTCAAGGTCAACCTGAAAGGTGGCACTCTGCAGTACGCCGTCAAGGCCCGTCACGGTGCCTCCAAGGTGTACATGCAGCCGGCTTCCGAAGGTACCGGTATCATCGCCGGCGGCGCCATGCGCTCCGTGCTCGAGCTGGCCGGCGTCCATGACGTCCTGGCCAAGTGCTACGGCTCCACCAATCCGGTGAACGTGGTGCGTGCGACCGTCAACGGTCTGACCGCCCAGCGCTCTCCGGAAGACGTGGCCGCCAAGCGCGGTCTGTCTGTCGAAGCGATCACGGGGTGAGTACCATGGCAGCTACGATCAAGGTTACCCAGACCCGCAGCACCATCGGCGTGCTGGCCAAGCACAAGGCCACCATGAAGGGCCTCGGCCTGCGTCGCATCGGTCACACGGTCGAACTGGAAGACACCCCTGCCGTTCGCGGCATGATCCACAAGGTCAACTACCTTGTGCGTGTTGAGGGAGAGTAATCCATGAAACTCAATAGCCTGAGCCCGGCACCGGGCTCCAAGCACGCCGAAAAGCGCGTCGGTCGTGGCATCGGCTCCGGTCTGGGCAAGACCGGCGGTCGTGGCCACAAGGGCCTGAAGTCGCGCAGCGGCGGCAGCGTGAAGCCCGGCTTCGAAGGCGGTCAGATGCCGCTGCAGCGTCGTCTGCCGAAGTTCGGTTTCACTTCCGCGAAGTCGCTGGTCTCCCAGGAAGTCCGCCTGGCCGAACTCGGCCGGGTCGAGGGTGACGAAGTCACTCTGGACACCCTGAAGCAGGCCAACGTGCTGAAGGATGCCACCCAGTATGCCAAGGTGATCCTTTCCGGCGAACTGAACAAGGCGGTTACCGTCCGCGGCCTCAAGGTCACCAAGGGTGCCCGTGCCGCGATCGAAGCCGCCGGCGGTAAGGTAGAGGACTAAATGGCCAAGTCAGGAAACATGCCGGCGATGGGCAGCGGTCTGAGTGAACTCTGGGCGCGTCTGCGCTTCGTGCTCCTCGCCATCGTGGTCTACCGTATCGGTGCCCACATTCCCGTTCCCGGTATCAATCCTGACCAGCTTGCTGCCTTGTTCAGGGAGCAGCAGGGCACCATCCTGGGCATGTTCAACATGTTCTCGGGCGGTGCCCTGGAACGCATGAGCATCTTCGCGCTCGGCATCATGCCGTACATCTCCGCGTCGATCATCATGCAGCTGCTGACCGCCGTCTCGCCTCAGCTGGAGCAGCTGAAGAAGGAAGGCGAGGCCGGTCGTCGCAAGATCAGCCAGTACACCCGCTACGGCACCGTACTGCTGGCTCTGGTCCAGGCCATCGGCATGTCCGTGGGCCTGGCGAGCCAGGGTATCGCCTACACGGCCGACTTCAGCTTCTATTTCACCGCCGTCGTCACCTTTGTGTGCGGTGCGGTGTTCATGATGTGGCTGGGCGAGCAGATCACCGAGAAGGGCATCGGCAACGGCATCTCGCTGCTGATCTTCGCGGGGATCGTCGCCGGTCTGCCGGGGGCCGTGGGCCAGGCCTTCGAACTGGCCCGTAATGAAGGCGCATGGAACGTGCTGCCGCTGCTGGCCTTGTCCCTTCTGGGCATCGCCACCGTGGCCTTCGTGGTGTTCATCGAGCGCGGCCAACGCCGCATCACGGTGAACTATCCGCGTCGCCAGGTCGGCAACAAGATGTACGCCGGCCAGAGCAGCTACCTGCCGCTCAAGGTCAACATGGCGGGCGTGATTCCGGCGATCTTCGCCTCGAGCATCCTGCTGTTCCCGGCTTCGCTGGGTCAGTGGGTCGGTGCCGGGGACGGCATGGAGTGGCTGCAGCGTGCATCCCAGGCTCTTGGCCCGGGTCAGCCGCTGTACATCTTGCTTTTCGCGGCAGCGGTGGTATTCTTCTGCTTCTTTTACACAGCGCTGGTCTTCAATCCCAAGGACGTCGCCGACAACCTCAAGAAGTCGGGGGCCTTCCTTCCGGGCATCCGCCCCGGCGAGCAGACCGCTCGCTACGTCGACAAGGTCATGACCCGTCTGACCCTGTTCGGTGCCCTCTACATCACTGCTGTTTCCCTGATGCCCCAGTTCCTGATCGTGGCCTGGAACGTACCGTTCTTCTTCGGCGGTACTTCGTTGCTGATCGTGGTGGTGGTCATCATGGACTTCATGGCCCAGGTGCAGTCGCATCTCATGTCGCATCAGTACGATTCGGTGATGAAGAAGTCCAACCTGAAAGGCTACGGCAGCGGCGGCATCACGCGCTGAGTGCGCCGCTGGTGAATTGGCGCGCCGCGAGCTGAATTGTTGGCTCGCGACGCGGGCCAACAATGGAGAGGAACGATGAAAGTTCGAGCTTCCGTGAAGAAAATGTGCCGTAACTGCAAGATCATTCGTCGCAATGGCGCCGTGCGCGTCATCTGCAGCGAGCCGCGGCACAAGCAGCGTCAGGGCTGATCCCTGATACTGCACTAAACCGGGTGCCGGCATGCCCCTTGCCCTTTGCAGGGTGAAGGGGTATGCTGTTGCGCCTTTTGTAGATGACTAATCGAGCAAGCCGCTCAAATTTCGGAGTAAGCTGATGGCCCGTATTGCAGGCGTCAATATCCCGGACAACAAGCATGCGGCGATCTCGCTGACCTATATCTTCGGGATTGGCCGCACTCGCGCTCAGGAAATCTGTGTCGCGGCCGGCATTGCGCCGACCACCAAGATCCAGGAGCTGTCTTCTGACGAAGTCGACACCCTGCGTTCCGAAGTCGGTAAGTACACCGTTGAAGGCGATCTTCGTCGTGATGTGACGCTGAACATCAAGCGTCTCATGGACCTGGGTTGCTATCGTGGTCTGCGTCATCGTCGTGGTCTCCCGCTGAAGGGTCAGCGGACCAAGACCAATGCGCGCACCCGCAAGGGTCCGCGTAAGCCGATTCGCAAATAACACGCACGTTCTGCGTAACGACAGGAATTGACATCAACATGGCTAACCCGCGTAGCAACCGTAAAAAGGTTAAAAAGCAGGTAGTGGATGCCGTCGCGCATATCCACGCCTCTTTTAACAACACGATCATTACGATCACAGACCGCCAGGGCAACGCCCTCTCCTGGGCGACTGCCGGTGGTTCGGGTTTTCGTGGTTCTCGCAAGAGCACCCCGTTCGCTGCTCAAGTGGCAAGCGAACGTGCAGCGACCGCTGCAGCCGAGTATGGTGTGAAAAACGTCGACGTGCTGGTCAAAGGCCCCGGTCCGGGCCGTGAATCCGCCGTGCGTGCACTGAATGCCGCCGGCTTCCGCGTGCAGAGCATCACCGACGCGACGCCCATTCCGCACAATGGCTGCCGTCCGCCGAAGAAACGCCGCGTTTAAGGAGACAGATTCATGGCTCGTTATATTGGACCGAAGTGCAAACTGTCTCGTCGTGAAGGCACCGACCTCTTCCTGAAGAGCGGTGTCACTCCCTTCGAGAAGAAGTGCAAATCCGAGCAGATCCCGGGTGTGCACGGCCAGCGTCGTCAGCGGATTTCCGACTACGGCTTGCAGCTTCGCGAGAAGCAGAAAGTACGCCGCATGTACGGCGTGCTCGAGAAGCAGTTCCGCAACTACTACAAGGAAGCGGCCCGTCTGAAGGGCGCGACCGGTGAGCTGTTGCTGCAGCTTCTCGAATCCCGACTGGACAACGTCGTCTACCGCATGGGCTACGGCGCCACTCGCTCCGAGGCCCGCCAGCTGGTGAGCCACAAGGCGATCGCCGTCAACGGCAAGACCGTCAACGTGGCGTCCTACCAGGTCAAGCCCGGTGACGTGGTCTCCGTCCGCGAGAAGGCCAAGAACCAGGCGCGTATCCAGAACGCCCTGAGCATCGCCGCCAACCGTGGCGATGTCGCCTGGGTCGAGGTCGATGCCAAGAAGATGGAAGGCACTTTCAAGGCTCTGCCTGAACGCGGTGACCTGTCTGCCGACATCAATGAGCAACTGATCGTCGAGCTGTACTCGAAGTAAGCGGCGATCGCCGCGCCGCCCTCCCCGCGGGGTGGGCGGCCTTCAGTACCGAGTATCCGTTTGGCAGCCTGAAAGGTATTCATCATGCAGCGTTCAGTGACAGAGTTTCTCCGTCCTCGCGACATCAAGGTCGAAGAGATCAACGCGCACCACGCAAAGATCGTGCTCGAACCCTTCGAGCGTGGCTTCGGCCACACTCTGGGCAACGCTCTGCGTCGTATCCTGCTCTCGTCCATGCCCGGCTGTGCCGTGGTGGAGGCCGAGATCGCCGGTGTCGATCACGAGTACAGCGCGATCGAGGGCGTCCAGGAAGATGTCATCGAAATCCTCCTGAACCTCAAGGACGTGGCGATCAAGATGCACAGCCGCGACGAGGCGGTGCTCTCGCTGAACAAGCAGGGCCCGGCCATCGTGACCGCGGGTGACATCGCTCTCGACCACGACGTCGAGATCGTCAACCCCGAGCACGTCATCGCACACGTCAACGAGGGCGCCGAGCTGAAGATGCAGCTCAAGGTGGCCCGCGGCCGCGGCTACGAGCCGGCGGACGTCCGTGGCGAAGCCGACGACGAGTCTCGTGCCATCGGCCGTCTGCAGCTGGATGCGACCTTCAGCCCCGTGCGTCGGGTTTCCTACACCGTCGAGGCCGCGCGTGTCGAACAGCGCACCGACCTCGACAAGCTGATTCTCAATCTGGAAACCGACGGCACCCTGGATCCTGAAGAGGCGATCCGTCGCAGCGCGACTATCCTGCAAGAGCAGCTGGCCGCGTTCGTCGACCTGGAAGCCGACAAGGAACAGGAAGTGGAAGAGGAAGAGGATCACATCGATCCGATCCTGCTGCGCCCCGTAGACGATCTCGAGTTGACCGTCCGCAGCGCCAACTGCCTGAAGGCCGAGAACATCTACTACATCGGGGACCTGATCCAGCGCACCGAGGTGGAGCTGCTGAAGACCCCGAATCTCGGCAAGAAGTCCCTGAACGAGATCAAGGACGTGTTGGCCGCCCGTGGTCTGTCCCTGGGTATGCGGCTGGAAAATTGGCCGCCCGCTAGCCTGAAGGACGACAAGGCCTCCGCGTGAGCGTCGACTCGAGTCCCAGTTTGGTAAGGAATCACAACCATGCGTCATCGTAAGAGTGGTCGTCATCTGAATCGCACCAGCTCGCACCGCCAGGCCATGTTCAAGAACATGAGCGTGTCGCTGGTCGAGCACGAGGTGATCAAGACAACCCTGCCCAAGGCCAAAGAGCTGCGTCGTCACATCGAGCCGCTCATCACCCTGGCCAAGCAGGACAGCGTCGCCAACCGTCGTCTGGCCTTCAGCCGCACCCGCTCCAAGGAAGCGGTCGGCAAGCTCTTCAACGAGCTGGGTCCGCGTTACGCCAATCGCCCGGGCGGTTACGTCCGTGTGCTCAAGTGCGGTTTCCGCACTGGCGACAACGCCCCCATGGCCTACGTCGAACTGGTCGACCGTCCGGTCGTCGAGGACGCCGCCGAGGAGTGATCCTCGCGCGCGACCTCCAGGTCCGACACGAAACCGGCTCCCTCAGGGAGCCGGTTTTTTTATGTCGCCCCGTGCGGGGTGGCGTGGTGTCGCCGGCGGATCAGAAGCGATAGCTGTAGGCCACCACCGGTCCCTCGTAGATGACTTCCTCGAGGAAGTCGCTGTCGTCGAGCCGCCACTTCATGTAGCGATAGCCTGCGGTCACGCTGCTGGCTCCCCAGGCGTACTCGGCGGCGGTGAAGGCCTGCAGGCTGATCTCGGTGCTGCCGGTACCGACGTCCACGATGAAGGGCGTGGACCAGCGGGGCGTGAAGCTGTAGTGCCCGCGCAGGCCGAAAGTAGCGTCGGTCAGGTTGTCCTCGGTATCGAAGCGCCGGGCCCCATCGTCGGTTTCCACGGTCAGGTCGGTATCGAAGCGCGTGTAGCGGATGCCGCCTGTGCCGTAGACGGACCAGTTGGCGTCGCGGTACCACTCATGGCCGACGAAGGCGTGAGCCATGGTCGTCCTGGTGGTGAAGTCCAGCGCCGCTTCGATGGCGTCCGGTCCGTCGGGTTCCTCGCTTTCCACCGGCACGTCGACGTCGCCGTCCTTGCCGATATCGGCGTAGAGGCCGTCGAAGCCGTAGAGCCAGGGGCCGCGGCGATGCACCAGGGTGCCCATCAGGCCGAACTCCAGGTTCTCCATCACCGTCTGGCGGCTGGTCTCGAGGCGCGTGCCGCCCTCCAGCGTCTGGTCGACGTCGGTGCCCCACAGGTAGAGCGAGGCCGTGGTCTCGTCGGCCTGGGCCTGAGGCGTCGCCAGCGCCAGGCATAGCACCGTGCCGCCCAGCAGGCATGTGGTGGTCGAGGCGGGTATGCGGGAGGTGGCGAGAGGCATGGGCGGTCTCCAGAGGCGGAAGGGGACGAGGTTCGTCTCTGGAAAAGCTAGCAGATTCTGCCTCGTTCGCCGCCGATCGTTCCGACCGGCGGCGAACGGTGGGGATCAGGCGGGAGTGGTGTCTCGCGAGGTGGCCGCCGCCCGCTCCAGCAGCGGCTGGAGGAAGCGCCCGGTGTGGGAGATCTCCTGGCGCGCGACCTGTTCCGGGGTGCCCTCGGCGATGATGCGCCCGCCGCCGGAGCCGCCCTCGGGGCCGAGGTCGATCAGCCAGTCGGCGGTCTTGATCACGTCGAGGTTGTGCTCGATGACCACGATGGTGTTGCCGTGGTCACGCAGCCGGTGGAGCACCGTCAGCAGCTGGCGGATGTCCTCGAAGTGCAGGCCAGTGGTGGGCTCGTCGAGGATGTAGAGCGTCTTGCCGGTGTCACGCTTGGCCAGCTCCCGGGCCAGCTTGACGCGCTGGGCCTCGCCACCGGACAGCGTGGTGGCGCTCTGGCCCAGGCGGATGTAGGACAGGCCCACGTCCATCAGCGTCTGCAGGCGGCGGGCGATGGCCGGCACCGGGCTGAAGAACTCCAGCGCCTCCTCCACGGTCATCTCCAGCACCTCGTCGATGCTCTTGCCCTTGTACTGCACCTCGAGGGTTTCGCGGTTGTAGCGCTTGCCCTTGCACACGTCGCAGGGCACGTAGATGTCCGGCAGGAAGTGCATCTCCACCTTGATCATGCCCTCGCCCTGGCAGGCCTCGCAGCGCCCGCCCTTGACGTTGAACGAGAAGCGCCCGGGCTTGTAGCCGCGGGAGCGTGCCTCCTGGGTGCCGGCGAACAGCTCGCGGATCGGCGTGAAGATGCCGGTGTAGGTGGCCGGATTGGAGCGCGGCGTACGCCCGATCGGGCTCTGGTCGATATCGATCACCTTGTCCAGGTGCTCGAGGCCCTCGATGCGGTCGTGGGCCGCCGGGCTCAGCGCCGTGGCGCGATTCAGCTCGCGGGCGGCGATCGGCATCAGCGTCGTGTTGATCAGCGTCGACTTGCCGGAACCGGAGACCCCGGTCACGCACACGAACAGCCCCAGCGGCAGACTCAGGGTCACGTCCTGCAGGTTGTTGCCCCGGGCGCCGTGCAGGACCACCTGCTTCTCCGGGTTGCCGGGGATGCGCCAGGGCGGCACCTCGATGCGCCTCTCGCCGGACAGGTACTGGCCGGTCAGCGAGTCCGGCGTGGCCATGACCTGCTCCGGCGTGCCCTCGGCCACCACCCGGCCGCCGTGGACGCCGGCGCCGGGGCCGATGTCGAGCACGTGGTCGGCGGCGCGGATGGCGTCCTCGTCGTGCTCGACCACGATCACGGTGTTGCCCAGGTCGCGCAGGTGCTCGAGGGTATGGAGCAGGCGGTCGTTGTCGCGCTGGTGCAGGCCGATGGAGGGCTCGTCGAGGATATACATCACCCCGACCAGGCCGGCCCCGATCTGGCTGGCCAGGCGGATGCGCTGGGCCTCGCCGCCGGACAGGGTCTCGGCGCTACGCTCGAGGTTGAGGTAGTCGAGCCCGACGTTGACCAGGAACTCGAGGCGCGCGCGGATCTCGTTGAGGATCTTCTCGGCGATCTCGCCCTTGCGGCCCGGCAGCGTCAGGGCCTGGAAGTAGGACAGTCCCTCGCCGATCGGCAGGCGCACCACGTCGGGCAGGGTCCGGTCGTCGATGTAGACGTGGCGCGATTCCTTGCGCAGCCGCGAGCCGTGGCAGCTCGGGCAGGGCTGCACGGCGATGTGACGGGCCAGCTCCTCGCGCACCGAGCTGGATTCGGTCTCGCGATAGCGGCGCTGCATGTTGGGCAGCACGCCTTCGAAGGGGTGCTCGCGGGTGACCTTGCGGCCACGGTCGTTGACGTAGTGGAAGGCGATGTCGTCGCTGCCGCTGCCGTGCAGGATGACCTCGCGCTCGTGGCGGGCGAGGTCCTGCCAGGGCGTCTCCAGGGTGAAGCGGTAATGGTCCGCCACCGCCTGCAGCTGGTTGAAGTAGTAGACGCTGCGCCGGTCCCAGCCCTTGATCACTCCCTCGGCCAGCGACAGCTCGGGATGGCTGATCAGCTTGTCCGGATCGAAGTACTGCTGCACGCCCAGGCCGTCGCAGCTCGAGCAGGCGCCGGCCGGGTTGTTGAACGAGAACATCCGCGGCTCGAGCTCGGAGATCGAGTAGCCGCACACCGGGCAGGCGAAGCGCGACGAGAAGGCGATGTCGTCGCGCTCGCCGTCCATGAAGTGGATCAGCGCGGTGCCGTCGGCCAGCCCCAGGGCGGTCTCGAAGGACTCGGCCAGGCGCTGTTCCAGGCCCTCGCGGACCTTGATGCGGTCCACCACCACGCTGATGTCGTGTTTCTTGTTCTTGTCGAGCGGGGCGATGTCGTCGAGTTCGAGCACCTGGCCGTCGACCATGGCGCGCACGAAGCCCTGGGCGCGCAGTTCGGCCAGCAGCTGCAGGTGCTCGCCCTTGCGGCCGCTGACCACCGGGGCCAGCAGCATCAGCTTGCTGCCTTCCGGCAGTGCCGTCACCTGGTCGACCATCTGCGAGATGGTCTGGGCCTCGAGGTCCTCGCCGTGCTCCGGGCAGCGGGGCGTGCCGGCGCGGGCGAACAGCAGGCGCAGGTAGTCGTAGATCTCGGTGATGGTGCCCACGGTGGAGCGCGGGTTGTGGGAGGTCGACTTCTGCTCGATGGAGATCGCCGGCGACAGGCCCTCGATGTGGTCGACATCGGGCTTCTCCATCATCGACAGGAACTGCCGGGCGTAGGTGGAGAGCGATTCCACGTAGCGCCGTTGGCCCTCGGCGTAGAGGGTGTCGAAGGCCAGCGACGACTTGCCGGAGCCCGACAACCCGGTGACCACGATCAGCTTGTCCCGGGGCAGCTCGACGTCGATCTGCTTGAGGTTGTGGGTACGGGCACCCCTGACCAGAATCCTGTCCATTCCTACCTCGCGGGCCGCGGCAAAAGATCGATTATACGGGCCCGGCCCGGAGCGCGGCAAAGTCGCCGGGGGGAGGCGGCGTTTCGTGTACCGAGGCGACGCGGTAGAATACGCGGTCCATCCGGGCCCCGCGCCCTCCCTCTGGAAGTACTGGAATCGCTATGTCCAAGGCCAGCTTGCTGTTAGCCGCCGAGCGGCGGGCCATCGTCGGCCTGGCCGGGCTCTATGCCACGCGCATGCTCGGCCTGTTCATGGTGCTGCCCGTCCTGGCCCTGAAGGCCGAGGAACTGATCGGCGCCACGCCGCTGCTGGTCGGCTTCGCGCTCGGCATCTATGGCCTTACCCAGGCGGTACTGCAGATCCCTTTCGGCGTGCTGTCAGACCGCATCGGCCGCAAGCCGGTGATCGCCGGCGGGCTGCTGCTGTTCCTGATCGGCAGCGTGGTGGCGGCCCAGGCCGACGACATCGCCGGGGTCATACTCGGGCGTTGTCTGCAGGGCAGCGGCGCCGTGGCCGCCGCCATCATGGCGCTGCTGGCGGACCAGACCCGCGAGCAGGTGCGCACCGCGGCCATGGCCACCATCGGCCTGTCGATCGGCGTGGCCTTCGGCGTGGCCATGGTGCTGGGGCCGCTGGTCTCGGCACACTTCGGCCTGTCCGGTGTGTTCTGGTTCACCGCCGCCCTGGCGGTGCTGGGGCTCGGCGTGCTGTGGAAGCTGGTGCCCCGGGCGCCGCAGCGCCGCGGCCATCATGACGTGGGCCTGGACCGCCGCCAGCTGAAGGGCCTCGTCGGCCGCCTCGACCTGTGGCGGCTCAACGCCTCCATCTTCGGCCTGCACCTGGTGCTGATGGCGATCTTCGTCGCCGTGCCGTTCCGGTTGATCGAGGCCGGCATCGCCGAGCCGCAGCACGGCCTGGTGTATCTCGGCGTGATGGGGCTGTCCTTCGTGGCCATGGTGCCGCTGGTCATCGTCGCCGAGAAGCGGCGCAAGATGAAGCTGATGTGCCTCGGGGCGATCGCCGCCATCGTCGCCAGCCTGCTGGGGCTGGGCCTCGAGGGGCACGGCCTGGCGCCGCTGCTGGGTTGGCTGTTCGCCTTCTTCACGGCGTTCAATCTGCTCGAGGCGACGCTGCCGTCGATGATCAGCAAGCTGGCGCCGGCCGGCGCCAAGGGCACCGCCATGGGGCTGTATTCCACCAGCCAGTTCCTCGGGGCCTTCCTTGGCGGCGTGCTGGGCGGCTTCCTGTCGCAGCACTTCGGCCTGACGGCGGTGTTCCTCGGCGTGGCCGTGATCGGCCTGGCCTGGTTCGTGTTCATGCTCGGCATGACCCCGCCGCGCCACCTGTCCAGCGAGGTGGTGGCGCTGGCCGAAGAGCAGCAGGACGATGCCCTCGATGCCCTGATGGCGCGCTTCGCCGCGGTCGCCGGGGTCGAGGACGTGCTGGTGGTGCCCGAGGAGCGCCTGGCCTATCTCAAGGTCGACCGCGAGCGGCTGGACACCGAGGCCCTGTCGCGGCTGACCGGGTCACGTTGACCGGGTCACGCTGACCCGCCGGCGGCGTCGCGGCGGGAAGTCGCGTATAGTATCGGGATCGGACTTTCACGTGCCGGGTGTGGCCCGCGCGTCAATCTACATGCATTCGAGCGTTCCGGAAGGCCGGGGCCTTCGCCCGGGGTCGTCCGGCGCCCCGTCTTCCGACAGAATCAAGGAGTCAACCATGGCCCGTGGCGTCAACAAGGTCATTCTCATCGGCAACCTCGGACAAGATCCCGAGGTGCGCTTCACCCCGTCCGGCACCGCCGTGGCCAACCTCAACCTCGCCACCACCGATACCTGGATGGATCGCCAGAGCGGCCAGCGTCAGGAACGCACCGAGTGGCACCGGGTGGTGATGTTCAACAAGACCGCCGAGATCGCCCAGCAGTACCTGCGCAAGGGCAGCAAGGTCTACATCGAGGGCCGCCTGCAGACGCGCAAGTGGCAGGACCAGAACGGCCAGGACAAGTACTCCACCGAGATCGTCGCCAACGACATGCAGATGCTCGATTCGCGTGGCGGCGAGATGGGCGGCGGCCAGCCCCGTCAGCAGGGCGGCAACTACGGCCAGCCCCAGGGCGGTCAGCAGCAGGGCGGTGGCTTCGGCGGCCCGCAGCAGGGTGGCAACTACGGTCAGCCTCAGGGCGGTCAGCCCCAGCAGGGCGGCGGCTTCGGCGGGCAGCAGCAGGGCGGTCAGCGTCCCGCTCCTCAGCCGGCGCCCAACCAGGGCGGCGGTCAGCAGCAGGGCGGCAACTTCGGCGCCCCGGATCCGGGCAGCTTCGACGACTTCGACGACGAGATCCCGTTCTAAGGACGCGCCTCGACGCTGCTTCACGACGCCCTGCCTCGGCAGGGCGTCGTCGTTTCTGCGTTGGAGCTGCGCGTTGACGCAGGGCATTCCGCCTCCGTCGATACCCGCTATGGTGGGAAGAGGTGACGACAGGAGTCCTTCCCATGACACGATCTTTCCCGGGACGTCGAAGCCGGTCCGGTCTCTGGCTGGCCATGGCGATGCTGCTGTGGCTGGCGGGCTGCAGCCCGCTGCCGCCCCTCGAGGGGCGAAGCGAGACGCAGCAGCTGCCGGTGGCGCAGGCCCGAGACACCTCGCTGGGCGAGATGGTGTCGCCGCTGGTGGCGCAGCATGACGATACCAACGGCTTCCACGCCCTGCGCAACGCCCGTGATGCCTTCGCCGCCCGGCTGTTGCTGGCGCGCTCGGCGGAGCAGACCCTCGACGTGCAGTACTACATCTGGCACGACGACATCACCGGCTCGCTGCTGCATCGGGCCCTGCTCGATGCGGCCGATCGCGGCGTACGGGTGCGCATGCTGCTGGATGACACCAACACCGCCGGGCTGGACGACACGCTGGCCGCGCTCGACGCGCATGCCAACATCGAGGTCCGGCTGTTCAACCCCTTCGTGATTCGTTCGCCGCGTTTCGTGGGCTATATCACCGACTTCTCCCGTGCCAACCGGCGCATGCACAACAAGTCCTTCACCGTGGACAACCAGGCCACCATCATCGGCGGTCGCAACATCGGCGACGAGTACTTCGGCGCGGCGACGGACGTGGCCTTCTCCGACCTGGACGTGCTCGCCATCGGCCCGGTGGTGCAGGACGTCTCGGGGGACTTCGACCGTTACTGGGCCAGCCGCTCCGCCTATCCGGTCAGTCGCCTCATCGACTCGGTGGGGCGCGAGGGCACTGCGCGGCTGGAGGACGAGCTCGATGCGCTGCTGGCGGAGCCCGAGGCCCAGGACTACCTGGCGGCCCTGGAGGAGGAGCCGCTGATCCTGCGCCTGCGGGAGCGGCGGCTCCCCCTGGTCTGGGCCGAGGCGACGATGGTCAGCGACGATCCGGCCAAGGGGCTGGGCGAGGCCGGGGCCGACGAGCTGCTGATCGGGCGCATCCGAGGCCTGCTGGGGCCGCCGGAGGACGAGGTCTACCTGGTCTCGCCCTACTTCGTGCCCGAGGACCGCGGGACCGGACTGTTCACCGGCCTGGAGGCGAGCGGCGTCGATGTCACCATCCTCACCAACGCCCTGGAGGCCACCGACGTGGGCGCAGTGCACGCCGGCTATGCCAAGCATCGGCGCGAGCTGCTGGAGGCCGGGGTACGGCTGTTCGAACTCAAACGCCAGCCCGGGGCCCCGGGGCGCAGCCAGGCGGCGGGGCCCTTCGGCAGCAAGGGCGCGAGCCTGCACGCCAAGACCTTCGCGGTGGACGAGGAGCGGCTGTTCGTCGGCTCCTTCAACTTCGACCCGCGCTCCGCGGACCTGAATACCGAGCTCGGCTTCGTCATCGAGAGCCCCGAGCTCGCTCGCGAGATGACGGCGTTCTTCCGCGACGACATCCCCGCCAATGCCTACGAGGTGCGTCTCGACGAGGGCGGCGACCTGGTGTGGCTGGAACGCACCGACGCGGGCATGATCCGTCACGACAGCGAGCCCAACGTCGGGGCGTTGCGGCGGGCCTGGGTGCGGTTCATCTCGGTGCTGCCGATCGACTGGCTGCTGTGAGGGGCGGCGCCGCGACGGCCGGTTTCCGCTTGCGGCGCAACCTGGCCGCGGTCCTCGGACGGGGCCATTCGAATCTTCCAGGGGAGCCGGCCGCATAAGGGCATGCCCGGCAACGCGACTCGGCTGTCGCCTCGGCGACGATCTTCCGCTGGCGACACGGCCGCGGCTGCCATGACGGCGGGCGGTAATGGTATAGTGGCACGATGGCCGACGCGAGGGGCGTCCTGTTTCAGGATGCCCCTCGCGTCGTGGTTCCCAAGATTGTCGCCGTCTGGTGAGTCGTGGTCGCTGCGATCCCGACGCCCAGCCCCTAGGAGTCATCGTGAAGCTGCTGATCCTGGACGCCGGACACTGTCTGAGCCTCGCCATGGCACGCGAGGCCAATCGCCGCACCGACGTGGAGCTGGTCATCGAGCCCGGCCTGTCGCTGTCGGCGGAGCGGCTCGACGCGCTGCGCCCCGATGCGCTGCTGATCCCGCCGCTGTCGCGGCCGATCACCGATGCGCCGGCCGCCGTGACCGCCCACGCCGAAGCGGTGGAGGCCTGCCTGACGGCCTGCCGCGAGCGCGAGGTGCCGATGATCTGGTGCGTGTCCGACCAGCTCTACGAGGACGGGCTCGAGGAGCCCATCGACGAGCATGTCGTGCCCGCCCCCCGCGACGAAGGGCTGCGGCGCCTGGTCGCCACCGGCGAGCGCATCCGCGCCGAGCTGCCGCGTCACCTGATCGTGCGCCTGGGGCCGCTGTTCGCCCTGGAAGGCACCCACGCCTGGCTGGGCGAGCTGCTCGACACCCTGGTCGGCGGCAACGAGCTGCGCGCCGAGGACGACGTCATCTTCTGCCCGACCTCCGCCGACTCGGTGGCCATGGCGCTGATCGGCATGCTCCAGCAGCAGGGCTGCGGCGCCGATGCCTGGGGCAGCTATCATCTGGCCGGCACCGAGCCGGTCAGCGCCTACACCTTCGTGTCGATGGTGCGTACCCAGCTGGCCACGCGCCTCGAGGGGCGCGGTGAGACCCTCGCCCTGGGGGGCGTCAAGGCGCTCAGCCACCACCACGATCAGCCGCTGCGCCGGGTGCTGAACTGCCGGCGAGTCCTCGATGTCTTCGGTGTCCACCAGAAGCCCTGGCGGCTCGAGGTGGGGCGCATGCTCGATGTCTGGTGCCTGGCGCGCGGCGACGATGCCCGACCCGTCGAGGAGACCCGCGAGACATGAGCGTGATCCGCAGCATCATCTTCTATATCGGTTACCTGATGGCCATGCTGGTCTGCGGCGTGCTGTTCCTGCCGCCGGCGCCGCTGCTGCCGCTGCGCTCGCGCTATCGCCTGCTCAACCTCTACAACCACTTCATCATCGCCTGGTTCCGGATCGCCTGCGGGGTTCGCTACGAGATCCGCGGCCGCGAGCGGCTGCCCGACGGCCCCTGCGTGCTGCTGTCCAATCATCAGTGCGAATGGGAGACCGTCTACCTGCAGCTGCTCAAGCCGCCGGTGTGCACGGTGCTCAAGAAGGAGCTGCTCAACATCCCGATCTTCGGCTGGGGGCTCCGGCTGCTGCATCCCATCGCCCTGGACCGCTCCAAGCCGGCCCGGGCCATGAAGCAGGTGCTGACCCAGGGCAAGACCCGGCTCGAGGAAGGGCTCTCGGTGCTGATCTTTCCCGAGGGCACCCGGGTCGAGCCGGGCCAGCGCCGCCGCTACAACAAGAGCGGAGCGGTGATCGCCTGCCGCGCCGGCAAGCCGGTGGTGCCGGTGGCGCACAATGCCGGCGAGCGCTGGCCGGGCCGCCACTGGGTCAAGCACCCGGGGCGACTGACGCTGGTGGTGGGCGAGCCGATCGAGACCGTCGGCCGCAGCCCGGAAGAGGTGCTGGCCGAGACCGAGGCCTGGATCGAGGCGCAGCTGGCGGAGATCTCGGAGGTGCCTCGGCCCCGCGACGACAGCGCCGAGGCCGGCGCCCGGGAGACGGCGGCGAGCTGAGCCCGTTCGTTGCCGGCGCGATCGCCCGGCGAGGCGGCGAGTCGACAGGCATGAGGCAAAAAAGAGAGGCGCCCCGCGGGGCGCCTCTCTTCATTTCAGTCGTGCCTTCGTCGCGGGCAGGGATGGCCCCGTCAGCCGCGATACTTCTCCAGCACCAGGCAGGCGTTGGTGCCGCCGAAGCCGAAGCTGTTGGACAGCACGCGCTCGACCTTGGCCTCGCGGCGCTCGGTGACGATGTCGAAGCCGTCGGCCTGCTCGTCGAGGTCCTCGACGTTGGCGGAGGCGGCGATGAAGTCGTTCTCCATCATCAGCAGCGAGTAGATCGCTTCCTGCACGCCGGTGGCGCCCAGCGAGTGGCCGGTCAGCGACTTGGTCGAGCTCATCGCCGGCGTGGAATCGCCGAACACCTCGCGCACCGCTTTCAGCTCGGCGACGTCGCCGACCGGCGTGGAGGTGCCGTGAGTATTGATGTAGTCGATGTCGCCGTCGACGGTGGCCATGGCCTGGCGCATGCAGCGCACCGCGCCCTCGCCGGACGGGGCGACCATGTCGTGGCCGTCGGAGGTGGCGCCGTAGCCGACCAGCTCGGCGTATATCTTGGCGCCGCGGGCCTTGGCGTGTTCCAGCTCCTCGAGCACCAGCATGCCGCCGCCGCCGGCGATGACGAAGCCATCGCGGGCCTGGTCATAGGGTCGGGAGGCCTTGTCCGGCGTCTCGTTGTAGTGGGTCGAGAGCGCGCCCATGGCGTCGAACAGGCAGGACAGCGTCCAGTGTTCCTCCTCGCCGCCGCCGGCGAAGACCACGTCCTGCTTGCCCAGCTGGATCTGCTCCATGGCGCTGCCGATGCAGTGCGCCGAGGTGGCGCAGGCGGAGGAGATGGAGTAGTTCACGCCCTTGATCTTGAATGGCGTCGCCAGGCAGGCCGACACGGTGCTGCCCATGGTGCGGGTGACCCGATACGGGCCCACGCGGCGCAGGCCCTTCTGGCGCATGACGTCGGCGGCCTCGACCTGGTTGGCGCTGGAGGCGCCGCCGGAGCCGGCGATCAGGCCGGTGCGCTCGTTGGAGACCTGCTCCGGAGAGAGGCCGGAATCCTCGACCGCCTGGGCCATGCTCACATAGGCATAGGCCGCGGCGTCGCCCATGAAGCGGCGCAGCTTGCGATCGACCAGGGCGTCGAGATCGATATCGACGACGCCGGCGACCTGGCTGCGGAAGCCGAGCTCGGCGTATTCATCCTTGAAGCGAATGCCTGAGCGCCCGGTGCGCAGGGCGTCGAGAACCTGTGTTGCGTCGTTGCCCAGGCAGGACACGATGCCCAGGCCGGTGACTACCACTCGTCGCATGGGAGCCTCCTGATCAGAAATTCGCGGTGGAGGTGAACAGGCCGACCCGCAGGTCGTTGGCCTGATAGATGTCGCGGCCGTCGACGGACACGGTGCCGTCGGCGATGCCCAGAATCAGGCGCCGGGTGATGATGCGCTTGATGTTGATGCGGTAGGTCACCTTCTCGGCATCCGGCAGGATCTGGCCGCTGAACTTGACCTCGCCGCAGCCCAGGGCGCGCCCGCGGCCCGGGTGACCCAGCCAGCCCAGATAGAAGCCGACCAGCTGCCACATGGCATCGAGGCCCAGGCAGCCCGGCATCACCGGATCGCCGGGGAAGTGGCAGTCGAAGAACCACAGGTCCGGGTGGATATCCAGCTCGGCGATCAGTTCGCCCTTGCCGTGTTCGCCACCCTCTTCATGGATGTGCGCGATGCGGTCGAGCATCAGCATGTTGGGTGCCGGCAGTTGGGCGTTGCCGGGGCCGAACAGCTCGCCACGGCTGCATGCCAGCAGTGCTTCGCGATCAAAGGAATGTTGCTTGGTCACTGAATCGTTCCGAGTGTCGAGATGGTGGTATGCCGTATCGAAACGGCATGGGCCGCCCTGGCGGCCCCGCCTAGTCTACTGTTCGTGTCCCGCGAATGCACGCCGGCCAGGGGGCCGGGGGGATTTCGTCGTCGTCCAGGGTACAGTTATGTTCGCGTCGGCCGATAGGGGAAGGTTAGCGCTCTCCCGAAAGGGCAGAGTCTCATTCATGTCGACGAGTCGAGGCCGAAGCCATGTGGCCCGTACTTTCCCTCAATCGCCCGCTGCTGTGGGTCGCCCTGGCCGCGGTGTCGGCCGGCGTCTGGCTGCCCGATGCGGGGCTCCGCGTCGCCGCCGTGCTGATCGCCGCCACCGGGCTGTGGGATGCCTGGCGCCAGGTGCGGCTGGAACGCCTGCGTTCGCGGCTGGGCCAGGAAGCGCTGACCATGACCGAGGAAGGCGTGATCGTCACCGATGCCGACTATCGCATCCTGGTGGTCAATCCCGCCTTCACCCAGATCACCGGCTACGACCCGGCAGAGGTCAAGGGGCTGAACGTCGCCTCCCTGGCGGCGCCGCGGCACGATGCGGCCTTCTTCGAGCGCTACTGGCAGACGCTGCACAGCACCGGCCGCTGGGAAGGCGAGATCTGGAACCGCCGCAAGCAGGGCGACGAATATCCCGAGTGGCTCAAGGTCCGCGCCGTCAGCGACGATCGGGGACGGGTGCGCCACTACGTGTGCCTGTTCTCGGACATCTCGCTGCGCAAGGCCCGCGAGCGCGACCTGCGCCGCATCGGCTTCGAGGACCCCCTGACCGGGCTGCCCAACCGGCGCCGCCTGCACGACCTGCTGACCTCGCGGCTGCGCCATCTCCAGGCCGGTGAGAGCCTGGACATGGCGATGATCGACATCGACGCCTTCAAGGAAGTCAACGACGGCCTCGGCGTCGAGCTCGGCGACCGCCTGCTGGCACGGGTCGGCGAGCGGCTGGCGCGCCAGGTGGCCGGCGGCGTGGTGGGCCGGCTCGGCGGCGACGAGTTCATGGTCATCCGCACCACCACCTTCGACGACCACGAGCAGTGGGTGGCCGGCCTGCAGGCGCACCTGGGCGAGCCCTTCGAGCTGGATGGCAACACCCTGCGCCTGGGGCTGACGCTGGGCAGCTGCCGTGCGCCGGAGGACGGTCGCGACGCGAGCGTGCTCTTCCAGCGCCTGGAGTCCGCGCTCTATGCCGCCAAGCGCCACGGCCGCAATCATTGCCTGCGCTTCCGCCCCTCGCTGGACGTGCAGGAGGGGCCGAAGTTGGCGCTGGTCAACGAGCTGCGCAATGCCCTGGCCACCGGCGGCCAGCTGGAGCTGCACTATCAGCCCCAGTATCGGCTGATCGACGACGGCCTGGCCGGGCTCGAGGCGCTGCTGCGCTGGCGCCATCCCCGCGACGGCATGATCTCGCCGGGCGAGTTCATTCCCCTGGCCGAGCGCCATGGCCTGATGGCACTGCTGGGCAACTGGGTGATCGACCACGCCCTGGCACAGATCGCCCACTGGCGTCGCCAGGGGATGCCCGAGGTGCCGGTGTGGATCAACATCTCGGCCATGCAGCTGTTCCAGGGCGACCTGGAGTCCGCGCTGGCCGCCGGCCTGTCGCGTCACAAGGTACCGGCGCGGCTGCTGGGGCTGGAACTCACCGAATCGGTACTGCTCGACGAGCGCGCCGGCGACGTGGCACCGCGGCTGGAGGCCCTGCGCGACCGCGGCCACCCGGTGGCCATCGACGACTTCGGCACCGGCTACTCGTCGCTCGGCTACCTCAAGCATCTGCCGCTGGACAAGCTCAAGCTCGACCGGGCCTTCATACGGGCCCTGCCGGACGACCGCGCCGATGCCGCCATCGTCGGTGCGGTGCTGGCCATGGCCCGGGGGCTTTCGCTGGAAGTCGTGGCCGAAGGCGTGGAGACCCGCGCCCAGCGGGACTTCCTGCGCTCGGTGGGCTGCGAGCTGGTCCAGGGCTTCCTCTACGATCGGCCGCTGACCGTTCAGGCCCTGGACGCCCGCTGGCGCACGCAGGCCTCAGCCGGCACGAGCGAAGCCGCCGGGCCGGCCGAGTCGATGGCATAGCCACAGGCACAGCATGGCCCAGCACAGCGCCTCGGCGGCCAGCAGCCAGGGAGCGAGGGTGACACCGGCGAGTTCGGCGCCGGCATAGTAGGACAGCGGCCCGCTGGTGGCGCCGCCGGCCGCCGCCAGCCAGGGATGCCGCCACAGCCAGGCCAGGGAATGGTGCAGCAGGGTGGCGAACAGCGGCCACAGCAGCCATAGCCATAGCGGTAACGGCCCTGTCCAGGCCGGTAGCGGGCCGATCAGGAAGGTCTCCGGCGGGAAGCGAAAGCCGCCGGCCATCGCCAGGCCGCCGTCGATGACGAGCCCCAGCCCCGCGAAGCCTGCCAGCCAGCGCCATTCCCCCGGCCGCGCCTGCCAACGCAGGTGCGCCGCGATCACCCCGCCCGCCACGATGCCCCCCACGAGGCTGCCGCCCAGCACGCAGGCCAGCCAGCCCAGCTGGAAGCCGGCCAGGTTGGCCAGCGCCCGCCAAAGCCCGGGTGTCATGCCGCCCCCGTCAGCGGCGCCGGCCGCGCGCCCGGCTTGGCCAGCAGCAGCTGGCTGGTGCCGATGGTGCGCTCCAGGAAGCCGCCCTCGCAGTAGCACAGGTAGTAGCGCCACATACGGATGAAGCGCTCGTCGTAGCCCAGCCGGCGCACGGTCTCCAGGTTGGCCTCGAAGCGATGGCGCCACTCGCGCAGGGTGCGCGCATAGTGCTGGCCGATCTCCTCCAGGCCCACCAGGTTCAGCGAGGTGTGACGGGTCAGACCGTCGAGAATGACGCTCTGGGAGGGCAGGAAGCCGCCGGGGAAGATGTAGCGCTTGATGAAGTCCATCTCGCGCTTGGCGGCCTCGTAGCGCTGATCGCGAATGGTGATGGCCTGCAGCATGGCCATGCCGTCGTCGGTCAGCAGCCGGTCCAGGGTGGTCAGGTAGGTCTCCAGGTACTGGTGGCCGACCGCCTCGATCATTTCCACCGAGATCAGCCGGTCGAAGCGGCCCTCCAGCTCGCGGTAGTCGCGCTTGAGCAGGGTGACGCGGTCCTCCAGCCCTTCCTCTGCCAGCCGCCGGGCGGTGTGGGCGTACTGCTCGTCGGATATGGTGGTGGTGGTGACCCGGCACCCGCGAGTGCGGGCGGCGTGGATGGCGAGCCCGCCCCAGCCGGTGCCGATCTCCAGCAGGTGGTGATGCGGGCGCACGTCGAGGCGCTCGAGCATCAGGTCGAGCTTGTGGGTCGAGGCCTCCTCGAGGCTGGCGCCCGTGCGGGGGAAGACGGCGCTGGAGTACATCCAGTGGCGGCGGTCGAGGAAGGTCGCGAACAGGTCATTGCCGATGTCGTAGTGGGCGGCGATGTTGCGCCGCGAGCCGCTCAGGCTGTTGCGCTGCAGCCGGTAGAGGGCGCCGAGCAGCCAGCGACCGGCGCCGGCCAGGCCGCCCTCCATCTCGCCGTTGACCCGTTCCAGGTTGGCAGCGAACAGCCGCACCAGCGCCACCGGGTCGTCGGCGTCCCAGTCGCCGTCCATGTAGGCCTCGCCGGCGCCCACGGTGCCGCCCAGCGCCATGCGTCGCCAGGCCCGCGAGTCGCGCACCACCAGGGTTACCGAGAGCGGGCCGCCGCGGCCCAGGCGGTGGCGCTGATGGCCCTCGATCAGGGTGATCTCGCCGCCTTCCAGCCGATCCAGCTGGGGCAGCAGGCGAGCCTTGAGCCAGCGCGTCAGGCGATCGCCCTGGGCCGGCAGTGGACGGGCGTTGGCGGTGCGTGTATTCACGGCGAACTCTCCTGATGGCGGGGATGGTCGTGGACGGGGACGCGCTTGAGCCACATGCGCAGGGCCTCGAAGTGGATGCCGGCGACGGTCTTCAACGCCATCGCCGGGTGACGGGCCAGGGTGGCCAGCAGCACGCGACGGGTCGCCGGGCGGGCTTCCAGGCACAGGCTGGCGTCGAAGTGGCGCTCGTCGCCGCGCCAGGTCTCCATGTTCAGGTTCAGGCGTTCGCCGGGGCTGTCGAAGCGCCAGCGGTAGCGCATGTCCATGGGGTTGAACGGCGAGACGTGCATGGCCTTGTCGAACTCGGCGCGATGGCCGTGGCGCCGCGGCTCGACCCGGCAGGCGTAGGTGGTGCGCTCGCCCCAGGGCGTGTTGCTGACCTCGCCGAGCAGGGCCCGCAGCTCGCCGCGGGCGTCGTAGGCGTAGTACAGCGACACCGGATTGAAGCCCACGCCGAGGGTGCGCAGCTGGGTGAGCAGGCAGATGCGGCCGTCCGGGGCGTCGCCCAGCAGCCGCGTCAGCTCGGCGCGCACGGCGTCCTTGAGCGGCCGGTCGTGGGGCGCCAGGTAGTCCTCGCGGCGGAAGCGCGCCAGGGCCGGGCGCCGGGCGCTGAAGCCGGGCACGCCGTCGAACAGCTCCGGCAGCTCGTCGAGGTCGAGCCAGGCCATCCACAGCCGGTAGCGGAAGGCGTGGGCACGGGGCATGAAGCGACGATGACGCAGCCAGCCGCGATAGATGCGCGAGCGCGGGGTGGAGATCATGCCGGCACCTCCGTGGCCGCCCGGGCACCGGCCGGCGCGTCGGGATCGCAGCCCAGCGCCCGGGCCACCCGTAGCGCGCTCCACACGCCGTCCTCGTGGAAGCCGTTGCGCCAGTAGGCGCCGCAGAAGTGGGTGCGCCGGCCCGGCCCCGAGATCTCGGCGTGGCGGGCCTGGGCGTTCATGCCGGCGAGGCTGAACTGCGGATGGGCGTAGGTGTAGCGCCCGAGCACCTTGGCCGGGTCGATGCTGTCGCCGTCGTTGAGGGTCACGCAGAAGGTGTGCGGCGCCTCGAGGCGCTGCAGGATGTTCATGTCGTAGGTCACCGAGACCCGGGCATCGTCGCCGCGGCCGTCGAGCCGGTAGTTCCAGCTCGCCCAGGCGCGCTTGCGGCGCGGCAGCAGTCGGGTGTCGGTGTGCAGCACCACCTCGTTGTCGTGGTAGGGCAGGGCACCGAGGATCTCGCGCTCGGCGGGGCTGGCGTCGTCGAGCATGGCCAGCGCCTGGTCGGCGTGGCAGGCCAGCACCACCTGGTCGAAGTGTTCCTCGCCGGCGTCGCTGCGCACCCGTACCCCGTCGGTCTCGCGACGCACGCCACGCACCGGCGTGGCCAGCCGGAGGCGTTCGGTGTAGGGCGCGGTCAACGCCGGTATATAGGCCCGCGAGCCGCCGACCAGGGTGTACCACTGAGGCCGTTCGTTGACCGACAGCAGGCCGTGGTGATGGAAGAAGCGCACGAAGAAGCGGGCCGGGAAGGCGCGCAGCTGGCCGATGCTGGCCGACCAGATCGCCGCGCCCATGGGCAGCAGATAGTGGCGCTGGAAGCCCTCGCCGTAGCCGCCGGCGTCCAGGTAGTCGCCCAGGGTCAGGTCCGCCGGCAGCCGGTCATCGACCATCGCCTGGGTGGCCTCGCGGTTGAAGCGCAGGATGTCGCGCAGCAGCCCGTGGAAGCTCGGCCTCAGCAGGTTCGACCATTGCGCGAACAGCCGCGGCAGGCTGTGGCCGTTGTACTCGAAGTCGCGGGCGGTCTCGTGCACCGAGAAGCTCATCTCGGTGGCCTGGCTCTCCACCCCGAGGGTCGCCAGCAGGCGCCGGAAGTGGGGATAGGTCCAGTCGTTGAACACGATGAAGCCGGTGTCGATGGCGTAGTGACGGCCCTCGAGCTCGACGTCCATGGTGGCGGTGTGGCCGCCGAGGCGGGTGTCGGCCTCGAACAGGGTGACCTCGTGGCGGCGGGACAGGTACCAGCCGGCGGCCATGCCGGCGATGCCGCTGCCGATCACGGCGATGCGCTGGCGGCTCCCGGGCGCGGTGAGGGGGGTGAGCGACGTCATGACGCGGTCTCCGTATCGGCGTGATCGCGGGCCAGGCGCCTGCCGAGGCGGAAGCGCAGCCCCGGCGGCAGGATGCCCAGCAGCTTCAATGCCAGGGTGAAGCGGCGTGGGAAGTGGATGTCCAGGCGGTGGGCCTCCAGGCCCTTGAGGATCGCCTCGGCGGCCTGGTCGACGCTGACCCGCATCGGCATCGGGAAGTCGTTGCGATCGGTCAGCGGCGTCTTCACGAAGCCGGGATGAATCAGGCTGACGTCGATCTTTTCGCCAGCCAGGTCGAGGCGCAGCGATTCCAGGAAGTGGCTGAGGGCGGCCTTGGAGGCGCCGTAGGCCTCGGCGCGTGGCAGCGGCAGATAGGCCGAGGCGCTGGAGGTGGCGGCCAGCAGCGGCCGGCCTCCCTGGGACCTGGCCTGACGCAGCAGCGGCAGCGCGGCCTCCACGCCGTGCAGGGCGCCGAAGAAGTTGGTGGCGAAGACCCGCTCGATCAGGGCGGCGTCGAAGGTGCCGGCCTCGAGGTATTCGCAGGTGCCGGCGTTGAGGATCGCCAGGTCGAGGCGGCCGAAGCGCGCGGCGATGCGATCGCCGGCGGCCAGCACGGCGTCGCGGTCGCTGACGTCCAGCGGCAGCAGCAGGGCGTTGTCGCGGTCGCCGGCCAGTTCCTGCAAGGCGTCTGGGCGGCGGGCGCTGAGCGCGACCCGATGCCCCTGGTCGAGCAGGCGCACGGCCAGGGCGCGGCCGATGCCGGACGTGGCGCCGGTCAGCCAGATGCAGCGGGTCGTGTGGGATGCCGTCATGTCGTCTCCTCGCGTATGGCGACGCCTGTGTTGCAGCTACGCGGGAGGCGGCGTTGCGGTTTCAGCCGCCCTTCAGCCTCCCGCGCGACGCTTGAGCCAGCGGATCGCCGTGCCCAGCAGCGGCACCCGCTCGTAGAGCAGGGCGCCGGCGTCGAAGTAGTCCCGGTGCTCGCGGACCCGTCCCGTGTCGTCGCCGGCGAAGAGCAGCCGCGAGGCCCCTTCCACCGTGATCTCCCGGCCGCCGTCCAGGCGGCGGTGAGCCAGATGCATCGTCCAGGTCACGAAGGCGGTGTCGCCTTGTCGCTGGTGATCGTGGAAGACGAATCGACACGCCGTGACGTTCTCGTACAGGGTGGCGAAGTAGGCTTCCAGGGCCGGCAGGCCGTCGATGTGGTGCAGCGGGTCGGCGAAGCTCACGTCTGGAGTATATATCTTGTACAGATTTTTTGTACAGGATTTGTCTAGCTTATTGTAGAAGGCGCAGAAGGCCTCCAGGTCTGGGTCCGGTGACATGACGGTCTCCGTGGAGGGAGAAGAAGAGAGGGGCGAAAGTGGGTGGAGCGGCCGGGATAAGCGCCCGCTTCAGGCAGCGGGCAGGTTCTTGAAGGCGTCCAGCGCCCGGGCGCGGGCGGCCTTGTGGTCGACGATGGGCGCCGGATAGTCGACGCCGCTCAGCAGGTCGTTGCCCGGGGCGTGGCGGGCCTTGGGCGACAGCTCGGCGAGCTCGGGCAGCCACTCGGCGAGGAAGCGGCCCTCCGGATCGAAGCGCTGGGACTGGGTGGTGGGGTTGAAGATGCGGAAGTAGGGCGCGGCGTCGGTGCCGGTGGAGGCCGCCCACTGCCAGCCGCCGTTGTTGGCGCCGAACTCGCCGTCGACCAGGTGACGCAGGAAGAAGGCTTCGCCGCGGCGCCAGTCGATCAGCAGATGCTTGGACAGGAACATGGCGGTCACCATGCGCAGCCGGTTGTGCATCCAGCCGGTGGCGACGAGCTGGCGCATGGCGGCATCGACGATGGGGTAGCCGGTGCGCCCCTCGCACCAGGCCCGGAAGCCGGCCTCGTCGTCGCGCCACGGCAGTGCCTCGGTGTGACGCTGGAAGGCGCGGTGGCGGCACACCCGCGGGAAACCGGCGGCGATGTGCTGGTAGAACTCGCGCCAGATCAGCTCGCCGACCCAGGCGGTGAAGCCGGCGTCACCGTCGGCCAGGGCGCCGTCGTTCTCGGCCATCACCGCCTGCATGCACTGGCGATGGGAGATCATGCCCAGCGCCAGGTAGGGCGACAGCTCGCTGGTGCCGCGGATCGCCGGGAAGTCGCGCTGGTCGTCGTAGTGGCGGCCGCGAAAGCGCAGGAAGCGCTCCAGGCGATCCGCGGCCGGGCCCTCGCCGGCGGGCCACAGGCGGCCGTCGACCGGCGTGTCCTCGAGCTCGGGCAGCTCGGGGATGGGGTCGGCATCGACCGACAGTCTGGCCTGGGGCTCGGGCGCGTCCTGCAGCGCCAGCCGGTCGGCGGTGATCGCCTTGTGCCAGGCCTTGGCGAAGGGGGTGAAGACACCGTAGACGTCGCCCTTGCCGGTCAGCAGCTCGCCCGGGGCGAAGGCCACGGCGTCGCGATGGCCGTGGGCGGCGAGACCGGCGTCCTCGAGGGTCTCGATCACTGCCGCGTCGCGGCGCGCCTCGTCGAGCGGGTACTCGCGGTTGAAGTGAATTGCCTCGGCGCCGAGCTCCCGGGCCAGGGCGAGCAGCGTCGCGGGGGCCTCGTCGAAGGCCTCGATGTCGCGATGCAGCAGCGGAATGTTGAGCCCGGCCAGCGACTCGGAGAGCGCGGCGACGCCGCGCCGGGTGAAGTCCAGCTTGTTGGCGCCGTGGCCGTGGGCTTGCCATTGTGGCAGGCAGCGCAGGAAGACGCCGATCACCGGGCCGCGGCGGGCCGCGGCGGCCAGGGCGGTGTTGTCGTGGATGCGCAGGTCGCTACGGAACCAGACCAGGGTCGGGGACATCGGTGTCTCCGTTCAGGCGGCTTGGGTCAGGGAGTGCAGGCGTGTCATGGCGTGGCTCAGGTCGTCGCCGAGCAGTTCCACGCCCGAGGCGTCGAGGTCGGCCGCGCGAATGCGGGCCACCGGGCCGCACAGGGCCACCGGCACCTCGAGCTGCTCGGCCAGGCGCGGTAGCTGGCGGCGCACCAGGTCGGCGCGCTCTGCGCGGCCACTGGCCAGCAGCAGGGCGGTGGCGTGGAAGCGCTCCACGGCCAGCGGCAGCTCCTGTGGCGGCAGCGCGGCGTCGAGCCACTGCACGCGATAGCCGCGATCGGCGGCGGCCAGGGCGGCCAGCAGCCCCCACAGCGGGCCGTCGTCGGGCAGCGGCACGATCAGCAGCGTGGAGCCGCCGGCCCGGGCGTTGGCGTGATACAGCCGGGTGCCGATGCGGGTGCGCAGGAAGGCTTCCAGAGTGCGGCGCTGCAGGTCGGCGCCCAGGCGGTCGTCCCAGCGCTCCTCCAGCTCGCGCAGCACCGGCTGCCACAGCTCGTCGAGGCAGGTGGCGACCGGATAGAGGGCCAGGGCCTGGTTGAACAGCGCCTCCAGGCGCTCGAGGTCCAGCGCCTCGACGGCCTTGATCAGCTGCTGGCGCTGGCTCCCCCAGTCGCCGGCGGCGGGCGGCGGCGCCTCCACGATCTCGGGCTGTTCCAGCAGCTCGCGGACCTGGCTGACGGGCACGCCGCGGTTGAGCCATTGCAGGATGCGCTCGACGCGGGCGATGTCGTCCTTGGCGTAGAGTCGGTGGCCCTTGGGGGTGCGCTTAGGCTGGATCAGCCCGTAGCGGCGCTCCCAGGCGCGCAGGGTCACGGCATTGACGCCGGTCAGGCGCGAGACTTCGCGGATCGGATAGAGCGGCGCATCGGCCGGATGGTTCGCCTGATCGCTCATGCGGGCCTCTGCCTCGGTGGTGAGATCGGTGACGGAAGGGATGGGGCTTCAACCACCAATTTTGTACAAAAAGCAGTCGATGTACAACACGGCCGTCAGTCGCTCTCGCCGGCCCGCTCGGCGATCACCGCCGCTAGGGCCTCGACGAAGGCCGGATGCTCGCCCACCGGCGGCAGCAGCGTCAGCTGTACCTCGGGGTGCGCCTCGCCGAGGGCTTCGACCTGGCCGGGCACGTCCTTGCGCAGGTGGCGGCCGGCGGCGAAGAACAGCGGCAGGATCTCGGCGTGCTCGACGCCCTCGGCCGCCAGCTCGGCCACGGTGTCCTCCAGCGAGGGCGCGCAGATCTCCATGTAGGCCAGGCGCAGCGGGGTCGCAAGCCGGGCGGATAGCTGCTCGGCCAGGCGCTCGAAGGGCGCCCGCCAGTTAGGGTCGCTGGAGCCGTGGGCCATCAGGATCAGGGCATTGCTCATGTCGGGAAATCTCCGTGGTCGGGAAGGGGATGGCGATGGCATAGCGCCTCGCCCAGGTGGTGGCCGGACAGCCAGGCGTCCTCGATGCGTCCGCCGCGCCAGCCATCGCCGCACAGCGCCAGGCCGGCGTCCGTCAGGCGATGGTCATGGCCCGGCGCCACCGCGCCGGGTTCGGCATAGCGCCAGCGGTGGGCGCCCCGCGCCTGTACCGCCGGCAGGCTGGCGGCGGGGCGGAGCGTCTCGAGCGCGTCGTTCAGGGCGCCGAGCAGGTCCACGGCCACGGCATCCGGGGCGTCCTCGAGCCGGCGTTCGCTCCAGTCGAGATCGGCCAGCAGGGTGATGAGTTCGGGCGCACCGCCGCGGCCGGGCTTGGTGCGGTGGCGGACCACGCGCTTCAGCGGGCCCGCGTCGAACTGCAGCAGCGGCCAATTGGCCTCGGCGCCGGGCAGCGTGAGTGGCGCCTCGAGGCGGGCCCAGGCCGCCCAGCAGGCGCGCTGGGGCACCTGTCGGCATTCGCTCGCGAGCTCCGGCGCATGGGGGGCGATCAAGCCCTCGGCCTGAGGCGCGGGCAGCGCCAGGCTCACCGTGGCGAAGGGGCCATGCGTGGTGCCGCGCTCGTCGATGAGCCGCCAATCGTTACCTGCGCGCGCGAGCGACACGATGCGGGTGCCGGTGTGCAGGGGCAGGCCGCGGGCCAGCTGGCGCGTGACCGCGCTCATCCGCGGCGTGCCGGTGTAGCGGGGGTGGCCGTCGGCGCGCCGCGCTGCCCGGCCCGCTTCCAGCCGCCACAGGGCGTCGGGCCAGGGCGCGGCCACCCCGGCCTGCACCCAGGCGGCCACCTGTTCGCGGAAGGCCGGATGGGCGGCGCGAAAGCTCTGGGCGCCGAGCTCGATGGCGCCGTCCTCGAGCCGGCGACTGGACATCCGGCCGCCGGGGCCGCGACCCTTGTCGAACACGGTGACGTCGTGGCCGGCATCCGCCAGCGCACGGGCGCAGGCCAGGCCGGCGATACCGGCCCCGATCACGGCATGGGAAGGGGGCGTCGAGGTCATGTCGGGCTCATGCAGTCAACGGGGTTTACCGCTAGACTAACAGACGTGTACAAAACCTGTATAACACTTGCTCGACGCCATCCAAGGAGACCGGAATGCGCATACTGATCACCGGAGGCAGCGGATTCGTCGGCCAGGCCCTGTGCCGGCGACTGATCACGGACGGGCATCGGGTCCAGGTGGTGTCGCGGGACCCCGGCCAGGCGCGGCTCAAGTTGCCGGAGGGCGTCGACGTGCGTCGCTCGGCGCTGGACTTCGTCGATACGCCGCCGGAGGCGGTGGTCAACCTGGCCGGCGAGCCGATCGCCGGCAAGCGCTGGAGTGAGGCGCAGAAGGAGCGGCTGCTGGATTCCCGGCTCGGCGCCACCCGCGAGCTGGTGCAGCTCTGCGAGCAGCTCAAGGCGTCGCACGGGCGCGCGCCGTCGGTGATGGTCTCGGCCTCGGCCATGGGCTACTACGGCGACCAGGGCGACACCGTCGTCACCGAGGAGACGCCGCCCCACGACGAATTCGCCCATCGCCTGTGCCAGCGCTGGGAGGCAGCCGCCGAGGGCGTGACGGCCTTCGGCACCCGGCTGGCGATCCTGCGCCTGGGCCTGGTGCTCGACTCCGGCGGCGGCATGCTGCAGCGCCTGCTGCCGCCCTTCAAGCTGGGGCTGGGCGGGCGCCTGGGCGACGGCACTCAGTTCATGCCCTGGGTGCATCGCCAGGATCTGGTGAGCGCCATCCTGCTGCTGCTCGAGCGCGACGACCTTCAGGGGGCCTTCAACGGCAGCGCCCCGCACCCGGTCACCAATGCCGTCTTCACTCGCCTGCTGGCGCGGCATCTGCACCGCCCGGCGCTGCTGCCGGTGCCGGCCAAGGTGCTGGAGATCGGCCTCGGCGAGATGTCGCGACTGCTGCTGACCGGCGCCGACATGCGCCCGGCGCGCCTGGAGGAGGCGGGCTTCGCGTTCCGCTTCCCGACCCTGGAGGAGGCCCTGACCGATATCCTCGGCTAGTGAAACGCCGATTTATTGCTGCGCTCGACGACCTGCAGGGATGCAGGAAGTGCATAGGTTCGTCGGGAACGAACCTAGTGATCCTGGGCGCCGGCGGCACCCAGGCTAGGCGCCCCCACCTCTCATCGCTCGCGACATAAATCAGCGCATCCCTTTCGCATTTCCATGCCCTGAAACGACGAGCCCCCGCCGGCAGCGTGCCGACGGGGCTCTTGGTTAAGGCGTCAAGACGGGGCGCCGGGGACAGGTCGAAGAGGGGGTTTTTGGCCATGGGTGAGGCGGATTCCGCCGAACGGGCTGGCCAAGGATGGCCAGCACCGGACCTGCAAGCGGAGCAGGATGCGAGAGCGCCGTAGGGCCAAAGTAGCGCCCAGGGATGGGTTCATAGCGCCCCTCGGCGGTCCGGCGCTCCGGGACCTGTCGCCGGATCAGCCCCGGAGGGCGGCGACAGGTCTCGTCCGGGGGAGTCGCCTCGCCTAGCGGGAGTTCTCGTCGATGGTGACGATGACCCGCACCGCATCCAGCCGCAGCCGGGTGCCCTCGATGGCGGCGTCCAGGGCGGCGCGCTCCTCGCGCAGCGCCGTCAGCTCGTCCTCGCGCACCGCGGGGTTGCGGCGGGCCAGGGCCTCCAGACGGGTCAGCTCGGCGTCCAGCGCCTCGCGCATGCGTGCCTGGGCGGCCTCGACGATGGTCGGCAGCTCGCGCTCGGCCTCGGCCTCGGCGCGGTCGAGCAGGTCGCGGAGCTGCTCGTGGCGGCTCTTGATCAGGTCGCGGGCGGCGGCCTTCTTGACCTTCTGCAGGTTCTTCGACAGCCCGGTGAAGGAGACCTTGGCGGTCAGGTTGGCGCCGGACTCGTCGAGCAGCACGCGCACCGCGGTCGGCGGCAGGAAGCGGTTGAGGTGCAGCCGCTTGGGGGCCGGGCAGTGGGTGCGGAACACCAGCTCGGCCATCAGCCGGCCGCCGGGGATCGACGGATGCTTGAGCAGCGCCAGCGCGGTGTTGCCCATGGTGCCGTCGAGGATGCGGCCCATCATCTCGCGGGTCAGCGGGTGCTCCCAGGACAGGCGCTGAACGTCGTCGCGCCCCAGGGCGCGCTCGCGGGAGAAGGTGGCCGAGAAGCCGTCCTCGCCCTTCACCAGCCCCGGCAGGCCGTCGAGCATCTGCGGGCCGGGCTTGAGGTGCTGGATGTCGTTGCCGATGTCCTTGGCATCCACGCCGAAGATGTCCAGTGCCTGGTCGATGTAGCGGCGCAGGGCGCGGTCCTCGTCGAGCTCGCGGATCGCCTCGATGGTCTGCTCGGCGCGCTCCGGGCGGCAGGCGTTGAGCTCGAGCAGGCGGTTGCGGCCGGCGTCGCGTTCGGTCATGCGGCGGTCGAAGAGCTCGCGGGTGTCCGCGATCACCTCGTCCAGGCTTTCCTCGTCGAGCAGGGCGTCGGCCAGGGCGTCGCCGAAGGCGTCGAACAGTTCGCCGCCCAGGCCGTGGGGCGCGCCGAAGGCGTCCATGCCCTCCTGATACCAGCGCAGCAGCTGCTCGCCGGGGCTGGCGGCGAACACCGGCACGTGCAGCTCGATGGCGTGGCGCTGGCCGATGCGGTCGAGGCGGCCGATGCGCTGCTCGAGCTGGTCCGGGTGCAGCGGCAGGTCGAACATCACCAGGTGGCGGCAGAACTGGAAGTTGCGGCCCTCGGAGCCGATCTCCGAGCACACCAGCACCTGGCAGCCGTCCTCGTCGTCGGCGAAGGCCGCGGCGGCGCGGTCGCGCTCGACCAGGGTCAGGTCCTCGTGGAACACCGGGGCCTGCACGCCGCCCAGCACGCGCAGGCCGTCGGCCAGGCCCTGGGCGGTCTCGCGGTCGTGGGCGATGACCAGGATCTTGTCGTCGCCGAGCTCGGTGATCCGCTCCAGCAGCCAGGTCACGCGCGGGTCGAACTGCCACCAGGGCTCGGCGTTGAGCGGGTCGTTGGCCAGCGCCTGGTACATGGTGTCCAGATAGACCAGCACCTCGGGGTGGTCGAGGCCGGTCTCGATCAGCAGCTCGTCGAGGTAGTCCTCGTCGCGGCCCAGGCGGCGTAGCACCCGGCGGTAGGCGGAGGGCAGCTCGAGGCGGTCGACGTGCAGGCGACGCTCGGGGAAGCCGCCGACGTGGCGGCGGCTGTTGCGGAACATCACCCGGCCGGTGCCGTGGCGGTCGAGCAGCTGCTCGCGCAGCTGGCCGCGGGCGGCGGTGCGCTGGTCGTCGTCGCTCTCGGCGTCGGCCAGGGTGGCGAGCAGCGCGGCGCTGTCGGGGTCGTCGCTGACGGCCGCCACGGCCTCGCGGTCGGCGGCCTCGCCGGGCAGGCGCTCCAGGGCGTCGATGGCGGTGGCCACCTCGGCGTAGTGGCGCTCTTCTTCCTGGAAGGCCGCCAGGCTGTGGTAGCGATCCGGGTCGAGCAGGCGCAGCCGGGCGAAGTGGCTGGCCTGGCCCATCTGCTCCGGAGTGGCGGTCAGCAGCAGCACGCCGGGCACGCTGGCGGCCAGGCGCTCCACGCAGGCGTAGCCGGGGCCGACCTCGTCGGCGTTCTCGCTCCATTCCAGGTGGTGGGCCTCGTCGGCGATCAACAGATCCCAGTCGACGGCCTCGGCCTGGGCCTGGCGGTGTGGGTTGGCGAACAGCCAGTCCTGGCTGGCCAGCACCAGCTGGCCGGTCTCGAAGGGGTTGCCGTCGCCCTGGGCCAGACTCTGCTGCTCGTCGAGCAGGGTGACCTCCAGCGAGAAGCGGCGCAGCAGTTCCACCAGCCACTGGTGGGTGAGGCTCGCCGGCACCAGGATCAGGGCGCGCTCGGCGCGGCCCGTCAACAGCAGGCGGTGCAGGATCAGGCCGGCCTCGATGGTCTTGCCGAGCCCGACCTCATCGGCCAGCAGCACCCGCGGCGCCTGGCGGCGTGATACCTCGTCGGCGATGTAGAGCTGGTGCGGGATCAGGTCGATGCGCGGTCCGGCCAGGCCCAGCGCCGGGTTCTGCTCGGTGCGATGATGGTGGTGCAGGGTGCGGAAGCGCAGGTCGAACCAGTCGTTGCGGTCGACCTGGCCGGTCAGCAGGCGGTCGCGGGCCTGGTCGAACTGCATGGAGTCGGCCAGCCGCGCCTCGGGCAGCTCGCGGATCTCGCCCTGGTCGTCCTCGCCGATGTAGACGATCAGTCCTCGGGACTCCTTGCTGTCGTCGACGGTCATCTCCCAGCCCTCGGCGCACCGGATGCGGTCGCCGCTGCCGAAGATCACCCGGGTCAGGGGGGCATGCTGGATGCTGTAGGTCCGGGTTTCCTGGCTGGCGCCGAAGAGGACGGTGATGCTGCGCGCGTCGCAGTTGAGGATGGTGCCCAGGCCGAGTTCGGCCTCGCCATCGCTGATCCAGCGCTGACCGGGAGAGAAGTCGCTCATGATGCCTCGGGGGATGCTAGGGATCTGGTCTCGTGCCGCGGGCCACACCCGACCCTCGGCGACAGGGCGCGGTATCTTACAGCAATCCCCGGCGCGGCTTAAGAGGCTTCCCGGGGTTTCCCCTAGCAATCTCGGTTCGCCTCGGATGATGTCTCAATCGTCGGCAAGCCTGCGAGCGGGGCCGGCCTCCCGGAAACGCACGAATACTTCCCTGTAGCTCCCGGCGCCCTGCGGCGCTCTCGCGTCCCGCTACGCTTGCAGGACCGGTGCTGGCCCTCCATGGCCAGCCCGTTCGGAGGAATCCTCCTCACCCATGGCGCAGGAGTTCCTCTACGGCTTGCCGACGTGGTCGGAACTGGTGCCTACTCCGCGTCCAGCCAGCCGTCGAGGGTCGCTCGGGTCAGCTCGCCGACGTGGCGCTCCCGGGTGCGGCCCTCGGCGTCGAACAGCAGGGTGGTGGGCAGTCCCGGGGCATCGCTGGCCACCATCAGCGACTGGCGCGGGTCGAGCAGGGCGTGCTCGAAGGTGAGTCCCTGGGCATCGAGATAGCGCGCCACCGGCAGCAGGTCCTCGCCCTGGTTGACCACCACCACGGTGACGTCGTCCCGGGCGTCGGCCTCGGCGAGCAGCGGCAGCTCGCGGCGGCAGGGCGGGCACCAGGTCGCCCACAGGTTGACGATGACCGGCTGGCCCGAAATCTCGGCGAGATTGACCGGCTGGCCCTCGAGGTTCTCGAGCGTCAACTCGGGCAGGGCGCGAGGCGTGATGCCGCTGCCCAGCGGCGCCCAGCTCATCAGCGCCAGCCAGGCCAGGGTGGCGCCGATCGTCAGGCCCTGGGCGCCGAGCATGGCGGCCAGGCGGTCGCGCAGCGCCCAGGCGCTCCAGGCCAGGGCGGCGAGCAGGCCGAGCCACGCCTGATAGCCCGGCAGCCACAGCTTCAGCGCGTCCAGCGGCGCCGCTTCGTAGGCCGGCAGGTTCAGGGCCACGTGGCCGAGCCGCGCGCCGACCAGCCAGGCGATGATCAGGCCGTTGAACCAGCGCGCTCGGCGGGCGCGGGGCAGGCGCAGGGCCAGGGCGGCGGCGACGAGCAGCAGCAGAGCACAGGCCAGGGCGTAGAGGCGGGGCAGGGGAAGCAGCACGGGCCCGAGGGCGATGGCATCCATGAGGGCTCTCTCGAGGCAGGGTCGGCGCGTCGGGCCGGACCGGGTACACTGGGCGAATTGACCCCACCAAGCCTACTGTCGGCGGGCGGGGCTGTCATCCAGCGGGAGCACTCATGGCACGACAGGCCTTCGACACCCTGCGGGCCCTGGCCATTGCCAGCCAGGCCCTGGGCTTCATCCTCATCATCACCCTGGAAACTATGCTCGGCGACGCGGCACGCGTGTGGCAGGGCTGGACCCTGGCCGCCATGGTGGCGGTCGCGCTGTGGATCGCCCTGGTGCGCCTCTATCGTCGCAACAAGGCGCGCAAGGCCATGGCGCGTCGCCTGGCCGACGACGACTGAGCAAGGCCCGCGGCTTGATGTCCGTCAAGCTCACGGGCGATCCCCGGCCGCCTGCGCCGCCAGCGACTAGGCTGAAAGGACCGTGGGGAGCGGAGCGTTTCCCCTGATCCGCCTGCAGGAGGCCACCATGTATCAGTCCATCCTCGTGCCCGTCGACGGCTCCGAGCACTCCGCCAAGGCGCTGGGCGTCGCGGCGCAGCTGGCGCGGGGCTCCTCCGCGTCGCTGATCCTGCTGACCGTGGCCGAGTATCCGCCCGGTAACATGGGGCTGTTCACCGGCGGCATGCCCGAGCCCTTCACCGCGGACAACTGGAACGATATCGCCGACTCGCTGAAGGCCGACGCCGACGATGCCCTGCAGAAGGTGCGCGACGCCGTCGACCTGAGCGGCCTCGAGGTCGAGTCAGTGGTGCGTCAGGGCATGCCGGCCGAGACGATCCTCCATGAGGCATCTCAGCGCGGCGTCGACGCCATCGTGATGGGCAGTCGCGGGATCAGCGACATGCACGGCATGATCTTCGGCAGCACCTCGCACAAGGTCAGCCACGTCGCCGAGTGTTCGGTCATTACCGTAGCCTGACGCCCGCCTACACCAGCGACAGCAGGGCCGTGGCCAGCAGGTCGGGATCGTAGTGCGGCGTGCCGCTCTCGCCGATCAGCCGGGTGTCGATCAGAGTGATGCCGAGCTCTTTCAGGAAGGCGTCGGACAGCTCGCCGGGGTAGTCGCCGCGCGCCCGGTCGAGCAGCACGAAGTTCACCAGTTCGTGGGCGGGGCGGGCTTCGCCGATGTCGCGGCGCAGGGTATCGAGCAGCACGCTGATCTGCTGCTCCAGTCCCATGCCGGCCTGCTCGGGGTCGGGGCTCGAGTTGGGTATGAACACCTTGGGGCAACGGTTGGCGTGGATGGCCCGGCCGACGCCTTCCGGCAGCAGGTTGGCCAGCAGGCTGGAGTAGAAGCTGCCCGGCGGATAGCAGATCAGCTCGGCGGAGGCGATCAGCCGGCGGTTCTTCTTGCGCAGCCTGGCGGTGACGGGCTCGTCGCGGTCGCGACTGGCCGAGAGCTCGAGGCCGGCGATGGGCGAGGTCAGCGGCGCGACCTCCTTGCCGGTGATGCGGTGCTGGCCCAGCACCCGGCGGCCGTCTTCCAGCGTGACCGCCAGGTGGTAGTCCTTGTTGACCACGGCGCGCACCGTGCCGCGCACGTGCACCAGCTTGGAGAACAGGAAGATGATCGGATCGAGCTGCTGGTGGTTGTTCAGGTAGCCGCCCGCCAGGATCAGGTTGCCGATGCTGGCGCCGCGCAGGTCGAAGTCAGCGGGCATCGCCTCGCGGAAGAAGCCGAGCTGGTGGCAGATCAGCCGGCGCATGGGGTTGGAGATGTCGTCGGTTAGCGGATGGCGCCCGCTCACCAGCGCATCCAGGGTCGCGCGCAGGGCCGACGGTTCGCCGTCCTTCGGCAGCCGGTGGGTGAACAGCCGGTAGACCTCGGGATGGCCGAGGATGGAGTCGTCGGCCAGCGCCATCAGCCGGCTGCGCAGGTCGCCGATGGCGGGCATGTGGAAGGCCTCGCGCAGCTTGGCGGAGCTGCCGCCGGAGTCGAAGGGCGTCACCAGGTGGATGGAGTTGTGGGTGTAGTGCTGCAGCCGCCGTGACACGCCGTTGAGGGCCGAGCCGCCGCTGAAGAACAGCAGACGCGGGCCCAGTTCCGGGGCCTTCTGGTAGCGCTGGACCCGCAGCGGGTCGGGCACCAGGGCGGTGCGGGTGACGCGAACGTCGACCATGCCGTCGATCTTCCCTGTGGCGGACTTTCGGGCTAGCTTGCCTGCTTTCGGCCACGGTGTCGCGGGCTTGAGTGGCGCGGGGCGTTGTCACAAATATGTCATATTTTTTGTGGCATGCTAACGATGTGTGACGTACGAGCGACTCGAACATGGCCGAGCTGATTCCCGGGGTGCGCAATTCGGCCAGAGCGCTGATCCTGCGCGACGAGCGCCTGCTTCTGCTGAGGAAGCAGGGCGACGTCTATGCCCTGCCCGGCGGCGGGCAGGACACCGGCGAATCCCTGGAGACCGCCCTGCAGCGGGAGTGCCGCGAGGAGATCGATACCGAGGTGCTGTCGCCGACCCTGGTGCGGGTCTGCGACTACGTCAAGCTCAAGCGCACCGAGCCGCCGCTGCGCCGACACCAGGTCGACTTCCTGTTTCTCGCGACCGTGCCCGATGACTACACGCCGCGTAGCGGTACGAGCCCCGACAAGCGCCAGCTCGAGGTGTGCTGGGTCGGGATCGATGCCCTTCCGCGGCTGGCGTTCTCTCCCTTCTATCTGGCCGATCTGCTGCCTCGCCTGGTGGGCGCCGGCGCGCTGCCGGCCGAACCACTCTATGCGGGCGAGTTCCATGACCCAGCGGATACCTGACAGCATCCAGGACAACCTGCGCTTTCTGTGCGTCGAGGTGGATTCCCAGCTGGCCAATCTCCAGGCCTTCTTTGCCACCCCGACCGCGGCCATCGCCCGGCGCGTCTCGGAGCGTGACGGCTATGCCCGCAACCTCAAGATGCGCATCCATGCCGACTGCGTCCGGCGGCTGTCGCGCAAGAAGACCGGCGAGGCGCGGCGGCGCATCCTGCGCAGCCTGGAGCTGGTGGCCACCGACCTGGACCGCCTCACCGAGCTGGCCCGCGAGAGCGTGCGCCAGCTGGTCGACGTCGACGATCCCGCGGCGCTGTCGCCGGAGGACTTCCCGCCGATGCTGGCGCTGGTGCGCTCCGGCGTGGCCATGGTCGAGGGCGCGGTCGCCGACAGCGACACCCAGCAGGCGCTGCAGATCGGCCGCCTCCAGGACACGCTGCACAAGCGCGTCCAGCAGCGGGTGGGCGACGGCGTCACCGCGCTCAAGCAGCGCGACAACAGCACCGAGGACCTGACCCGGGCGCTGTTCGTGGCCCAGACGATCCGCCAGATGGGCGACGTGCTGCTGCATCTCAGCGAGGTGATCATCTCGGCCAACCTGGGGCAGTCGATGAACTTCGAGCGCTATCGCTCGCTGCACTCGCTGGTCGAGGAGCTGGCCGATGGCGAGGACGAGGCCTTCAGCATGGCGCCCATCGCCGAGACCCGATCGGGCAGCAGCATCTCGGGCATCTCCACGGGCGATGACGACGACTACATGGCGATCTTCAAGGACGGCCTCAAGCGCAAGGTCAAGGAAGAGCGCCAGGGGGTCGAGAGCTGGCACGAGATCTATCCCGGCCTGGCGCCCAGGATCCTGTCCTACAAGAAGCGCGGCCAGTCGGCGGCGCTGCTGATCGAGCACCTGCCCGGCTTCACCTTCGAGCACATCCTGCTCAACGAGTCGCCCGAGCTGCTCGACGAGGCCCTCAAGCGGCTCACCCGCACGCTGAAGTCGGTGTGGCAGGAGACCCATACCGACACCCCGGTCGCCGCCGGCTACATGCAGCAGCTCGAGAAGCGCCTCGGCGAGGTCTACAAGATCCATCCCGAGTTCCGTAGCAGCGGCGCGACGGTGTGCGGCGTCGAGCTGCTCGGCTTCGATGCGCTGGTCGAGCGCGCCAGAGTCCGGGAGGCCGAGCTGGGTGCGCCGTTCTCGGTGTACATCCACGGCGACTTCAACGTCGACAACATCATCTACGACCCGCTCGAGCGGCGGATCAACTTCATCGACCTGCACCGCTCCAGCTACATGGACTACGTGCAGGACGTCTCGGTGTTCATGGTCTCCAACTATCGGCTGCAGATCATGGATGCCCCGCTGCGCCGTCGCATCATGGGCCTGGCCCAGGACTTCTATCGCACGGCGCGGCGCTATGCGACGTCCCGAGGCGACACCACCTTCGAGCTGAGGCTGGCGCTGGGGCTGGCGCGCTCCTTCGCCACCTCGACCCGTTTCATCCTCGACCAGTCGCTGGCCAGCCGCATGTTCCTGCGCGCGCGCTATCTGCTCGAGCTGGTCCTGGCGGCCGATCTGGAGAAGGCCGACCGTTTTCGTATTCCCATGAAGGAGATTTTCGTTGACTGACCCCAATCCCAGGATCGGCGTGGTGGGCATTCCCGGCAAGTGGTCCACCGAGGTGCTGGCCGACGCCATCGAGGCGCGGACCGGGTTTCGTGCGGTGATCGACCTTCAGCACATCAGCCTCGACCTGACCACCGGCCGCCTCGACCACCGGGGCCTGGATCTCGGCGAGCTGGACGCCCTGGTCGTGAAGAAGATCAGCGCCGAGTACAGCCCCGACAGCCTGGATCGCCTGGAGCTGTTGCGGGCGGCGGAGGCCCGGGGCGTGCGGGTGTTCAGCGGCGCCGAGAAGATGCTGCGGCTGATCAATCGCCTCAGCTGCACCCTCACCCTGCGCCACGCCGGCATCCCGATGCCGGAGACGGTCGTCACCGAGGACGTCGACAGCGCCTGCGAGGCCGTCCAGCGCTTCGGCGAGGCGGTCTTCAAGCCGCTGTTCTCGACCAAGGCCCGGGGCATGTGCGTGATCTCCGCCGGCCAGTCGCCGGAGGCGCTGCGCGCCGAGGTCGAGGCCTTCCGCCGCGACAATCCGATGATGTACCTGCAGCGCAAGGTCGAGCTGCCCGGCCGCGATCTGGGCATGGTGTTCGCCGGCGGGCGCTACCTCGGCACCTACGCCCGCGTGCCCCAGAGCGGCGACAGCTGGAACACCACCATCCACAGCGGCGGCCGCTACGAGGCCTATGCGCCCTCGGAGGCGCTGATCGACCTGGCCACTAGGGCCCAGGCGCCCTTCGGCCTGGACTTCACCACCGTGGACGTGGCCGAGACCCCGGACGGCCCGATCGTCTTCGAGGTGTCCGCCTTCGGCGGCTTCCGCGGCGCCCTGGAGGGCGCGGGTATCGACGCCGCCGGCGCCTACCTCGACCACGTGCTGAGCGAGCTATGAGCACCGCGAACGCCACGCCGGCGGCCCTGGCCGAGACGCTGATCGGTGAGGCCGAACTGCTCGAGCGTGCGCTGGTGCTCGACATGGGGCGGGCGACGCTGGCGATTCGCTCCAACTCGGCCGCGCTGCTCGATCGTCTCGGCGACTACTTCGCCCACTGCCTGGCGCCGGACGCGGCGGCGACGCTCGAGGTGGTCGTCATCGAGCGCGAGGCCCCCGCGCTGGACACCGCCTTCGTCGACTGGGCCCGCGAGCCGGGCAAGACCGGGCGCAAGGACAGCGTCCACGACCTGCCCGGCGGCCGGCTGGTGCGCAAGGTGCGCACCGGCATGGTGTTCCTGCAGAGCGCGCCGCACTGCATCGCGGCCGGGCCCTGCCTGGCCCACGACAACCAGGTGGTGAACTTCGTCATCGCCCAATACATGAATCACCTGCAGCGGGCGGACTGGCAGGTCTGCCACGCCGCGGCGCTGGTGCGCGACGGCCGGGCGCTGGCCATCGCCGCCTTCTCCGGCGGCGGCAAGTCCACCGCCATGCTGCACGCCCTGGAGCATCCCGCGACCGTCTTCCTGACCAACGACCGGCTGTTCCTCAAGCGCGAGGGCGGCGAGGTGCGGGCCGCCGGCGTGCCCAAGCAGCCGCGCATCAATCCCGGCACCGCGCTCCACAATCCCCGCCTCGAGACGCTGCTGCCGGTCGCGCGCCGGGATCAGCTGAGGGCGCTGCCGGCCGACGCGCTGTGGGAGCTGGAAGAGAAGCACGACGTGCCCGTCGCCGCGCGCTACGGTCCCGATCGCCTGACTGATGAGGCGACCCTGGGAGGCTTCGTGGTCCTCAACTGGCGCCGCGACGACGCGAGCCCGCCGCGGGTCGCCGCCGTGGATTTGACGCAGCGTCGCGACCTGCTGGCGGCGATCATGAAGTCGGCGGGGCCCTTCTATCAGCGTGCGGACGGCAGCTTCCTGGCCGACGACGAGCCCCTCGACGAGGCCGCCTACCTGGACGTGCTGGCCGGCGTGCCGGTGTTCGAGGTCAGCGGCGGCATCGACTTCAATGCCCTGGTGGCGGGGCATCTCATTCCCCTGCTGGAGGGCTAGCCATGTCTCGCGAGCTGCTGTTGCTGCGCCACGGCAAGTCCGACGGGTCGGTGCCGGTTGACGATCTCGAGCGGCCGCTGAAGAAGCGCGGCAAGCTCGGCGCCCAGCGCATGGGCGCCTGGCTGGCCGAGCAGGGGCGGGTGCCGCAGCGCATCCTGACCTCGCCCGCCGAGCGCGCCCGGGCCACCGCCGAGAAGTGCGCCAAGGCCATGGGGCTGACCGCCGAGGCCGTGACGCTGGAGCCGGCGCTCTACGAGGGCGATCCCGAGGCGCTGGCGCACGTGGTGGCGCGCTGCCCGGACGATATCTCGCGGCTGATGGTGGTCGGCCACAACCCCGGGCTGGAGGAATTCCTCGACTGGCTCTCGCCCGAACCGCTTCCCGACGCGGAAGACGGCAAGCGACTGCCCACCGCGGCGCTGGCGCGCCTCGGCCTGGACGTCGCCTGGGCGTCGCTCGCCGCCGGCGGGGCGCGGCTGCTCGAGCTACAGCGCCCGAAGGTGCTGCCCGAGGGCTTTCCCTTCCCGTTTCCCGACGGCGCCGAGCGGCGCGAGCGGCCGGCCTACTACTACACCCAGTCCGCGGTGCTGCCCTATCGCTGGCGCGATGGCGCACTTGAGGTGCTGCTGATCGGCTCGAGCAGCAATCGCCACTGGAGCCTGCCCAAGGGCATCGTCGAACCGGGGCTTTCCCCCAAGGCCTCGGCGCTCAAGGAGGCGGGCGAGGAGGCCGGCATCAGCGGCGCGATCGCCGCCGTGGCGCCGGGCCACTATCGCCAGGCCAAGTGGGGCGCGACCTGTGAGGTGGCGCTGTTCGCCATGCGCGTCGACGCCGAGCAGCCGCAGCATGACCGCGAGGAGCCGCACCGTACCCGGCGCTGGTTCGCGCCCGAGGAGGCCGCCGCGGCGGTCAAGGGCGAGGCGCTGGCGAGCGAGCTGCGCGCGCTGGCGGCGCGTCTCCAGTCGGGAGGCGCGTCATGACAAATCGCACGCCCCGCACCATCGCGGCGCTGATCCGCCATGGTGACTATCACCAGCTGGCCGATACGCCGAGCGCCCACCAGCCCTTCCCGCTGACCGAGCGTGGGGAAGTCCAGGCCGCCGAGGCCGGTCTCGCGCTGGCGCAGACCCTGGCCGCCGAAGGCTGGCGCCTGGCCGAGACCATCGATGCCTCGCGCCTGCTGCGGGCCTGGCAGACCGCCGAGGGCCTCAAAGCGGCGCTTTCCTCGGCCGGCGTGCCGTGCGAGGCGGCGCCGCGGGTCGAGAGCTTCTCCGCCCTGGCCGAGCGCGGGCTGGGCTGCGCGGCGAACCTGACCGCGGCGCAGATCGCCGAGGTGGTCGCGGCGGACCCGCGCTGCGGCGAGCTGCCGGCGGACTGGAAGTCGAACAGCCACTTCCGCCTGCCGCTGCCCGGGGCGGAGTCGCTGATGGAGGCCGGCGAGCGCGTCGCCGAGCATCTCGAGTCGCGCATGGCCGCGCTGTCGGCGCAGGCCGGTCAGGACACGCTCAAGGTCTTCGTCGGCCACGGGGCCTCCTTCCGCCACGCCGCCCATCGACTCGGCGTGCTGGCCTTCGACGACATCGCCCGGCTGAGCATGTATCACGCCGCGCCGGTCTACCTGGAGCGCGATGCCCACGGCCGCTGGCATCATGTCGGCGGACGCTGGAAGGTGAGGGGCGGCGATGGCTACCACGACTAGCCCAGGCGCACCGGGGCGTCATCGAACCGTCACCTCGAGGTCATAGGCTGGCTCGTTCCCGCTTTCTCCTTCCCTGCTTTCTTCTTCCCTTCTTTCTCCAGGAGCCCGCACATGGCGAGTGGTCAGGCCCGTTCCGAGACATCCGGCGTGAATGTCGGCGATGAGGGCCGCGGTGTTCCCCGCGGCTTTCCCCGCTACAAGGGACCGTCGTGGCTGACCGAGGCGCTGCCGACCACCGCGGAGCCCTGGGTGCCGGGCGGGCGCAACGCCCAGGCGCGGGGCGGCAGTTCGCCGGCGGTGGTCACCCGCCTGCTGCGCCGCGCGGTGTCGCATCGCCCCTGGGCCTGGCCCGAGCGTCGGGTCTTCTTCATCTCCGACCCGCACGCCGATGCGCAGGCCTTCGTGGGCTCGCTGGTGGCCTCGGGCGGCGTGAAGCAGACCGGGCCGGGCCTTGACGAGATCCGCCTGACCAAGCGCGGCCGCAAGGGCGCCTTCGTGATCGGCGGCGACTGCCTGGACAAGGGGCCCAGCAACCTGACGCTGCTGCGCAGCCTGCGCCGGCTGATGGACAGCGGCGCCCGGGTGACGCTGCTGGCGGGCAACCATGACATGCGCCTGCTGATGGGGCTGATGGCCCTGGAGCACGAGCGCTCGCCGCGCACCGAGCACCTCTTCGTGCGCATGGGCAGCAAGGCCATCCCGCTGCTCAAGGAGGTGTACGCCGAGTACCTGGCCGGCAAGAAGAAGCCGCTGGCCGGCGTCCCGGGCAGGAAGGGCTGCCGGCGGCGGCTGTTTCCCGACGAGGGCTGGTTCGAGGCCTTCCCGGCCATGGCCCGGGAGCAGATGAGCGACAAGGCCATCGAGCGAGAGCTCGCCCGGCTGCGCAAGAAGGTGGCGAACTTCGAGGCCGCCTGCGAGAAGGCCGGCTTGACGCTGCGCCAGGTTTACGCCGCGTCGCAGGTGCTGTGCGCGCTGTTCCTGCGCCCGGAGGGCGAGTTCGCCTGGTTCTTCGAGGCCATGCGGCTCGCCCACCGGGAGGGTTCCTTCCTGTTCGTGCACGCCGGGCTGGACGACAGCACCGCTCGCCTGATCGAGGACGAAGGCGTCGAGGCGTTGAACCGGCGCTTCTCCGAGCAGGTGCTCGAGGATCCCTTCGGGTTCTACTATGGGCCGCTGGCCAACACCCTGCGCACCAAGTATCGCAAGGTCGATTTTCCCCTGACCGAACACGGCGTCGACCGCGTCTATCGCCAGGGCATCCACGCCGTGGTGCACGGCCATATCAACCTCACCGCCGGACAGCGCCTGATGATTCGCCGCGGCATGCTGCACATCGAGGGCGACATCACCCTGGACCGCAACTCGCGTCGCAAGGAAGGGCTCGAGGGGCATGGCATGGGCGTGACCATCATCGACCCGGCGGGCCGGGTGATCGGCATCAGCAACGACTATCCGCATGCCAAGGTCTTCGAACCGGAGCGCTACCTCGAGAGGCGGCGTGCGGCCACCCAGAAGAAGGCAAGACCATCATGAAGACCGAGAAGAGCCTCTTCCGGCACGAATCGCTACAGAGCATCAAGGGCGCCCAGGAGATCCTCAAGGCGATCACCAAGGGGTTGGCCAAGGGTGTGCTGTCGTTCTCGGACGACGAAGGCGAGATCCGCCTCGCGCCCAAGGGGCTGATCAATCTCAAGATCACCGCGCGCAAGGAAGACGACTATCACCGCCTGGATATCCGCCTCTCCTGGCAGGCCAACGACGGCAAGGCGAAGAAGTCGACGCTGAAGGTCGGCCACGACGAGTAGGGATCGTCTTTCCTGAAACGCTTTGAGACGACGACGCCCTGGCCAGGCGGCCGGGGCGTCGTGTATTGCATGGCAGGGCCGATTCAGCCCGCCGGTCCGATCAGGTGCTTGACCTCCAGGTAGCCCGCCAGCCCCCAGGGGCCCAGCTCGCGGCCGATGCCGCTGATGCCGAAGCCGCCCCAGCTCGCCTCCGGCAGCACCAGCTGCTCGCTGTTGAACCAGATGCTGCCGGCCCGTAGCGCGCGGCCGACGCGGCGGGCGCGGTCGGCGTCGCCCGAGATCACGGTGGCGGCGAGGCCGAAGGCGGAGTCATTGGCCAGCGCGATCGCCTCGGCGTCGCTGTCGACGCTGCGGGCGCACAGCACCGGGCCGAAGACCTCCTCCCGCCACAGTCGGCTGCCGACGGGCACATCGCGATACAGGGTCGGCGCGACGAATTCGCCTTGGGCGGGCAGCTCGCGGTGCCGGGCGTCGCGCACCGCGATAAGCCCCTCCTCGGCGGCGATGGACAGGTAGCCTTCCACGGCCTCGCGCTGCCGCGCGCTGGTCATCGGGCCCATGTCGGTATCGTCGGCCAGCGGATCGCCCAGGCGGATGGTATCGATGCGCGTGGCCAGCGCCGCATAGAGCGCGTCGGCCAGCGATGCGTGCACGATCAGCCGCGAGGTCGCCGAGCAGATCTGCCCGCTGTTGAAGTAGATGCCGGCCATCACCCAGTCGGCGGCGGCCTCGACCTCGGCGTCGTCCAGCACCAGGATCGGCGACTTGCCGCCGAGTTCGAGCGAGACGCCCCGGGTGCCGTCAGCGGCGGCGCGCATGACCTTCTCGCCCACGGCGTTGCTGCCGGTGAAGGACAGCTTGTCGATGCCGGGATGGGCGGTGAGCGGCGCGCCGATGCCCTCGCCGTCGCCGTGCACCAGGTTGATGACCCCGGCCGGGAGGCCGATCTCGAGGGCGATCTCGGCCACGGCCTGCTCGGGCAGCGGCGTGATCTCGGAGGGCTTGAACACCACCGTGCAGCCGGCGGCCAGCGCCGGGGCGATCTTCCAGGCGCTGGTGACCAGCGGGAAGTTCCAGGGCGTGATCAGGCCGACCACGCCGGCCGGGTCCTCGTAGGTGCGGGCCTCGATGCCGTCCATGCCATGCTCGACCAGGCGCCCCTGGCGGGCCTCCAGGGCCCGGGCCTGGCCGGCGTAGTAGCGATAGCAGGCGATGGCATCGTCGAGATCGATGGCGGTCTCGGCCAGGGCCTTGCCGTTGTTGGTGGAAGACAGCCGCATCAGCGCCTCGCGGCGCTCGACGAGGGCGTCGGCGAAGGCCTCGAGGTAGACCGCCCGACGCTCGCCGCCCAGCGCCTGCCAGGCGGGCAGGGCACGGCGTGCGGCGCCCACCGCGGCGTCGACGTCGGCCGGGTCGCCGGCGGTGACCTCGGCGATCGTCTCCTGGCGGTAGGGATCGGTCACCGGCAGGCGGCGCTCGCTGCGGCTCGCGATCCAGTGGTTGTCGATGAACTGCTGGGTGAGTCGTTGCATGTCAGGCTCCAGGTCCGAATTCAGGCGAGGCGGCGCGAGCCCAGGCCGCGGCGTCGACTTCGATCAGCAGCGGACCGTCGGCGGGGCGGCTGGACAGCGCCTGGGCCAGCTCCGCGGGGGCGGCGACGCGGGTGGCGGCACAGCCGAAGCCGCGGGCCACGGTGAGGAAGTCCGGGGCCTGGAGGTCGACGCCGAGGCGGGTGACGCCGGCGTCGTCCATGAAGCGGCGGATCTCCTCGTAGCCCTGGTTGTGCCACAGCAGGATCACTACCGGCAGGCGTTCCTCCACCGCGCAGGCCAGCTCCGGCAGGGTGAACATCACGCCGCCGTCGCCGACCAGGGCCACCACCGGCAGGTCGGGGCGGGCGAGGCTGGCGCCGAGCGCCGCCGGCAGGCCGTAGCCGAGGGTGCCGTAGCCGGTGGAAGCGTTGAAGAAGCGCCGCGGGGCCGGCTGGGCGACCAGGTGGTTGGCCGCGTAGGTGGTGGCGCAGGAATCGCCGACCAGGATCGCCTCGGGCAGGGCCTCGCGCAGGGTGTCGAACAGCGGCACATAGGCGGCAAAGGCCGGGTCCTCGGCGAGCCCCATCGCCTCATGGGCGGCCCGTGTACGCTCGGCGCCGCCACGGTTCAGCCGGGTTCCTTTGAAGTGCGACGCCAGGGCCGCGAGGGCCTGGCCGGCGTCGGCCACCAGGGCCAGGTCGGCGGCCTGGTTGCGGGCCAGCTGCTGGGGATCCACGTCGATGCGGATCAGTCGGCCGTCGAGCGTGAAGCCGTCGTCGAACACCACGTCGTAGTCGGTCTCGCCGAGCTCGGTGCCGATGGCCAGCACCACGTCGGCGTCCCGTGCCAGCTCGCGCACCGCCGGCAGCGAGGCGTTGGCGCCCAGGTCCAGCGGATGGTCGCGGCCGAGCAGTCCCTTGGCGTTGATGGTGGTGACGGCGGGGGCATCGAGCGCCTCGACCAGCGCGCGAGCGGCCTCGGGGGCGGCCACGCTGCCGCCGCCGAGCAGCACCAGCGGGCGTGCGGCATCTGCCAGCCAGGCGCCTGCTTCGGCGATGGCCACGGGATCCGGCGCGGCCTTGGCCAGTGCCGCTCGCTGCCAGTGCCGCGGCGTGCGGACCGGGGCATCGAACAGATCGATGGGAATCTCGAGATGCACAGGCCCCGGCCGTGCGCCTTCGAATACCGCGAAGGCCCGGGCCAGCGTTTCGGGCAGGCCCTCGGGGTCGAGCAGGGTGTGGCTGAAGCGGGCGACCCCGGCGATCAGCTGCTGCTGGCTCGGCAGTTCATGCAGCCGGCCCTGCCCGCGACCCAGGGTGTCGCGGCGATTGACGCTGGAGATCACCAGCATCGGCACCGAGTCGGCCAGCGCCTGACCCATGGCGGTGGCGATGTTGGTCATGCCGGGCCCGGTGATGATGAAGCACACCCCGGGCTTGCCGGTGGCGCGGGCGTAGCCGTCGGCCATGAAGCCGGCGCCCTGCTCGTGGCGCGGCGTGACATGGCGGATGCCGCTGCCCTCGCCGCCGGCGAGGCCGCGGTAGAGCTCAACGGTATGCACGCCGGGGATCCCGAACACGGTGTCCACCCCGTAGGTGTCGCGCAGCAGGCGAATCAGCAGGTCGGCGCAGGTCATGGGCGTTTCTCTCTCAGGATTCAGGCTCTCGCGGTTCATGGGGATCGTCTCAGCCCACCAGCCAATGGCCCATGAACACGATGATCGGAAGGGTGATGGCGGTGCGCAGCAGGAAGATCACCACCAGCTCCCACAGCTTGAGCGGGATCTTCGATTTCAGCAGCAGGGCGCCGATCTCGGACATGTAGATCAGCTGGGTCAGCGACAGGCAGGCGATCACGAAGCGGGTCAGCTCGCTCTCGATGTCGCTGGCCAGCACCGCCGGCAGGAACATGTCGGCGAAGCCCACCAGGGTGGCGGGGGCGGCGGCCTCGGCCTCGGGGATCCGCATCCATTCCAGCACCGGCACCATGGGCGCGGAGAGCCAGGTGAACAGCGGCGTGAATTCGGCCAGCACCAGCGCCACGGTGCCGATGGCGATCACCAGCGGCAGCAGGCCGAGGAAGATGTCGGCGACGTTGAACAGCGCGATGCGTGCCAGCTTGAGCGGACCCGGGGCGGTCTCGGCACGTGCCACGGCCATGCCCAGGCTGTAGCGCAGCAGGCTCTGGTCGCCGGTGTTTTCTTCCTGAATCTGGCAGCCTACTGGCTCGTGGTAGGCGTTCGACTTGCGCGACAGCGGCGGCAGGCGCGGCACGATGACGGCGGCGACCAGGCCGGCGACCACCACGGTCAGGTAGAAGGGCACGAACAGGTGGTTGATGCCGATGAAGCTGGTGACCAGCAGGGCGAAGGCGATCGAGACGATGGAGAAGTTGGTGGCGATCGCCGAGGCCTCGCGGGCGTTGTAGTAGCCCTGCTCGTACTGCTGGGTGGTGATCAGCACGCCCACGGTGCCGGATCCCATCCAGGAGGCGGTGGCATCGATGGCGCTGCGCCCGGGCAGGCCGAAGATCTTGCGGAAGGGCGTGCGCACCAGACTGCCGATGAACTCCATGAAGCCGAAGTCGACCAGGAAGGGCAGCAGGATGGCGGCGAAGAAGAAGAAGGTCAGCAGTACCGGGGCCAGGTCGTTGAGCATCACGCCCCCGGTGAAGGAGGCGGTGACCGCCTCCGGGCCGACCTGGAAGTAGGTCATCAGCGCGAACGCCGCGCCCAGCACGCGCATGATCACCCACAGAGGCGCCACGTCGAACAGCTCGTGCAGGGCGCCCTCGCGGGCCCAGGCGGGCCGAGTCAGCTTGACCGTCAGCGTCAGCGCTACGGACAGGCACAGCACGACCGTGGCGATGGTCGGCAGGGCATCGCCGAGCAGCGCCTTGAGGCCGTCGGCCATCAGGCCCATGCCGATGTTGATGGTGTCGCCGGTGGAGAAGGGCACCAGGAACAGGCCGATGCCCAGCAGAGAGGGGATCAGGAACTTCAGCAGTCCGGCGCGGCTCAGCGGTGCCGCGCGACTGGCCAGTTGGGTGTCGAAGGAGTTGGCCATGGGGTTTCCCTATTGATCTTGTAATGGGTAGAACCCGGCCCCGGGGGGGGGGGGGGGCCGGGTCGGGTCGGCTCAGTCGCGGTGTATCACGCCGGGCAGCACGCAGAGCATCTCGTAGAGCAGGGTGGCGCCCATCAGCGCGGTGTTGCCGCTGGTGTCATAGGGGGGCGAGACCTCGACCAGGTCGCCGCCGACGACGTTGAGGCCCGCCGCGCCGCGCACGATCTCCAGCCCCTGCTGGGCGGTGAGGCCGCCCATCTCGACGGTGCCGGTGCCGGGGGCGACCGAGGGGTCCAGGCCGTCGATGTCGAAGGAGATGTACACCGGGCCGTCGCCCATCTGCTCGCGCACTTCGGCCATCAGCGGCGCCAGCGACTTGTACCAGCACTGCTCGGCGGTCACGACGCGGAAACCCTGGTCGCGGCACCAGTCGAAGTCGTCGGCGGCGTAGCCGGTGCCGCGCAGGCCGATCTGCACCACGCGGTTGCTGTCCAGCAGGCCCTCTTCCTGGGCGCGGCGGAAGGGGCAGCCGTGGGCGATTTCCTCGCCGAACATGTGCTCGTTGACGTCGGCGTGGGCATCGATGTGAATCAGGCCGACCGGGCCGTGCTTCCTGGCGATGGCGCGCAGCAGCGGCCAGGTCAGGGTGTGGTCGCCGCCCATCGTCAAGGGCACGCAGTCGTGAGACAGCACCTCGTCGTAGAAGCCGGTGATGATGTCGAGGTTCTTGGGCAGGTTGAAGGTGTTGATCGCCACGTCGCCGATGTCGGCGACCTGCAGGCTGTCGAAGGGCGCGGCGCGGGTGGCCATGTTGTAGGGGCGAAGCATGCGCGACTCGTCGCGGATCTGGCGCGGCCCCAGGCGTGTGCCGGGGCGGTTGGAGGCGCCGATGTCCATGGGCACGCCGATGAAGGCGGCATCGAGCCCGGCGGCGCTGTCCTGGGTGGGCAGGCGCATCATGGTGGCGGGGCCGCCGAAGCGTGGCATCTCGTTGCCGCCGAGGGGCTGGTTAAAGTCGCTCATTGGGGCTCCATATCATTGGGGTTGTTCATCGTTACCTTAAGCATGAAACGTGCCACTTTTTAACTAGCTGATATTGTTGGAGGTTTAGAGTGTGTTGATTCATTTCTGGATCGCTGGCACCGTGGCCGTGATACATTGGTGAATCGCGCGATTCATTTATGCATCACGGGGCCTTCCATGAGCGAACTCGACAGCTGCATCCTGCAGACCATCATCGACACCGCCCACGATCACTTCTTCGTGGTGGATACCGAGGGGCGGGTCTGCGAGGTCAGCCCGGCCGCGGCGGCGGTCTATGGCATGTCTCGTGAGGAACTGTGCGCCACTACCGTGCAGCAGCTCGAGGCCGAAGGCGTACTGAAGCCCTCGATCAGCCTGGAGGTCATCCGCACCGGCAAGCCGGCCCAGCTGATGCAGGTGACCGGCACCGGACGGCGGGTGATCGCGCAGGCGCATCCGGTGTTTCAGGGCGGCCAGCTGGTGGCGGTGGTCAGCCGGTCGATGGACCTGACCGACCTGCAGATGCTCCAGGAAGAGTATGCGTTGCTGCAGCGTCGCTTCAGCGAGCATCTCATGCGTGGCGGCGGCGCCGAGGAGCCCGGTCTGGACGTCGACCTGGGCGAGCTCGAGGTGCGTAGCCGGGTGATGCGCGAGGTGGCGCTGCTGCTGCAGCGGGTGGCGCCGACCGACGCCACGGTGCTGATGCTTGGCGAGTCGGGCGTCGGCAAGACCGCCTTCGCCCGCCAGCTGCACCGCTGGAGCGCGCGCGGCGATGGGCCCTTCATCGACGTCAATTGCGGCGCCATTCCGGAGAGCCTGTTCGAGTCGGAGATGTTCGGCTATCGACATGGTGCCTTCAGCGGTGCCGCGCCGGGGGGCAAGGCGGGTCTCCTGGAGCAGGCCGAGGGCGGGACCCTGTTCCTCGATGAGATCGGCGAGCTGCCGCTGGCGATGCAGACCAAGCTGCTCAAGACCATCCAGGACGGCAGCGTGACCCGGCTGGGCGATACGCGGGCCAGGCGCATCGACTTCCGGCTGGTGGTGGCGACCAACCAGGACCTGGCCCGGCGGGTCGAGGAGGGGGCGTTCCGCCTCGATCTCTACTATCGCCTCAACGTCATCCCCGTCACCCTGCCGCCGCTGCGCGAGCGCCGCGAGGACATCCCCGGCCTGGTCGAGCGCCAGCTGAAGCGTCTCAATGCCCGCTATGGGCGTGACAAGCTGATCGGGCGTGACGTCTGGCAGGAGCTGATGGGGCGGGACTGGCCGGGCAACGTGCGAGAGCTCGAGAACTGGCTGGAGCGGGCCTGGCTGTCGGCCGGGGAGGATATCATTCGTGGCGAGCGGGCGGCCGCGGAATGGCCGGCGGCGCTGCCCGAGACGGAGCCGGAGCGGAGCACCGAGGGGAAGGCCGGCGCCGCGCTGCTCGAAGGGGAGTCGCTCAAGGCCATGCTGGCGCGCACCGAGCGCGCCGTCCTCGCCGAGCTGTGCGGCGAGCTGTCTTCCACTTATGCAATGGCCGAGCGGCTCGGCATCAGCCAGCCCAGCGTGGTGCGCAAGCTTCGTCAGCATGGGCTGCGGATCGGGCAGTGGGGGTAATGAAACAAGCCGAGGGAAACGAAAAACGCCCACCGCTCGATTGAGCTAAGTGGGCGTTTTTACTGATGTCCTTGGTCGGAGTAGCAGGATTCGAACCTACGACCTCTGCCTCCCGAAGGCAGCGCTCTACCAAGCTGAGCTATACTCCGATGCCTGCCGTGTCTCTCGGCGACGGATGAGTATTATACGTAGGCGAAGACGGAATGCAAGCCCTTCTTTTACTTCTCCGTCTTCGCCGATCTCCGGCCTCGGGCTCAGTTGCGGCGTTCCACCGCCAGGCGGGCCAGTTCGGCCATGCTGTTGCGGTAGGGGGAGTCGGGCAGGGCATCCAGCTGGGCCAGGGCCTTGGCGGACATCTCCTCGGCCTTGGCGCGGGTGTACTCCAGCGCGCCGGTCTCGCCGACGATGGCCAGCACCTCGTCGAGGCGCTCGAGGCCGCCCTGGCGGATGGCCTGACGGACCACCTTGGCCTGCTCGGCGGTGCCGGCGGCCATGGCCTGGATCAGTGGCAGGGTCGGCTTGCCCTCGGCCAGGTCGTCGCCGACGTTCTTGCCCATCGCCTCGGCGTCGCCCTGGTAGTCGAGCAGGTCGTCGACCAGCTGGAAGGCCAGGCCCAGGTAGCGGCCGTACAGGCGCAGCGCGTCTTCCTGCTCGGGCGTGGCACCGGCGAGCAGGGCGCCGCTGTGGGAGGCCGCCTCGAACAGCATGGCGGTCTTGCCCTGAATGGTCTCGAAGTAGGCGGCCTCGTCCACGTCGGGGTTGCCGACGTTGGTCAGCTGCTGGACCTCGCCCTCGGCGATGGTGCAGGTGGCGGCGGAGAGCACTTCCATGATCCGCATCGAGCCCACGTCGACCATCATCTGGAACGAGCGTGAATAGAGGAAGTCGCCGACCAGCACCGAAGGCGCGTTGCCCCAGGCATCGTTGGCGGTGGCCTTGCCGCGGCGCATGTGGGATTCGTCTACCACGTCGTCGTGCAGCAGGGTCGAGGTGTGCATGAACTCGATCAGCGTGGCCAGGGTGATGTGGCGGTCGCCCTCGACGCCCAGCGAGCGGGCGGCCAGCAGCACCAGCAGCGGGCGCAGGCGCTTGCCGCCGCTGTCGATGATGTACTGCCCGATGGTCTCCACCAGCGGCACCTTGGAGGCGAGCTGTTCGAGGATGGTGCGGTTGACGGCGGCGAAGTCCTCGGCGACGACGGCATGGATGGGCGAGGCGGGGACGGCGTTCTCGAGCTGTGGCGACGAAGGGTTGGCTGACATGAAGGCGGCATCGACGAAGTGGTGGGGGCGGCGGGCGGCATCCGTGCGCGATGCCCCTGGCGCCGGCCTGGGAGTGAGGGTCATGCTATGGGGCCCCCCTTGGGGCGTCAAGGCGCGCGCCCGCGCTGGTGCTCGGGCCGCGCCGGACGCGGCGTTCAGGGTGTCGGCCGGGTTGTCGTCCTGCGCGCGTGCGGTTATAATCCGCGACCCACTCATCTCGCTCCCTGTCAGATGGTTGCCGGAAGGGGCGCCACTCGAAGCAGGTCGATGAAGAGCCAACCCCCGATGAGTACCGGAGAGACAAGCATGTACGCAGTTATCAAGAGCGGTGGCAAGCAGTACCGCGTTCAGGAAGGCCAGACTCTCAAGCTCGAGAAGCTGGAAGTGCCGACCGGCGACACCATCGAGTTCGATGAAGTTCTGCTGGTGGGTGGCGATGACGACGTCCAGGTCGGCGCGCCGACCGTCGACGGTGCCAAGGTGTCTGCTGAGGTCGTCGCTCATGGCCGTGGCGACAAGGTGAACATCATCAAGTTCCGTCGCCGCAAGCACAGCATGAAGCGTCAGGGCCACCGTCAGTGGTTCACCGAAGTCAAGATCACCGGGATCTCCGCGTAAGCGGTCACTCCCCTGAACGAGCGAGGTATTTGCAATGGCTCATAAGAAGGCAGCGGGCTCTACCCGTAACGGTCGCGATTCCGAATCCAAGCGCCTTGGCGTGAAGCTGTTCGGTGGCCAGTCCGTGGCTCCGGGCAACATCATCGTCCGTCAGCGCGGCACCAAGTTCCACGCCGGCGCCGGCGTGGGCATCGGCAAGGACCACACCCTGTTCGCCCTGGACGAAGGCGTGGTCAAGTTCGAGACCAAGGGTCCGAAGAATCGCAAGTTCGTGAGCATCGTCTCCGCCTGAGACCGCCCGGACCTGTAGCGAGAAGGCCCCGCCATGGCGGGGCCTTCTTGTATCATGGCGGTATGCACCGCCGGGAGAATGACAGATGCAGTTCGTCGACGAAGCCTCGATCATCGTGGAAGCCGGCAAGGGCGGTAATGGCTGCCTGAGCTTCCGCCGCGAGAAGTACGTGCCCAAGGGTGGTCCCGATGGGGGCGACGGCGGCCATGGCGGCAGTGTCTACCTGATCGGTGACGACGCCCTCAACACCCTCATCGACTTCAAGTATCAGCGCTTCTACAAGGCCCAGAACGGCCAGCCCGGCCAGGGTCGGCAGATGAGCGGCCGCGCCGGCGAGGACCTGCACATCAAGGTGCCGGTGGGCACCACGGTGATCGACGAGGACACCCTCGAGGTGATCGCCGACGTCACCGAGATCGGTCAGGTGGTGCTGGTGGGGCAGGGCGGTCGCCGCGGGCTCGGCAATATCCACTTCAAGTCGTCCACCAACCGGGCGCCGCGGCGCACCACGCCGGGTACCGAAGGCGAGCGGCGCAACCTGCGCCTGGAAATGAAGGTGATGGCCGACGTCGGCCTGCTGGGCTTGCCCAACGCCGGCAAGTCGACGCTGATCCGCTCGGTCTCGGCGGCCAAGCCCAAGGTCGCCAACTATCCCTTCACCACCCTGGTGCCGAATCTCGGCGTGGTGAAGCTCGGTCAGCACGAGCACTTCGTGATGGCCGACATTCCCGGGCTGATCGAGGGCGCCTCCGACGGCGCGGGCCTGGGACTGCGCTTCCTCAAGCACCTGACCCGCTCGCGGCTGCTGTTCCACGTGGTCGACGTGGCGCCCTTCGACGAGTCCGATCCGGTGGAAGCCGCCGAGGCCATCGTCCGCGAGCTGGGCGAGTTCTCGCCGACGCTGGCCGAGCTGCCGCGCTGGCTGGTGCTCAACAAGCTCGACCTGCTGCCCGAGGACGAGCGCGAGGCGGTGGCCGACGAGATCGTCAGGCGCCTCGACTGGGACGGTCCGGTGTTCCGTGTCTCGGCGATCAGCGGCGAAGGCACCGAGGCCCTGGTGCAGGCCGCCCATCGCTGGCTCACCGAGCGGCGCCGCCTCGAGAACGAGGACGAGGAGGTCGCCGAGCACGAGCGCGAGATGCGTCGTCGCATGGAAGAGGAGGCCGTGGCCCGCACCGAGGCCCGACTGGGTCGCAAGCGTCCTCGCGACGACGAGGACGATGACGACGACTTCGATGACGACGACTACGACGTCGAGATCGAATACGCCCCCTGAGGGCGGGCGTAGTAGGCTGGAGGTGCAGCGGGCGGCGCCATCGCGCCGGCCGCTGTGGCGGGCGCGAGCCCGATGAACGCGAGTCGTATCAAGGACGGCGAAGATGGCGAAAGGTGAAGAGGTTCCCGGTCGTGACGCCCTGAAGGGCATGCGGCGGGTGGTGGTGAAGATCGGCAGCGCCCTGCTGACCAACGATGGCCGCGCCCTCGACGAGGCCGCCATCGGTGGCTGGGTCGACCAGATCGCCGCCCTGCATCGGCGCGGCATCGAGGTGGTGCTGGTGTCTTCCGGCGCCGTGGCCGCCGGCATGGTGCGGCTGGGCTGGCAGACGCGTCCGTCGGAAGTGCATGCCCTCCAGGCCGCCGCCGCCGTGGGCCAGAACGGCCTCACCGAGTGCTACGAGGGCCATTTCGGCCGTCACCAGCTGACCACCGCCCAGGTGCTGTTGACCCACGACGACCTCTCCAACCGCAAGCGCTACCTCAACGCCCGCTCGGCCCTGCGCACCCTGGTCGAGCTCGGCGTGGTGCCGGTGGTCAACGAGAACGACACCGTGGTCACCGACGAGATCCGCTTCGGCGACAACGACACCCTCGGCGCCCTGGTGGCCAATCTGATCGAGGCCGATGCCCTGGTCATCCTCACCGACCAGGAAGGGCTGTTCGACGCCGACCCGCGTCACGATCCGAACGCCAGCCTGATCACCGAGGGCCGCGCCGACGATCCGCGACTGGCCGCGGTGGCCGGCGACGGCGGCGCCCTCGGCCGCGGCGGTATGACCACCAAGGTGCGCGCCGCCCGGCTGGCGGCGCGCTCCGGAGCGCTGACCGTGATCGCCAGCGGTCGCCAGCCCGAGGTGCTGACCCGGCTGGTCGACGGCGAGCGCCTCGGCACCTTGCTGACCCCCGACCAGGCGCCGATCGCCGCGCGCAAGCGCTGGCTGGCCGGCCAGCTCCAGGTGCGCGGCACCCTGACCCTGGACGCCGGGGCGGTCAAGGTGCTGCGCGACAGCGGCTCCAGCCTGCTGCCGGTGGGCGTCAAGGCGATCGCCGGGCGCTTCGTGCGCGGCGAGATGGTGCTGTGCGTCGATGAAGAAGGGCGTCGCATCGCCAAGGGGCTGGTCAACTATGGCGTCGATGAGGCGCAGCGTCTGATCGGCCAGCCGAGCCATCGCATCGAGGCGATTCTCGGCTACATGGAAGCGCCGGAGCTTATCCACCGCGACAATCTGGTCGTGCTCTGAGACAGGCGTGGCGGGGCATCCGGCCTTGACAAGGCTGGCAAGCGGTGTCGCTGCGTGATAGTATGCGCCATCCTCTCAGACACGGCCCGTAATCGACTGCGCCACGTCGCGCGGTCGGCCAGATGGCCAGGCCGACGGGGATTTTTGTTTTTCCCTGTTGGATCAAAACGTTATCAAAGCCGCCCTCGCAGGCGGTGACAACTTTCTCCAAGGAGACAGTCAGTGGCTAACAGCAAGCAAGCCCGCAAGCGCGCCCGTCAGGCAGAAGGCCGTCGTGTTCTGAAGGCGAGCCAGCGCAGCATGGTTCGCACCTACGTCAAGAACGTGATCAAGGCCATCAACGGCGGCGACCACGCCCAGGCCATGGACGCCTTCAAGGCGGCCCAGCCGGTCATCGACCGCATCGCCGACAAGGACGTGCTGTCCAAGAAGAAGGCCGCTCGCCTCAAGAGCCGTCTGAACAAGCGCATCAAGGCCCTGGCCGCGTAAGCTCGCCGGACGCCTCTGGGTGCCCGCCGCGTGCGGGCACGCCATCGAAAAACCGGCTTCGGCCGGTTTTTTTGTGCCTGACGATTTTCGCCCGGACTTCACCGGCAAGGGAGCGCACCGTGACCGATACTCCTCCTCAGCCCGCCTCCGACGCCGCTCCGGCCCCCAGGGGCGGCGGCCTGCTGCGTTCGGGCATGGTGGTCAGCGCCATGACCATGCTCTCGCGGGTGCTGGGCCTGGCCCGCGACGTGGTGATCGCCGCGCTGCTGGGGGCGGGACAGGGGGCGGATGCCTTCTTCGTCGCCTTCAAGGTGCCCAATTTCCTGCGCCGGCTGTTCGCCGAAGGCGCCTTCAACCAGGCCTTCGTGCCGGTGCTCTCGGAGTACGCGACCCAGCGCACCCGCGAGGAGGTGCGCGAGCTGCTCGATGCGGTGGCCGGCAGCCTCGCCGCGGTGCTGCTGCTGATCACGGCGCTGGCCATGCTGGCCGCGCCCTGGCTGGTGTGGCTGTTCGCGCCCGGCTTCGCCCGGGACCCGGAGAAGTTGGCGCTGACCGCCAACATGCTGCGGCTGACCTTCCCGTACCTGCTGCTGATCTCGCTGACCGCCTTCGCCGGCAGCGTGCTCAACACCTGGAACCGCTTCGCGGTGCCGGCCTTCACCCCGGTGCTGCTCAACCTGTCGCTGATCGGCGCGGCGCTCGCGCTGACGCCGCTGATGAGCGAGCCGTCGCTGGCGCTGGCCTGGGGCGTGCTGATCGCCGGCGCCGCCCAGCTGCTGTTCCAGGTGCCCTTCCTGGCGCGGCTGGGCCTGATGCCCAGGCCCTGGCCGCGCTTCGCCCACGAGGGCGTGCGGCGCATCCTCAAGCTGATGGCGCCGGCGCTGTTCGGGGTCTCGGTGTCCCAGGTCAACCTGCTGCTGGACACCGTGCTGGCCTCGCTGCTGGCGGCGGGCAGCGTGTCCTGGCTCTACTACTCCGACCGCCTGGTGGAGCTGCCGCTGGGGGTGTTCGGCATCGCCATCGGCACGGTGATCCTGCCGGCGCTGTCCAAGCGCCACGCCGAGCAGTCCGGCGAGCACTTCGCACGGATGCTCGACTGGGCGATCCGCGCCGTGCTGCTGCTGGGCATGCCGGCGGCGCTGGCCCTGGCGGTGCTGGCCGAGCCGCTGTTGATCACGCTGTTCCACTACGGCGCCATGACCGACCACGACATCGCCATGGCGGCGATGAGTCTGCGTGCCTATGCGCTGGGCCTGGTGGCCTTCATGCTGATCAAGGTGCTGGCCCCGGGCTTCTTCGCCCGCCAGGACACCAAGACGCCGGTCAAGGTGGGCATCGTGGCGATGGTCGCCAACATGGTGTTCAACCTGATCCTGATCTGGCCGCTGGCCCACGCCGGCCTGGCGCTGGCCACGGCGCTGTCGGCCTTCCTCAATGCCGGCCTGCTGGGCTTCCTGTTGCGCCGCGAGGGCGTGCTGCGCTTCCAGCCGGGCTGGGGCCGCTACGCGGTGCAGCTGCTCGGCGGCTGCGCGGTGATGGGGCTGGGGCTGGCCTGGCTGATGCCGGAATGGCACGCCTGGCTGGATTGGTCGCTGTGGCATCGGGTCGGCTGGCTGGCCGCACTGGTGATCCTGGGGGCGACGGCCTACTTCGCCTGGCTGGCGGCGTTCGGCGTGCGACCGCGGCATTTCCGGATCAACGGCTGATGGCCAAGCCGGCCCGGCTGTCAAGGGGCCCTTGGTCCGTTATAATCGATCCCCTTTCACCTCCAGCGCGATGACGCCCATGCAAGTGATTCGAGGACTGCACAATCTGCGCGACGAACACCGGGGCTGCGTGGCGACCATCGGCAACTTCGATGGCGTGCACCGCGGCCACCAGGCGATCCTCGATCAGCTGCGCGAACGGGCGCGGGCGCTGGGGCTACCGGTCACGGTGGTGGTCTTCGAGCCCCAGCCCCGCGAGTTCTTCGCCGGCGACCAGGCGCCGACGCGCCTGACCCGGCTGCGCGACAAGGTCGAGCTGCTGGCCGAGCACGGCGCCGACCGGGTGCTGTGCCTGCCGTTCAACGACACGCTGCGCTCGCTGACCGCTCGGGCCTTCATCGAGCGGGTGCTGGTCGAGGGCCTCGGCGTGCACCATCTGGTGGTGGGCGACGACTTCCGCTTCGGCTGCGACCGCCTCGGCGACTTCGCACTGCTCGAGGCGGCGGGCGCGGAGCGCGGCTTCGGCGTGGAGCACACCCGCAGCTTCCTGCTCGACGGCGAGCGGGTCTCGAGCACCCGGGTGCGCACCCTGCTGACCAGCGGCAACTTCGCCCAGGCCGCGCGCCTGCTGGGCCGGCCCTATCGGCTCGCCGGTCGGGTGGTGCGCGACCGTCAGCTGGGTCGTACCATCGGCGTGCCCACCGCCAACCTGCCGCAGTCGGCCCGCGCCCTGGCGCTGCAGGGCGTCTATGCGGTGGTCGCCGAGCTGCCCGACGGCCGCCGCGCCGAGGGCGTGGCCAACGTCGGCTGGCGGCCCACGGTGGGCAGTCAGCGGCCGGTGCTCGAGGTCCACCTGTTCGACTTCGACGGCGACCTCTATGACCAGACCCTGAGCGTGGTGCCCTGCGCCAAGCTGCGCGGCGAGGTGAAATTCGATGGCCTGGACGCCCTCAAGACCCAGATCGGCCTCGACCAGGCGCGTGCCCGGCGCTTCTTCGCCACGGCGGACGATTCTCTTCCTCTGGCATCGGCGCCGTTGGCGCGCGAGGCCGTGACTTCCGATTCCTCGGCGGGCCAGCCCGCCGACCACGACGACGGCTGACCCCCAGGATATGAGCGACTACAAGCACACTCTGAACCTGCCAGAAACCGACTTCCCGATGCGCGGCATGCTGCCCAAGCGCGAGCCCGCGCGGGTGGAGCAGTGGAAGGAGATGGACCTCTACCGGCGCCTGCGCGAGGCGCGTCGAGGCCGCGAGATCTTCGTGCTCCACGATGGCCCTCCCTACGCCAACGGCAGCATCCACATCGGTCACGCCGTCAACAAGATCCTCAAGGACATCATCGTCAAGTCGAAGAACCTGGCCGGCTTCGACGCCCCCTACGTGCCGGGCTGGGACTGCCATGGCCTGCCGATCGAGCACAAGGTGGAGACCACCCATGGCAAGCACTTGGAGGCCGAGCAGGCCCGCGGGCTGTGCCGCGAGTACGCCGCCGAGCAGATCCAGGGCCAGCTGTCCGACTTCGTGCGCCTGGGCGTGATCGGCGACTGGGACAACCCCTATCGCTCCATGGACTACGCCAACGAGGCCGGCGAGATTCGCGCCCTGGCCGACATGGTCGAGGGCGGCTTCGTGTTCAAGGGCCTGAAGCCGGTCAACTGGTGCTTCGACTGCGGCTCGGCGCTGGCCGAGGCCGAGGTGGAGTACGCCGACAAGAAGTCCGACGCCATCGACGTGGCCTTCGCCTGCGCGGAAGACGACAAGCTGGCCGCGGCCTTCGGCCTCGAGGCCCTGCCCAAGCCGGCCGCCGTGGTGATCTGGACCACCACGCCCTGGACCATCCCGGCCAACCAGGCGCTGAACGTCCATCCGGAGTTCACCTATGCGCTGGTCGACACCGGCGAGCGCCTGCTGCTGCTGGCTGAGGAGCTGGTGGAGTCCTGCCTCGAGCGCTTCGGCCTGGACGGCGAGATCATCGCCACCGCCACCGGCGAGCGCCTGGAGCTGATCGCGTTCGCCCACCCGATCTATGAGCGCCGCGCGCCGATCTACCTGGCCGACTACGTCACCATCGACGAAGGCAGCACCGGCATCGTGCACTCGGCGCCGGTCCACGGCGTCGACGACTTCGACTCCTGCCGTCGCTACGGCATGGACTTCAGCGACTTCATCATCGTGGTCAAGGGCGACGGCGTCTACGTCGACGACCTGCCGTACTTCGGCGGCCAGCTGATCTGGAAGGCCAACCCGCACATCGTCGACAAGCTGCGCGAGCTCGGTGCGCTGATGGCCCACAAGACCATCAGCCACAGCTACATGCACTGCTGGCGCCACAAGACGCCGGTGATCTACCGCGCCACCGCCCAGTGGTTCGTCGGCATGGACCTGATCGGCCGCGACGGCCGCACCCTGCGCGAGAAGGCGCTGGAGGGCATCGAGGCCACCGCCTTCACCCCGGCCTGGGGCAAGGCGCGCCTGCACTCGATGATCGCCAACCGCCCCGACTGGTGCATCTCGCGCCAGCGCAACTGGGGCGTGCCGATCCCGTTCTTCCTGCACAAGCAGACCGGCGAGCTGCACCCGCGCACCGTGGTGCTGATGGAGCTCGTCGCCCAGCGCGTCGAGGCCGAGGGCATCGACGCCTGGTTCCGCCTGGCCCCCGCCGAGCTCTTGGGCGACGAGGCCGGCGACTACGAGAAGGTCACCGACACCCTGGACGTGTGGTTCGACTCCGGCACCACGCACCGCCACGTGCTGCGCGGCTCGCACCCGCACGGCCACGAGTACGGCCCGCGTGCCGACCTGTACCTGGAGGGCTCCGACCAGCACCGCGGCTGGTTCCACTCCTCGCTGCTGACCGGCTGCGCCATCGACGGCCACCCGCCGTACCGCGGCCTCTTGACCCACGGCTTCACCGTGGACGCCCACGGCCGCAAGATGTCCAAGTCGATGGGCAACGTGGTCGCGCCGCAGGAGGTGATGGACAAGCTGGGCGCCGACATCCTGCGCCTGTGGGTCGCCTCCACCGACTACGGCGGCGAGATGGCGGTCTCCGACGAGATCCTCAAGCGCACCGCCGACGTCTACCGGCGCATCCGCAACACCTCGCGCTTCCTGCTGGCGAACCTCAACGGCTTCGACCCGGCCAAGGATGCCCTGGCCTTCGGCGACATGCTGGCCCTGGACCAGTGGGTCGTCGACCGCGCCGCCCAGCTGCAGGCGCGCATCGAGACCGCCTACGAGGAATACCGCTTCCTCGACGTCTACCAGCAGGTGCACGGCTTCTGTGCCCGCGAGCTCGGCGGCTTCTACCTGGACGTGATCAAGGACCGCCAGTACACCACCCAGGCCGACTCGGTGGCGCGCCGCAGCGCCCAGACCGCGCTCTACCACGTCGTCCAGGCGCTGGTGCGCTGGGTGGCGCCGATCCTCTCCTTCACCGCCGAGGAGATCTACGAGCACATCCCGGGCAAGCGCGGCAAGAGCGTGCTGCTGCAGGAGTACTACACCGGGCTCGAGACCCTGGGCGACGACGCCGAGATGGGCCGCGAGTTCTGGGAGCGGGTGCTGGAGATCAAGCAGGCCGTCAACAAGTGCCTGGAAGACGCGCGCAACGCCAAGACCATCAAGGGTAGCCTGGCCGCCGAGGTCACCCTCTACGTCGACGATGCCCTGCGCGATACCCTCGACAAGCTGGGCGACGAGCTGCGCTTCGTGATGCTGACCAGCGAGGTCCACCTGGCGCCCTTGTCTGATAGCGAAAAGCCTCAGGGTGAGGGCGCCGAGGGCACCGAGCTCGAGGGCCTCAAGGTCGCGGTGGCCGCCAGCGGCCATGCCAAGTGCGAGCGCTGCTGGCACCATCGCGAGGACGTGGGCACCCACGAGGGGCACGACGACCTCTGCGGCCGCTGCGTGAGCAACCTGCCGGACGGCCCCGGCGAGACCCGTCACTATGCGTGAGGTGGGCAGCATGCCCGAGACCGAAAAGGGCGCCCAGGCGGCGCCCATGCACAAGCCGCTGCGCTGGCTGTGGCTGGCCGTGGCCTGGGTCATCCTGGACCTCGGCACCAAGGCCCTGGCCTCCGGGATGCTCGACTACGCCCGGCCGCTCGAGGTGCTGCCGTTCTTCAACCTGACGCTGCTGCACAACACCGGCGCGGCCTTCAGCTTCCTGGCCGACCATCCGGGCTGGCAGCGCTGGCTGTTCGCCGCCATTGCGGTGGCTGCGAGCATCGGCCTGACGCTGTGGATGAAGCGTCTCAGGGTAGGCGAGACCCTGCTGGCGGCCTCGCTGGCGCTGGTCATCGGCGGGGCGCTGGGCAATCTCTACGATCGCCTGGTGCACGGCTATGTGGTGGATTTCCTCTCCTTACACGCCGCCGGCTGGTACTACCCGGCCTTCAACGTCGCGGACATCGGCATCACCCTGGGCGCCATCGGGCTGATCTGGGAGTCGACCATCGGCGAGCGGCGCCGGGCGCGGCGCGCTTGACGCGACCTTCACGACCGTTTCGAGAGAACCTATGAGCGATTCACAAGGCCTGCGCATCGACGAGGGCATGGAAGTCACCCTCCACTTCACCCTCAAGCTGGAAGACGGCACCCAGGTGGACTCCACCCGCGACAAGGCGCCGGCCACCTTCCAGGTGGGCGACGGCAACCTGCCGCCGGGCTTCGAGCAGCCGCTCAAGGGGATGAGCGCCGGCGAGTCCGGCAGCTTCGAGATCTCCCCGGAGCACGCCTTCGGCCAGCACAACCCTCAGAACATCCAGGTGCTCAAGCGCGAGGACTTCTCCACCGACGAGCCGGAGGAGGGCATGGTGATGTCGTTCGCCGATCCGGCCGGCGGCGAGCTGCCCGGCGTGATCAAGAGCGTCGACGACGAGCGGGTGGAAGTGGACTTCAATCATCCCCTGGCGGGGCGTACCCTGACCTTCGAGGTCGAGGTATTGGAGATCAAGCCGGCCACCACGCACTAGGAAAACACTGACTTCCTGCTGCGCTCGATATCCTGGCCGCCGGCGGTGCCGAAGCGTCGGACCGTCGTCATCCTCATGTAGCAGGCGTTAAACGATGCCAACGCATCAAGGCAAGGCAACCCATGCAAGCTAACTCTGTGCAGATCAAGCTGGCCAATCCGCGCGGCTTCTGCGCCGGCGTCGATCGGGCCATCGAGATCGTCAACGGGGCCCTGGACGTCTTCGATCCGCCCATCTACGTGCGCCACGAGGTGGTGCACAACCGCTTCGTGGTCGACAGCCTGCGCGAGCGGGGCGCGGTGTTCGTCGAGGAACTCGACGAGGTACCCGACGACGTGATCGTGATCTTCTCCGCCCACGGCGTGTCCCGCGCCGTTCAGGAGGAGGCCGAGCGCCGCGGGCTGAAGGTCTTCGACGCCACCTGCCCGCTGGTGACCAAGGTGCACATGGAGGTGCTGCGCTACGCGCGGCGCGGCCAGGAATGCATCCTGATCGGCCACGAGGGGCATCCCGAGGTGGAAGGCACCATGGGGCGCTACGACACCTCCCATGGCGGACACATCTATCTGGTCGAGGACGAGCAGGACGTCGCCAATCTCGAGGTGAACGACCCGAGCCGGTTGGCGTTCGTCACCCAGACCACGCTGTCCATGGACGACACCGCTCGGGTGATCGACGCCCTGCGCGCCAGGTTTCCCGAGATTGAAGGGCCGCGCAAGGACGACATCTGCTACGCGACCCAGAACCGCCAGGACGCCGTGCGCGAGCTGGCCGCCGGCTGCGACCTGCTGCTGGTCGTCGGCAGCACCAACAGCTCCAACTCCAATCGCCTGCGCGAGCTCTCCGAGCGGGAAGGGACCACGGCTTATCTGATCGACAACGCCGAGCAGCTCGATCCGACCTGGCTCGAAGGGGTGAGCGCGGTGGGCGTCACCGCCGGCGCCAGCGCCCCCGAGGTGCTGGTGAAGGGCGTGATCGAGCGTCTGCAGGCACTCGGCGCCGCGGCGCCCGAGGAACTCCCGGGCCGCGAGGAGACCATTACCTTCTCCATGCCGCGTGAACTGCGCGAACGGGTGATTGCCAGCGATTAGTCATCTGCCACCTGGTACTGTTCTGGCTCAGCGGGTGTGTCAGGCTTTCGCAGGAGTGAAGAAACCGGGCATATGCCCGGTTTTTTTACGATGATCGGCTGTCGGGAGCCTCTCTGCTGATACATACTGAAACTCGTCGTGAGGCCAGAAGGGAGATGCGCCGGAGCATGAATCGGACACGCCGCAGGGACCGCGCCTGGCACCAGGCCGGCTTTACACTGATCGAGCTGCTGATCGTGGTGGCGATTATCGGGATCCTGGCGGCGATCGCCTATCCCAGTTACACGAGCTACGTGGAACGCGCGCGACTGTCGGACGGTCAGGCGGGCCTGATGCAGGCGGCGGGAGAGATGGAGCGTTGCTATACGCGGCATTACTCCTACAAGGCATCTTGTTTGCAGACGAGAACGTCACCGGAGGGGGTGTACCCAAGGATCAGCTTCGACGGTGACCCGGGGAGCGCGTTCAAGCTAAAGGCGACGGAGGGAACGCGAGTGCCATCCGGCTGTGGAACGATCTGGCTGGAGAGCGATGGAACGAGGGGCCCGGATGGCTGCTGGGAATAACCTATGAAGCGTGCCTCTGGATTCACCCTGATCGAGCTTCTGGTCACCATCGCAGTGGCCATGATACTGGCGACCGTCGCGATCCCGGATTTCCAGCGCATGATGGCCGCGAGCCGGGTGTCTTCGGAATACAATGAAGTACTTGTCGGCCTCAACTACGCCAGGAGTGAAGCGATAAAACGTCGTGAAGACGTGACGTTCACGGTGACGCAGGCCACTCCTTGGCGGTATGGCGTGGTGGATGGCAGCGTCCTGCGCCAACGCAGCGGTGAAGACACACGCACGGCGTTATCCGAGGGCTTTTCCGTGACCTTCGGGCCGCTAGGGAAGCCGACGGGGGGCTGCGCATCGGGGTGCACGCTATTCTTGAGCAACACTTACTCGGATGTCAGGAACCGCGCGATCAGTATCAGCCCAATGGGACGGGTCGGGGAGGCATGATGCCAGTGGCAACGTCCATACAGCGTGGCTTCTCCCTGCTTGAGGCGCTGATCGCCCTGCTGGTGCTTTCCATCGGCCTGCTGGGTGTGGCAGGCATGCAGCTCAAGGCCTTGCAAGGCGCTCATGCTGCCTACCAGCGTTCCATCGCCAGCCTGGCGGCGCAGGATGCACAGGAGAGACTGTGGGCCGAGATGGCCGAAGAGAAAGAGTTGTCATGCCCTTCCGAGAGTGTGGTCAATGGGCTCGAAGCGGGTTGGCATGATCAGTGGTCCACTTTTCTTCCAGGGTTGAGCAACACCCCTGTCAATGGCCATGGCGAATGCGAATTCGACATCGATATTGCCTGGGCGGAGGAAAGATTCTCTTCCGAGGGGCCTCCTGCATTCGAGTATCGTGTCAGGCTTCCTGGTCGGGTGGTGCCATGAAGCATAGCCGCGGCTTTTCTCTTGTCGAACTGATGGTGGCTATGGTGATTGGCCTGGTCATCATCCTGGGGGCCGGCCAACTGTTCCTGACGGTGTTTCAGACCCAGCGCCAGGTGGAGGCGCTCGGTGAAAAGCAGGCGGCGGTGAACTTCGCCGTCGATTCGCTGTTGAGAGACATCAGGCGCGCCTGCTGGAACAAGGCGGCTGCCAGTGAAACGATGAACGGGGACAGTCTGACTCTGACCCTGCCCGATGGTGGCGATTGCGAATCGGGAAGCGTGCGCGATGTCACTTATCGACTGGGGGACATGGCGGGAGAGGCGGGCCATGGTTACGCCCTGACGATCGATAAAAACGACGGGGCTGGTGCCCAGGAAGTGGTGAGCGGCCTGACGAATAATGGGTTCCGCGTCGCCTCTGCAGGGGATTATGGCGTGACGGTCATGCTGGAGCTTGTTCCGGCAGGGCAGGATGGGGCACCGGATACGTTACGTTTCCTTGCCGTCAATAGAACAGAGGCCGTCAGGCATGCTTCTGGTTCTGACTGAATAGAGTGAGGCAATATGAGTCACGTCATCGGAATATCAGAACGCCGCTCAACATCCGTCCAGGTGTGGAAATGAAAAGAGAAAAAGGCGCCGCTCTACTTGTCGTTCTCTCGCTGCTGACGGTGTCGCTGATGATGGGGCTTTCCAGCATGCAGTCATCGTTGATCGACGAGCGGCTGGCAGGTAATTACAAGGCGGCGGCTCAGGCGCAGATGGGGGCAGAGCAGGCACTTTCGGAAGCCTGGAAGCTTCTTCGCGATGGTGGTGAGCCTGACTGGATTTCAATAGATGATTTTTCTGTTGATGATATTTCGGATATGGCCTTTTCTGATATAAAAGGCGGCGCTGACAACGAGTGTGACGCGCCTTTGCTTTGCTACTACCAGTATGTTGAAGACGATGGAGATAAATATATCATCGCGATGGGAGGTGTCTCGGGCGGGGGGGGCGTTAGAAGCCTGCCGGTCGTTGCCGAGGTCGTGTCCGCTGGGGCCGAGGAATATGATAAAGGTGTTGTCGGCTGTGAAGGGATAAGACTTGGAGGTGGTCCTCAAGTTGATAGCTATAATTCCAGTTACGGGGCTTATGGGGAGAGTGTCGTCGTCGATGGGCAGGAGATTTTTAATGGTCTGAGACGGGAAGCCGTAGTAAAGGCCCTCTCCGAAGGGGCCAGTCTCTCGTTGAGTGGTCACTCGCCTGTGTATGGTCGTGTGGAGGTTCCCGGAGACCTTTCCTTGGATGGTGGAACACCCATCTATGGCAATGTGATGGTCGATGGTGATGTCGATATGAACGGGACTATCTACGGTAACCTGGTGGCCGGAGGAAATGTGGCATTTGGTACGGCGTCAACGATGGAGGGGGAGGTGACGACTGGAGGAAATGCTGTCATCGGCTCGACGAATAATCCACCTGCTTCGATCACTGCATCAGGAAGTGTCTCATATCCTGAGTGGTGGAAGTGGGACGACGCCAAAATGGAGCTGGCAGCGAACTACCATGAATACCAGTCTCCGTTTATCCCCCCAGTTTACAACAATTCTGAGCGCTGCGATCCTGTCGGTGTAACAAGCGAAACGGGCGGCCCCGGAGTCTTGTTCGATAATGTCTGGGATAATGAAGATGTTGTAAGCATCTCTGCCTGGTTTGAACAGCAAGGCTGTGGGCATTGCTATGCTGTCAAAGGAGGGAGATTCTCCTTCACGGGTGGATCTGGAAATAACGATGCGGCCTCCACGGAGTTGGGTCTTCAAGAAGAGACAACGTATCTTCGTGTCGATCAAGACGTGACTGCCGGCGGCAGGTTGAAACAGTTATTGGTCAAGGGCGATGTGACGCTGGTGGTCGATGGAGATTTTGATCTCGGTAATAACACACGGCTGGTCGTGGATGAGAATTCAACGCTGACCGTCCTGGTTGCCGGCAAGACAAGGCTGGGAGGCGGGTCTCAGCTTTTAAGCTCTGGCGCGTTTGTTCGAGATGTGAATGGCCAAGAGAAACGGCCGGCGATTGCCCTGTATAGTTCTTATGGTGAGTATGGAGGCTCTCCTAATAATGCAGGGGTGACGGTCAGTGGGGCCAACAACGCTTTCATCGACATTGTTGCTCCAGATACCGATGTGGTGATTACTGGGAGTGGTTCGATCTTCGGTGCTTTAAGAGCCGGTTGGATCGACATGAGGGGATCAGGGGATATACACTTCGATGAGGCCTTGAAAGAGGTTTCTTTGGTGCAGGATGACATGCCGCTTATGTTGGATAGTTGGCACTGATGCCTTTCCCGGGAAGCGTTGTAAAGGTGATGTCGTACACCTTGTCTCCCCAATGACTCATCGGTGGGCCGGAAAAAGGTCAAGTGCTTGGCGAGGCTGTACTCTATCAACAAGGAGGCCGCCGGGAATCGACGCGAACCCGACCAACGTTATTGACGATGACCCTGGCGCCCTCTTCGTGCCGCCCGCAGAGACGAAAGGTACCGTTATACCCCGATGATCGGCCCAGTGCCGCATAGCGCACCGGACGGTTATCGTTGCGGTAGGTCAGCGACGGCAGGCGGCTCTCGTCGAAGCTGCGCAGCAGAGCATCACCGGGTTCGCCGCGCCCTTCGAAGATGGCCAGTGTGGCCAGCCAGGCTTTTCCGTCGGCGTTGTTGTCGATCCGACATTGGGTCATGTCGACGGTGGGGCAGAGGGTCACGGTACTGCGCCGGGTAATGGCGGCGCTGCGCGTCATGGCGAGTGCTGACTTTAGCCGCATCACCTCGGCGGCCACTTCATTTCGCGCCATCATCCGCTGAAAGCCGGGCACGGCCACGGTGGCCATGATCACCAGCACCGCCAGCGCCACCAGCAGCTCGATCAGCGTGAAGCCCCTGGCGGCGGGCTTTGCCAAGTTACGCGGCTTGTCGGTAAGGTAGCGTTCTTCGGCGGCGTCGGGTGCCATGTGGTCCCCCTTGGCAAAGTCTCGGCTTTCTTGGCGGTCTCGTCTTAACTATTGGCCGGACGTCGTACTCCTACTGTCAGTCAATTCGGACACGCCTCGTGAGCGATTTCCTCGTCGTGGGCGGTGGCGTCATCGGCATGATGACGACCCTGCAACTGGCCGATGCCGGCCATTCGGTGACCCTTCTCGAGCGCGGCCGCTGCGGCCGCGAGGCCTCCTGGGCCGGTGGCGGCATCGTCTCGCCGCTCTATCCCTGGCGCCACTCGGCGCCCGTCTCCCGCCTTGCCACCTGGTCGGAGGGCTTCTATCCCGAGCTGGCCCTGCGGCTCTTCGAGGAAACCGGCGTCGATCCGGAATATCGTCAGAAGGGCCTGCTCTACCTGCGGGTCGATGACGAGGCCCAGGCCGAGCGCTGGGCGCGTGAGGTGGGCAAACCGCTGGAGCGGGTCTCGGCCGATTTCCTCTATGCCAAGGAGCCACAGGCCGCGCCGGGCTTCGATGATGCGCTGTGGATGCCGACCCTCGGCAGCATCCGCAATCCTCGCCTGGGCCAGGCGCTGCGCTGCCGGCTCGAGGCCATGCCTCGCGTCACGCTGCGAGAGGGCAGCGAGGTCACGGGCTTCCGGCAGTCGGCGGCGCGGGTCACGGGCGTCGAGACCGCGGACGGCATCGTCGAGGGCGATCACACGATCGTCTGCGGCGGCGCCTGGGCGGCGGAACTGCTCGAGCGGGTCTGGATGGCGCTGCCGGTGCGCCCGGTGAAGGGGCAGATGATCCTGTTCGAGGCGCCGCCGGGGCTGGTGAATCGCGTGGTACTGATGGACGGACGCTATGTGATTCCGCGGGCCGATGGCCGGGTGCTGGCCGGCTCGACCCTCGAGGAGACCGGTTTCGACAAGACCACGGACGCCGAGGCGAAGGCCTCGTTGCGCGCGTCGGCGATCGGCATCGTGCCGGCGCTGGCCGAGTGCGAGGTGGAGCATCACTGGGCGGGGCTGCGCCCGGGATCGCCGGACGGCGTGCCGTTCATCGGCGCGGTGCCGGGGCTGGAGGGTCTCCACGTCAATGCCGGCCACTACCGTAACGGGCTGGTGCTGGCGCCGGCCTCGACGCACCTGCTGGTCGACGCGCTGCTGGGGCGCGAGCCGATACTCGATCCGGTGCCGTACCGTCTCGAAGGCCGGGTGACATCGAGGCGGTAACGAAGAGCGCGGTGCGGTCGAAGAGAGGAGGGCGGCGCCGTCAGTCCTCGCGCCGGCGCTCCTCCAGATACTTGTCGCGGTGGTCGGTGGAGCAGAACCACTCGCCCTTCTCGCGCAGGGCGTCGTTTTCCGGCAGGTGCACCTGACACCAGGCGCAGCGGACCATCTGTCCGCCCTGATGGCTTGCCTGGTCGGCGTCTTCCCGGTCGAGTTTCCATTCGCGGTACATGCGATAGAGCTTGAGGCCGGCGAAGAACAGCACGGCGAAGATGATCAGGCGGATCAGCAAGAGGTTCATCCTTAAGCGCTCCCTGTAGCGTGTCGGCCGCCTTTGCCACTCGACCGCCCTTGCGGGACAATGCGGGTATCCAAGGATTCTCGAGAGATTTCTACGCCCATGCAAGACCTGACGCTGGTGATGGCTCAGCTGGACCCCCTGGTGGGGGACATTCCCGGCAACACCGACCGGGCCATCGAGACGGTTCGCGAGGCGCGCATCGAGCATGGTGCCGATATCGTGGTGCTGCCCGAGCTGTTCCTGACTGGCTATCCGCCGGAGGACCTGCTGCTGCGCCCTTCCATGGAAACGCGGCTGCGCGAGGCCCGGGCACGGATGGCCGAGAAGATGTCCCGTGACGTGATGGTGATCGTCGGCTATCCCGGGCGCCGCGAGGGGCAGACCTGGAACCTGGCCGGCGTGCTCTACAACGGCGAGTGGCTCGACGAATACGCCAAGCAGGCGCTGCCCAACTACCAGGTGTTCGACGAGCAGCGTTACTTCGCGGTCGGCACCCGGCCGCTGGTGATCGAGCACAAGGGCGCCAGGCTCGGCATCCTGATCTGCGAGGATGTCTGGGCCGAGGCGCCGGTGCAGCAGGCACGGGACGCCGGGGCCGAGATCCTGGTCACCCTCAACGCTTCGCCCTTCCATCAGGACAAGCCCGCCGAGCGTCTGGCGCTGCTCGAGCAGCGCGCCCGCGAGGCGTCGCTGCCGATCGTCTATGTCAACCAGATCGGTGGCCAGGACGAGCTGGTGTTCGACGGCGGCTCGGCCTGTGTCGACGCCGACGGCCAGCTGCGCGTTCAGGCGCCGCACTGGGCGGTGGGGCTGATGCCGGTACAGTTCGTGCGCGAGCAGGAGCGCTGGGTGCCCCAGGCCGGGGAGGTCGACGAGTCGGTCGAGCCCGAGGAGGACCTCTACTGCGCGCTGGTCACCGGACTGCGCGACTACGTCAACAAGAGCGGCTTCAAGGGTGTGGTGCTGGGCCTGTCCGGCGGCATCGACTCGGCGCTGTCGCTGGCCATCGCGGTGGACGCGCTGGGGCCGCAGCGGGTGCACGCGGTGATGATGCCGTACCACTATACCGCCGACATTTCCAAGCAGGACGCCGCCGAGCAGGCCGAGCTGCTGGGCGTCGACTACGAGGTGATGCCGATCGAGCCGATGGTCGAGTCCTTCATGTCGACCCTGGCTGAGAGTTTCGCCGGCACCGAGCGCGACACCACCGAGGAGAACCTGCAGTCGCGCTGCCGCGGCGTGCTGCTGATGGCAATCTCCAACAAGAAGGGCCTGATGGTGCTGACCACCGGCAACAAGAGCGAGATGGCGGTCGGCTACGCCACCCTCTACGGCGACATGGTGGGCGGCTACAACGCCATCAAGGACGTCTACAAGACCTGGGTCTACCGCCTGGCGCGCTGGCGCAACACCCAGGCGCCGGCGATTCCCGAGCGGGTCATCGAGCGTCCGCCGTCCGCCGAGCTGGCGCCGGACCAGCAGGACAGCGATTCGCTGCCGGACTATGACGTCCTGGATGCCATCCTGGTGCGCTACATCGAGGGCGACATGAGTGCCGAGGCGATCATCGACGCCGGCTTCGAGCGCGACGATGTCTATCAGGTGGTGAAACTGGTCGACCGCTGCGAGTACAAGCGTCGCCAGGCGCCGGTGGGCGTGCGCGTCACCCGTCGCGGCTTCGGCCGCGACCGCCGCTATCCCATCGTCAACGGCTGGCAGCCCGGCGAGTAAGCCTCGAGCGCCGAGCTACAAGCGCCGAGCTACAAGCGCCGAGCTACAAGCGCCGAGCTACAAGCGCCGAGCTACAAGAAAACCCGAAGGCCAAGGCCTTCGGGTTTTCTTTTGCTGCGGGCGGTTTCACGCTGCTGACTTGCAGCTTGCAGCTTGCAGCTTGCAGCTTGCAGCTTGCAGCTTGCAGCTTGCAGCTTGCAGCTTGCAGCTTGCAGCTTGCAGCTTGCAGCTTGCAGCTTGCAGCTTGCAGCTTGCAGCTTGCAGCTTGCAGCTTGCAGCTTGCAGCTTGCAGCTTGCAGCTTGCAGCTTGCAGCTTGCAGCTTGCAGCTTGCAGCTTGCAGCTTGTCAGGCGGTGATCGGGGCCGCGTCGACGTACTGCGGGTCGAAGGTGCGGCCGTCGAGGCGCTCGTGGTCCGGGGCGTTGTCGATCAGCACCCGCAGGGTCTCGCGCGCCCGCTCGGTCATGTCGAGCCCCAGGTAGCCCTCGACCATGGTCGCCAGGGCGTCACGGGTGGCCTGTGCCTCGGGGTAGTGCTCGATGACCCAGCGGCCACGCTCGACGGCCGCCAGGTAGGCGCCCTTGCGCAGGTAGAAGTCGGCCACCTGCAGCTCGTGGCGGGCCAGCACGTTGCGCAGGTAGACGATGCGCTGCTGGGCATCCGGCGCGTACTGGCTGTCGGGGAAGCGCTGGACCAGCTCGCGGAAGTCGGAATAGGCGTCGCGGGTGGCGCCCAGGTCGCGCTTGGAGATGTCGATCAGCCGCAGCCCTTCGAGGCTGAAGCGCCCGGCCTGCCAGGCGGAGAGACCGCGCAGGTAGTAGGCGTAGTCGACCTGGGGATGGTCCGGGTGCAGGCGGATGAAACGGCTGGCCGCGGCCCGCGCCTTCTCCCAGTCGTCGGTCTGGTAGTAGGCGTATATCAGTTCCAGCTGGGCCTGCTCGGCGGTATCGCCGAACGGGAAGCGGGTGTCGATGGCTTCGAGCCGGTTGATGGCGGTGGTAAAGCGTCCGCCCTCCAGCGCCGAGCGTCCCTCGTCGTACAGCTGGCGTTCCTGCAGGTCAGGCGCCTCCTGCTCCTGAGAACTGGCACAGCCGGCCAGCAGGGCACTCGCCAGCAGCATGACGGCCAGGCGGGGTCCGGTCGTGATAACGCGCATCGTGATCCTCGTGTCAAACAACCCTGGGTGGCCGTGCTAGAATCGGCCCGAATTCGCCCACTATAAAGCACCTCGTGGCAAAACGCAGTCACCGCGCCGAGCGCGCTGCCGCGGAGCGCTCCACCGCCCAGACGGATGATCATCGAGTCCATGTCCCAGACCTTCGAAGCCCAGCACCGCGTCCCCGAGCACATGGCCGGCCTGCGCCTCGACCAGGCCGCCGCCGACCTCTTCTCCGACTTCTCCCGGGAACGCCTCAAGGCCTGGATCAAGGAGGGCGCGCTGACCCTGGACGGCCGTCCCGCCAAGCCCCGTGACAAGGTCTACGGCGGCGAGGCCGTGGCGCTGACCGCGACGGTCGAGGACGATGCCCGCTTCGAGCCCGAGGACATCCCGCTGGATGTGGTGTACGAGGACGACGAGGTGCTGGTGATCAACAAGCCGCCCGGCCTGGTGGTGCACCCGGCCGCCGGCAATCCCGATGGCACCCTGCTCAACGGCCTGCTGCATCACTGTCCCGCGCTGGCGGCGGTGCCGCGGGCCGGCATCGTGCATCGCCTGGACAAGGACACCAGCGGGCTGATGGTGGTGGCCAAGACCCTGGGCGCCCAGACCGCGCTGGTGGAGCAGCTCCAGGCGCGTACCGTGTCCCGCGAGTACGACGCCGTCTCGGTCGGGGTAATGACCTCCGGCGGCAAGGTGGACGCGGCCATCGGCCGTCACCCCAAGGACCGCAAGCGCCAGGCGGTGACCGCCTCCGGCAAGCCGGCGGTGACGCACTATCGGGTGGTCGAGCGTTTCCGCGCCCACACCCACGTGCGCTGCAAGCTGGAGACCGGCCGCACCCACCAGATCCGCGTGCACCTGGCGCACCTGCACTATCCGCTGATCGGCGACCCGGTCTACGGCGGGCGCCTCAAGCTGCCGGCCGGCGCCGGCGAGACGCTCAAGGAGGTACTGCGCGAGTTCCCCCGCCAGGCGCTGCACGCCCGCAAGCTGGCCTTCGTGCACCCGACCAGCGGCGAGACGCTGACCTTTCGCGCCGCCCTGCCGGATGACATGCTGATGCTGCTGGACTTCCTGCGCGAAGACCGCGAGACTCGCCGCTAAGGAAACCGCGATGAGCGATGCCCTCGACCTGCGCCCGACCCTGATTCGCCCCGACTGGCCGGCGCCGCCCTCGGTGGCGGCCTGCGTTACCACCCGCGAGACCGGGCCCAGTCAAGGGCGCTTCGCCGCCTTCAATCCGGCGCAGCACGTCGGCGACAACGCTGCCCACGTGGCACTGTGCCGCCGCCAGCTGCAGAAGGAGGTCGGCGACGACCGGCCGTTGCTGTGGTTCGATCAGGCCCACGGCGCCCGGGTGCAGTCGGAATACCTCGAGACCCCGCCCGAGGCCGATGCCTCGGTGGCCCTCGACCGTGGTCATGCCTGCGTGGTGCTGACCGCCGACTGCCTGCCGGTGTTCTTCTGCGACCGCGACGGCCAGCGGGTCGGCGTGGCCCACGCCGGCTGGCGCGGCCTGGCCGGCGGCGTGCTCGAGGCCACGGTGGCCGCCATGGGCGCGCCGCCCGAGTCGCTGATGGCCTGGCTGGGGCCGGCGATCTCCAATGCCCAGTTCGAGGTCGGGCGCGAGGTGCGCGAGGCCTTCGTCGCCGTGCAGCCCGATGCCGCCGAGGCCTTCGTGCCGAGCCCCTATCGGCTGGGCCACTACATGGCCGACCTGTACAAGCTGGCGCGCCTGCGCCTGGAACGGCTGGGACTGTCCCATATCAGCGGCGGCCACTTCTGCACCGCCTGCGAATCCCGCTTCTATTCCTACCGCCGTGACGACGGCGTCACCGGCCGCATGGCCAGCATGATCTGGCTGCGCTAGCCACACCTCCGTTGCTGTCGGTCGGCAGGACTCCCCTGGCTCGGTAGACCCGGGAAAGTGGGGGGATCGTCTGGCCGCCCGCTCCTCGCCTGTTAGTACGACGTATCGCCTGCCGACATAGCGAGGCGATCTCCCCGCGCTTTCCGGCACCTTCCTTGTACATGCCTATCAGCACTTACGGTGCGCCGTGTTCTCGCATTGGGAGAGCGCGGACGAGAAACGAGCGTCTCGCCTAACCGCCAGGTCGATGCTGGTGACGAATTCCGGTGACTTTTTTTCGCGTAAGTATTTTCTGCATTTTCTTGTAGGAGATCGCTTACCTATTGTCGGATGACACTCGTTATCATTCTTCTTGATGGGGCGTTTTCCCTCGGAGAAAGGGTTTTATTTCAATAAGTTATTTTTGATGTGTGGGTTTTTCTCTGGAATCACCTCTCGGCTCGTTGCCTGACGGTGTCCGAGTGATAACGCCATGAAAGCACTCCGCAGTGAGAAACGATGCTGGTATCTTTGCGGCCTTTTTTTTATTTCTTGCCGATGGCAAGTGTCGATGTGATGGCCGCCGATAGGGAGAAGAGGCGTGGAGACCTTCTGGACGGAAATGCTGTCTTTGCCTACCGCATTCTTCGGGATCCTGCTCGTCGTATCGGTCCTGTACTGGCTGATTTCCTTGCTGGGTGCTTTCGACCTCGATATGGATCTCGACGTCGATCTGGAGGGTATGAGCGGGCTGGGCGGCCTGATGGCGACCCTGGGACTGAGTGGCGTCCCGCTGCCGTTGACGATGACGGTGATGACGCTGGGAGCCTGGCTGAGCAGCTATTTCCTGGGGCTGCTCCTGGGGCATGGCCTGCTGGTAGGGAGCATCGTGGCCGCGGTGAGCATCGTGGTGGGGCTCGTGGCCGCAATCGGCATGGCGCGGCTGCTCGGGCCCGCCTTTCGGCATCTCTACAGTGCACCGCGGAAGAGAAACCTTCAGGGCGAAACCGCCGTGGTGGTGTCCTTCAGTGCCGATCGTGGTCGCGGTCGTGCCAGGGTGCGGCGTGATGGTGCGGAGCTGGTCATCAACATCCAGTCCGACTCGGCGCTGGAGCGTCGCGATCAGGTGGTGCTGATACGGCATCTCCCGGAACAGCGTGCCTACTGGGTCGTGACCGAACATCAGTTCCTTTCCGGGGACATGGAATGAGTCAGAAGATGAGGACAGAGGAGTCCCGATGATGAACATGAGTTGGATTATGCCGGTCGCCATTGCTATCGGCGTGTTGCTGCTTGCCCTGGTCGGCGTCCTGTGCCTGATTAAGGCGTTTTATCGCAAGATCGATCAGGGGCAGGCGCTGATCGTCAATGATCTTTCCTCGGTGCCCAAGGTGTATTTCACCGGCGCCATGGTGCTGCCGGTCATTCACCGTGCCGAAACCATGAAGGTCTCGGTCATTACCCTGGAGATGAACCGTACCGGCAACGAAGGACTGATCTGCAAGGATAACCTCCGAGCCGATATTACCGTGGCCTTCTATCTGCGCGTCAACGAGACGGCAGAGGACGTGCTGCGCGTGGCGAAATCGGTCGGGGTAACGCGGGCGTCCGATCGCGTGGCCGTCAACGAGCTGTTCAATGCCAAGTTCAGCGAAGCCCTGAAAACGGTGGGCAAGCGCCTCGAATTCATGCAGCTGTTCGAGGAGCGCCAGCATTTCCGGGACATGATCGTCGAGACCATCGGTGAGGATCTCAATGGTTACGTGCTCGAAGATGTGGCCATCGACTATCTCGAGCAGACGCCGAAGACCTCGCTGGATCAGCACAATATCCTCGATTCCGAGGGTATCCGTCGCATCACCGAAATCACGGCTCAGCACAACGTCGAGACCAATCGTCTGGAGCGTGATGAGGAGCTGGAAATCCAGCGCAAGAACGTGTCTGCCCGTGAAGCGGCACTGGAGCTGGAGCGCACCCAGGCCGATGCCGAGGCGCGTCAGCAGCGTGAGATCGACACCCTCCGTGCCAGGGAATCTGCCGAGACCGAGCAGGTTCGCGAGGAGGAGCGTTCCAAGGCCGAGGCGGCACGCATCAAGACCGACGAGGCTGTGGCCATCGCCGAGGAAACCAAGCAGCGCCAGGTCGAGATGGCGATCAAGGCCCGGGAGCGGGCGGTACAGATCGAGGACGTGCGCATCGCGCAGGCCCGCGAGATGGAAGACGTCAACCGGCAGCGCAGCGTCGAGGTCGAGCGCATCGGCATGGAAAAATCGCTGGAGGCCGAGCGCAAGGATATCGCGGTCATCACCAGCGAGCGCATTTCCGTCGAGCGCCAGGTGGCCGAGGAAGAAGAGCACATCAACGATGTGAGGAATCGTGCCGAGGCCGAGCGTCTCAAGGTGGCCAGCGTGACCGCGGCCGAGGCGGAGGCCGAGGAAGTCAAGATCAAGGAACTGCGGGCCGCCGAGGCGGCATATGAGCGTGCCAAGCTGGAATCCGACGAGGTTCTGGTACGTGCGCAGGCCGACTCGGATGCCGCCGAGCGCAAGGCCGAAGCCGACGAGAAGGAAGCGCGTGGCCACCGGGCGCGGGCCGCGGCCGAAGGGCTGGCCGAGGCGCAGGTGCTGGAGGCCAAGGCGCGCGCCCATCGTTCCGAAGGCCTGGCGGAAGCCGAGGTCAGGAGCGCTAGCGCAGAGTCCGAGGAAAAGGCTGGCCTGGCCGAGGTGCGGGTGCTGGAGCAGCGGCTCGATGCCGAGGCCGAGGGCGAGCAGAAGATGGGCGTGGCCAAGGCCCAGGCGCGCGAAGCCATGGCACGTGCCGAGGCCAATGGCCTGGTCGAGAAGCTGCGTGCCTACGAGGGAATGTCGCAGGAGGCCCGCGACTTCGAGCAGTTCCGCATGCAGATGGAACTGGCCGAGAAGGACACGCTGGGCCGCATCGAGATGCAGCGCGAAGGCATCCTCGAGAACGGCAAGGTGATGGCCGAGGCGCTGAAAGGAGCCAAGTTCGAAATGGTCGGCGGCGATGGCCAGATCTTCGACACCTTCGCCAAGGGACTGGGCATCGGCAAGAGCGTCCAGGGGGTGATGGACAAGTCTCCGGCCCTGCAAGGCGTACTCTCCCAGCTCGCCACCCGCATGATGGCGACGGACACCGCCGCCCCGTCGGTGGTCGACCAGGCCTCGTGACCCCTCTCTGCCTCCCCCGGCCTGTCGGGCGGGGGAGGCAGACCGTTATTGCCCTCCCGAGTCAGGAATCCGTCGTCCATGTCGCAACATGAATCTACCCTCGAACGTCTGGTCGAGGAGGGCTCTGCCTTCTCGGTGTTGACGAAACGTCTGCAACAGCAGGGCCAGAGGCTTCATCAGGCCACCCAGGCCCTCAACGACCAGCGTGAACGCGAGTTCGGCAGTACCACGATGAGCGTGCTGGGCCGGGGCAGGGTCCGCACCGAGCTGAAGTCGGTGGCCCGTGACGTGGTGCGGATCGGTTCGCATCTGCTGTTCGGCTTCCATGTCCAGCTCGGGCTGCGCAATGCCCTGAAGGTCGAGGACGTCTTCCGCCTCTATCGGGTCGATCAGGGCGATGGCGAATCGACCTTCGCGGTGGGCGAGTCCGCCATTGCCGACAGTTTCCTCGATGACCCGCGCTTCCGCACCGACTTCGCCGAACTGCAGCAGTATTACAGCCATGCGCTGCTGTCGCGGTTGACGGTGCTGGAAGGCATGCTGCTGATGGTCTTCCAGATCGGCGAGAAGCTCGATGATCGTCGCGTCTTTCGCTGGGAGCTGACGGCGGAGGGCAATGTCGGACCCTACGTCGATAACCGGGGGGAGCGCCAACTCGTCTATCCGGATCGCCATGCGGTGAGCTGGATACGGGCGGGACGCGATGATCATGTTCAGGGGCGGGCGCCTCACCTGAATATCGCCGACACCCTGTTCGTCGATAACCTCGGCGGCAGCATCACCTTCAAGATCGAGAACAACACCGACAGCGGCGAAGGCATCTTCGATGATCCGGTGGAGTCGGACTCCCAGTCGCTGGACGACGCCAGCTTCGAGTACGCCGACCTCAATGAGCTGCTGATCGTCAGGATACTGCCCTATGGCGAGGCCAGGCATCGCTACTATGTCTTCCATCGCGAGACGCTCCGGCTGCAGCGTCTCGATGCGCTGGATGACGGCTTCGTCCTGCTGCCTGACCATCATGGCCTGATCTTCCCCGCCGGCTACTGCCTGATGAACGGCGAGCACAAGCTGTTCGACGTGCCCGACGAGTCGCTGCGGCCGTTGCCGGCCCGACGGGCGCCCAACGGGGAGGACATGCTGTTCGCCTTCTATGGTCAGGCCAGCGGACGGGTGGTGCTCTACCGTTACAGCCTGGTGAAGCGCCAGGCCGATGCCCCGTTGATCGGTCACGGGGCCGCGCTGTTCGATAATGGCTATCTGGCCCTGTTCAGCGCCGATCAGGAGCCGTCGCTGGTGCATCCGCTGCAGATCTGGCGGACGCCGTTCATGTCGGAAACGTTTCATGCCCAGCAGGCCTTCGCCAACGACAGCATGCTGAGCCGTATCGGCAATCCCGAGCTGGTGCGTGCCGTGGCCGAGCTCAACGCCCTGCAGAGCCTGATCGATCGGCTGCATGCCAGCGACGATCACTTCAAGCGCCTGATCCGTCACTGTGACCGGCTGCTGGACCAGTTCTACTGGCTCGCCGAGGTGAGCGACGAGGTCGGTCTGGAGGAAGCGGCCTTTCCCGCCTTGCTCAAGGAGCTGCGCGAAGGCAGTGAAAGGGTGCTCGACGAGTTCGAGAAGGTCCATCAGATCCAGCGCGACAGCGCCGAGGCGGTGGAAGAGTGCCGGCAGCGCCAGTCGGCGCTGTTGCGGGGCTTCACCCCCGATAGTTGGCATCATCCCGAGCCCTTCATGGCGGGCCTGCGGGATCTTCGCCGTCAGCGCGGCGATATCAGGACCCTGGAAGAACGCCGCTACGTGGATCGTGACGCCCTGGCGGAGATGGACGCCGAGGCCGAAGCGGCCGAGCGCCGCCTGATCGATCGCACTCTGGCCTTCCTCTCCACCCCCGAGGCCCTGCAGGGCTATCGGCAGAGTCTGGAAGCGCTGTCCCGATCGGTGCAGGAGGCGGATTCGCGTCCCGCGCTCGCCAAGGCCGTCGACGGCTATCGCGAGCTCAGCGAGGGGCTGGATCTGATCCAGTCGATGCTGGCGTCTCTGGGCGGCGAGGATGCCGAGCGCGAGATCCAGATCAACGACACCCTGTCGTCGGTCTACTCGACCACCAACCAGCAGCGCACCGAGGCGGAGCTGCGCCTCAAGGAGATGTTGGAGCAAGAGGACCAGGCGCGCTTCGTGTCACGGCTTCGGCTGTTCGAACAGGGGCTCTCGAACGGGCTGGCGGGGCTGTCCGAGCCCGAGCAGTGCGATGATCTCATGACGCGCCTGCTCGACCAGCTTCAGGAGCTCGAGGGGCAGTTCGGCGAGCAGGAAGGATTCCTCGAGGCGATCCTGGAGCAGCGTGAGGCCGCCCAGGAGGGCGTGGCCGCGCGACGGGCCCAGCTTATGGAGGCGCGCCAGCAGCGTGTGGATTCCCTGACCCAGGCGCTGGACCGCATCCTCGGCGGGCTCGAGCGACGGGGCGAGGGCTTCGACGACGAGTCGGAGCTGCAGGCCTTCTTCGCCGGGGATGCCATGGTGCTCAAGGCGCGCGAGCTGATCGATCGGCTGCGCGAGATGCAGGCCGGGCTGGAGGCGGACGACCGTGATTCCCGGCTGGCCGCCATCCGGGATGCGGCGCTGCGCGGGGTACGCGACAAGGCCGAGATGTTCGAGGACGGCGGTCAGGTGGTCCGGCTGGGGCCACGCCATCGCTTCACGGTCAATCGCCAGGCGCTGGAACTGACCATGCTGCCGCGCGACGAGCGCCTGTGGTGGCATCTGACCGGCACCCAGTTCCAGGAGCCCGTCGAGTCCGACGAACTCGAGGCGCTGCGCGCATGGTGGGGGCAGACGCTGCCCTCGGAATCGCCGAGCGTCTATCGCGGGGAATACCTGGCCTATCGCTTCCTCATCGAGCACGGCGACGCCGGACTCAACGTGGCCGATACCGAGACCCTGCAGCAGCGGATGGCGGACTTCGCGTCGTCCCGCTATCGGGAGGGCTACGAGAAGGGCGTGCACGATCATGATGCGGCACGGATCCTGGGCGCCCTGCAGCCCGTCAGGAAGGCCGCCGGCGGATTGCGTCATGGTCCCTGGGCGCGTGCCCTGGCCGTGGCCTGGTGGCTGGAGCGGGAAAGTTGGTCTGCATCGGAGGGTGGGCTCACGCCCGACGTGCTGCAGGCCCAGTGCATCAGTGCGGGCATCCTCGCGCGCTCGATGGGCTCCGATCGACTGAAGGATGACCTAGTCGCCGGAGTCCGGACCTCGCTGGCGCAGTTTCCTCTGGTCGAGGCCTGGTCGCTGGAGGAGGCCGACATCGAGGCGGCCGCCGGTTACCTGGTCGAGCAGCTGGCCGCCGAGGGCGAGGCCTTCGAGGCCAGTGGCTATGGCATGCGCATGGCCAGGGCCTTCCAGGAGGCGCTCGGCCGGGAGTCGCATCGCCCCGAATTCGAGCGCCTGCGAACCGCCCTGGCGGGGCGCCCGGTGGAGCGCTGGCTGACCATCCAGCGCTGGCTCGAGGCCTGGCATGACAAGGCCGCCGCCAGCCACGAACGCCATTATCTGCCCGAGGCCATGGCCATCGTGGAGGCCGATGAGCGTATCCGCTGGGAAGAGCGGGACGTTCGACTGTCGGTCGAGGTCGAGGGCCTGCTGGGCGATCATCCCCGCATCGAACAGCGCTACCTGAAGCTACAGCTCGACGATTTCGAGCATCGTCTTCATCGGCATCATGAGGTGGTGCCGGGCTGGGAGCGCCTTCAGGCCTTGCGTCACGAGCTGCTCGAGCGCCAGCGTGGCCACTTGAGACTCGAGGAGTACCAGCCCAAGCCGCTCACCTCCTTCGTGCGCAACCAGCTGATCACCGAGAGCTATCTGCCGCTCATCGGCGACAACCTGGCCAAGCAGATGGGGACGGTGGGGGATGCCCGGCGCAGCGATCTGATGGGCATGCTGATGCTCATCTCGCCGCCCGGCTACGGCAAGACCACGCTGATGGAGTATGTGGCGCATCGTCTCGGGCTGGTGTTCATGAAGATCAACTGCCCGAGCCTTGGGCATGACGTGATCGCGCTGGATCCCGAGCAGGCGCCCCATTCCACTGCCCGGGCCGAGCTGGAGAAGCTCAACCTGGCGCTGGAAATGGGCAACAACGTCATGCTCTACCTCGATGATATCCAGCACACCCATCCCGAGTTCCTGCAGAAGTTCATCTCGCTGTGTGACGGCAGTCGCCGCATCGATGGCGTCTGGCGGGGCCAGTCGCGGACCTACGACCTGCGGGGCAAGCGTTTCGGCGTGGTGATGGCGGGCAATCCCTATACCGAGCAGGGAGAGACCTTCAGGGTGCCCGACATGCTGGCCAACCGCGCCGATATCTACAATCTCGGCGATGTGCTGAGCGGCACCCAGGAGCTGTTCGCCATGTCCTACATCGAGAACAGTCTCGCGGCGCATCCTCTGCTCGCACCGCTGGTCAACCACGGCATGGGCGATGTCTATCGCTTCATGGATCTCGCCCAGGGCAAGGAGGTGGCGAGCAGCGACTTCGAGCATGACTACAGTGCCGCCGAGCGACAGGACATCGTCGAACTCATCACGCGCATGTATCACGTGCGCGATGTCGTGATGCGGGTCAATCAGGCCTACATCGAGGCCTGTGCCCAGGACGATGCCTATCGCGAGGAGCCGGTCTTCCGGCTCCAGGGCAGCTACCGGAACATGAACAAGCTGGTCGAAGGCCTCTCGCCGGCGATGAGCGAGGCCGAAGTCGAGGCGTTGATCGACGATCACTACCTCGGCGAGGCCCAGCTGCTGACCCAGGGAGCCGAGGAGAACCTGCTCAAGCTCAAGGCGTTGCGCGGCAGGCTGAGCGACGAGGAGCGAGAGCGCTGGGAAGGCATCTGCGCCGAGTTTCGGCGACGCCTGCGAGCCGGCGGGGATGAGGATACCGGCACCAAGGTGGTGCGGCAGCTGTCGATGATCGTCGAAGCACTGGAGCGCCCCGCCTCCTTGTAACGCCGTGCCCGATGTCGGGTCGTGCGTGATGCGGGCGGTGCGAGGCGTAGGAAACGTTCAAGGGAAAGGACGCATATCTTGGAATCTCAGCAACTGGATAACCCCTTCGATGAGCTGACGGGGATGCTTGAAGACGGCGACCTGCTCGGCTTGTTGCGACATTGGCGGGACAGGGAGGTCTTCTTGCCGGTGATGGTGCACCCCGATACCGGATGCCGCTTGCCGTACATTCAGCACGATGAGCCGGACACGCCGTTTGCGATAGCCGCATGCGATAGGGCCAGCGTCGAGCGAATGCTCGAATCGGGAGGCGCGACGCACGAGTTCGAGATCCATGCCTTCTCGCTGTTCAAGCTGTGTCGGGACTGTCTCTACAACGGCGTGACCCATATCGGCCTGATCGGCTCGGAGTTCATGCTCGATCAAACGGCGCTGTCGTTCTTTGCGCATTCCGCGCTGGTCGAGACGCCGGACGAGGGGACCATGCGGGTGCGCTGCTCGCTGGTCACGGACAAGCCGGTCCGGACGCCGCTGGAGAAGCATGCCAAGCGACTGGCACAAGTCTGGGAGCGGTTTTCCGTGGGGCCCGATGGCATCAACAGTGACCTCGCCGGTCTGTGGGTCGTCCACGAAGCCGGTGCTGCCGTGCTGCACAAGCCCGAGGGCGGCGAAGAGGTGCTTCGCGACCAGCTGGCGCCTTGCGATGCCGCTCTGTTCGATCAGTGGGATGAGGCCATACCGGACTACGTCGCCTTGGCGCAGGACGCGTCGGTTCCCGAGGCGGCGGCGACGTCCTCTGCCTCCGCATCGAGCGATGTGGACCACGATACGCGGGTCCTCGTATCGCTGGCGCGATGGGGCGTGATCCTGCTGGGCATCGGATTGATCGCCTGGGCGTTGTCCTGAATCGACGCGATGCTGGCCGGCACCGACGCCTCGCGGGCGCGGGCTTGACCCATATCAACCCTCCGGCGTTTCCTCCGGCGGCTGACTTGAAAGCCGGCCATCCTGACGCCACTTAAGATGTCAAGACTCATGACATTGGGACAGGCGGCGCGTCCGAATCGCGCCGCTACCCCGACGGAGGAAACGCTATGCGAATCGACAAGTTCACCGCCAAGCTGCAGAACGCCGTGGCTGATGCCCAGTCGCTGGCCGTGGGCCACGGTCATAACCAGCTCGAGCCCGGCCACCTGCTGCTGGCGCTGCTCGATGCCAGCGATACTGGCGTCAAGGCGCTGGTGCAGAAGGCCGGCGGCGACGCCGCCAGGCTGCGCGACGGCCTGGTCGGCCATCTCGACGACCTGCCCAAGGTCGGCGATTTCGACGGCGAGGTGCAGCCGTCCCGCGACCTGATGAAGCTGTTCAACCTCACCGACCGCGAGGCCCAGAAGCGCGGCGACCAGTACATCGCCAGCGAGCTGGTGCTGCTGGCCGCGCTGGAGATGCGCCATGCGGTGAGCAAGCTGCTCGGCCAGGCGGGTGTGAGCCGCAAGTCGCTGGAGACCGCCATCGACAGCGTGCGCGGCGGCGAGAAGGTCAGCGATCCCAACGCCGAGGAGAGCCGCGAGGCGCTGGAGAAGTACACCCTGGATCTCACCGAGCGGGCGTCCAGCGGCAAGCTCGACCCGGTGATCGGCCGCGACGACGAGATCCGCCGCACCGTGCAGGTGCTGCAGCGCCGGACCAAGAACAACCCGGTGCTGATCGGCGAGCCCGGCGTCGGCAAGACCGCCATCGTCGAGGGTCTGGCCCAGCGCATCGTCGACGGCGAGGTGCCCGAGGGCCTCAAGGACAAGCGCGTGCTGTCGCTGGACATGGGCGCGCTGCTGGCCGGGGCCAAGTTCCGCGGCGAGTTCGAGGAACGCCTCAAGGCGGTGCTCAAGGAGCTGGCCCAGGAGGAGGGCCGGATCATCCTGTTCATCGACGAGCTGCACACCATGGTCGGCGCCGGCAAGGCCGAGGGCGCCATGGACGCCGGCAACATGCTCAAGCCGGCGCTGGCGCGCGGCGAGCTGCACTGCGTGGGCGCCACCACCCTCGACGAGTACCGCCAGCACATCGAGAAGGATGCCGCCCTGGAGCGTCGCTTCCAGAAGGTGCTGGTCGACGAGCCCTCCGAGGAAGATACCGTGGCCATCCTGCGCGGCCTCAAGGAACGCTACGAGGTGCACCACGGCGTCGACATCACCGACGGCGCCATCATCGCCGCGGCCAAGCTGTCGACCCGCTACATCACCGATCGCCAGCTGCCGGACAAGGCCATCGACCTGATCGACGAGGCCTGCTCGCGGATCCGCATGGAGCTCGACTCCAAGCCCGAGGAGATGGACCGCCTCGACCGCCGGCTGATCCAGCTCAAGATGGAGCGCGAGCACCTCAAGAAGGAGACCGACGAGGCCTCCAAGAAGCGCCTCGACAGCCTCGAGGAACAGATCGAGGAGCTCGAGCGCGAGTACGCCGATCTCGACGAGATCTGGAAGGCCGAGAAGGCCAGCATCCAGGGCGCGGCCCAGTTCAAGGACGAGCTCGACCGTGCCCGCATCGACCTCGAGCAGGCGCGCCGTCAGGGCGACCTGGGGCGGATGTCCGAGCTTCAGTACGGGGTGATTCCCGAGCTCGAGCAGAAGATCGCCGAGTCCAGTGACGCCGAGGCCGATACCGCCAAGCACCAGCTGCTGCGCTCCAACGTCACCGAGGAGGAGATCGCCGAGGTGGTGTCGCGCTGGACCGGCATCCCGGTGTCCAAGATGCTCGAGGGCGAGCGCGACAAGCTGCTGCGCATGGAGGAAGCGCTGCACGAGCGGGTCATCGGCCAGGACGAGGCGGTCACCGCGGTGGCCAACGCGGTGCGCCGTTCCCGGGCCGGGCTCGCCGACCCGAACCGCCCCAACGGTTCCTTCCTGTTCCTCGGCCCGACCGGGGTGGGCAAGACCGAGCTGTGCAAGTCGCTGGCCGGCTTCCTGTTCGACACCGAGGAAGCCATGGTGCGCATCGACATGTCCGAGTTCATGGAGAAGCACTCCGTGGCCCGGCTGATCGGCGCGCCTCCCGGCTACGTCGGCTACGAGGAGGGCGGCTACCTGACCGAGGCGGTGCGCCGCAAGCCCTACTCGGTGCTGCTGCTCGACGAGGTCGAGAAGGCCCACGCCGACGTCTTCAACATCCTGCTGCAGGTGCTCGAGGACGGCCGCCTCACCGACGGCCAGGGCCGCACGGTGGACTTCCGCAACACCGTGATCGTGATGACCTCCAACCTCGGTTCCGAGATCATCCAGGGCATGGGCGGCGACGACAGCGGCTATGCGCAGATGAAGTCCGCGGTGATGGACGTGGTCGGCACCCACTTCCGCCCCGAGCTGATCAACCGCATCGACGAGGTGGTGGTGTTCCACGCCCTGCGCCAGGAGCAGATCCAGGCCATCGCCGCCATCCAGCTCGAGCGCCTGCGCGGGCGGCTGGCCGAGCACGACCTGTCGCTCGAGGTCTCCGACGCGGCCATGGCCCAGCTGGCCGCGGTCGGCTTCGATCCGGTGTTCGGCGCGCGGCCGCTCAAGCGGGCGATCCAGAATCGCCTCGAGAACCCGCTAGCCCAAGACCTGCTGGCTGGGGCGTTCTCGCCCGGCGACGTCATCCGCGTCGAGGCCGAGGGCGACCGCCTGGTGTTCCAGAGCTGAGGCGCTCCTCGCCCTGAAACGAGACCGCCCGCGCCGAAAGGCGCGGGCGGTTTTCTTTTGCCGGGCCGCCTGCTCGACGGCGGGGAGGCTGCGTCGTATCAAGCGCGCTGGGCGGCGGCGCTCGAGGCCTCGCGCTTGCCCTGCGGTTCGCGCACCAGGCGCTTCTGCAGCTCCTCGAGGGAGACGCCCTTGGTCTCCGGCATCAGGAACATCACGAACACCAGCTGCAGCGCCATCATCACGGCGAAGAAGGCGAACACCGGGCCGCCGCTGAAGGTGCCGAGCACCCACGGCATCAGCAGCGCGATCAGCGCCGCGCACACCCAGTGCACCGAGCTGCCGAAGGATTGGCCGCGGGCCCGCACGTGGTTGGGGAACACCTCGGAGATGAACACCCAGATGATCGCGCCCTGGCTCATGGCATGGGCGGCGATGAACAGGCCCAGCAGCAGCGGCACGTCCAGCCCGCCGAGCTCGCCGCTGAAGAAGGCGCGCGAGATCAGCACCAGCGAGACCAGATAGCCGGCCGAGCCGATGTAGAGCAGGGTGCGGCGCCCCAGGCGATCGATCAGCGCCATGCCGAGCATGGTGAACACCAGGTTGACCAGGCCGATGCCGGCGGTGGAGAGCAGGGCGGTGTTGGCGCCGAGCTCGGCGGCCTCGAGCACCCGCGGGGCATAGTAGATGATGAAGTTGATGCCCGAGAGCTGGTTGAAGAAGGCGATCAGGAAGGCCAGCAGGATCGGCAGCCGGTAGCGGCCGGAGAAGAAGCCGGCGTGGGCGCGCTCCTCGCTGTCTTCGGCGGCCTGGATCTCGGCGATCTGGGCGTCGACGTCGGCGGCGGGATCGAGGCGCAGCAGCACCTCGCGGGCGCCCTGGGTATCGCCGCGATGCAGGATCAGCCAGCGCGGGCTGCGCGGCACCCGGCTGATCAGCAGGGTGTAGAGCAGCGCCGGCACGATCTCGATGCCGAGCATCCAGCGCCAGGCGTTGGTCTCGAACAGCCCGCCCACCACGTAGTTGGAGATGAAGGCCATCAGGATGCCGAACACCACGTTGAACTGGTACAGCGCGACCAGGGTGCCGCGGTGCTTGGCCGGGGCGATCTCGGAGATGTAGGTCGGGGCGGCCACCGAGGAGATGCCGACGCCGATGCCGCCCAGCAGGCGGAACAGCGAGAACCAGTAGGGATCGGTGGCCAGCGCCGAGCCGATCGCGGACACCAGGTAGAGCATGCCGATCAGCAGCAGGGTGGCGCGGCGGCCCAGGCGGTCGGTCGGCCAGTTGCCGCCGATGGCGCCGATCACGGTGCCCCACAGGGCCATGGACATGATCAGCAGGCCGTGCTGGAGGTCGCTGAGCCCCCAGAGCGTCTGGATGGGCTGGTCGGCGCCCGAGATGACCGCGGTGTCGAAGCCGAACAGGAAGCCGGCCAGGGCCACGGTGATGGACCACTGCACGATGCGTGACATGGGCGTCTCCTCGGTGAGGCGGTGTTCTGAATGCGGGTGAATCGATTCATCTTGCAGGCGTCGCCTCGTCGGCGTGACGAGGAAGCGGAAGGGCGCTCGAGAAAGGTGAATCGTGTCAGCTGGCATCATTAAAGCAGCAACGCCAGGCGGTCGCGAGTCGGTCATTCTAGACTTTCGTATTAAACGATGGCGAGAGCGGGGCGCGGAAACGCCGAAATCCGCCGATCGGCGCCTGCCGGTGCGGGCGGCGGTTGACACTTTTCGGACGCTATTGGAATCTTGACCCTTCCTGATTATCGGGCGCGGACTCCAGCGGGCGACCCCCGATTTCCGTGCGAAGGGTAGGCCGCCTGGCCTCTACCCGCCGAAGGACTTCCGGGTCCGGGCTAACCGCCCGACCTGGCCAACGCCCCGACGCGGTGATCCGCCGTGATTAGAGTGCTGGCCCTAACCGGGCCTCAATACGCCAGGGTTTGGCATCAGGTGCCGGCGAGACCGGCAGCGGCATACCGCCGCACTCGACCCCGTGCCCGACGAGGGCGCGGATCGCACTCGAGACCTCCAGGGGAGAAACATCAGTGGAACTGCTTTCCGGCGCGGACATGATCGCCCGCTTCCTGCAAGACGAGGGCGTCGAATACATCTACGGCTATCCCGGCGGCGCTGCGCTACACATCTATGACGCCCTGTTCCGCCAGGACAAGGTCAAGCACATCCTGGTGCGCCACGAACAGGCCGCCACCCACGCCGCCGACGGCTACGCCCGGGCCTCCGGCAAGCCGGGCGTGGTGCTGGTCACCTCCGGTCCCGGCGCCACCAACGCGGTGACCGGCATCGCCACCGCCTACATGGACTCGATTCCCATGGTGGTGCTGTGCGGCCAGGTGATGAGCCACCTGATCGGCGACGATGCCTTCCAGGAAACCGACATCGTCGGCGTGACCCGGCCGATCGTGAAGCACAGCTTCTCGGTCAAGCATCCGAGCGAGATTCCGGAAGTCCTCAAGAAGGCCTTCTATCTGGCGTCCACCGGGCGGCCCGGCCCGGTGGTGGTGGACATTCCCAAGGACATGACCGCCCCCACCGAGCGCTACGAGTACGTCTATCCGAAGAAGGTCAAGCTGCGCTCCTACAACCCGGTGACGCGCGGCCATACCGGCCAGATCAAGAAGGCCGTGGAGCTGATGCTCAAGGCGCGCCGGCCGGTCTTCTACACCGGCGGCGGGGTGGTGACCGGCGAGGCCAGCGAGGGGCTGACCGATCTGGTCAAGCGGCTGGGCTTCCCGATCACCACCACCCTGATGGGCATCGGCGCCTTCCCGCAGAGCGACGACCAGTGCCTCGGCTGGCTGGGCATGCACGGCTCCTACGAGTCCAACATGGCCATGCACCACGCCGACCTGATCATCGCCATCGGGGCGCGCTTCGACGACCGGGTGACCAACAACACCTCCAAGTTCTGCCCCACGGCCAAGATCGTCCACGTCGACATCGATCCGAGCTCGATCTCCAAGACGGTGCGTGCCGACGTGCCGATCGTGGGACCGGCCGGCAGCGTGATCAACGAGATGATCAGCCTGCTGCAGGGCCGCGAGATCGCCAGCACCGAGGCGCTCACCGAGTGGTGGCAGACCATCGACGGCTGGCGCGAGGAGCGCCGCGGCAAGCTCTACGAGCCGTCCGCCGAGGGCGAGGTGCTCAAGCCCCAGGAAGTCATCGAGGCGGTATGCCGCGCGACCCGCGGCCAGGCCTACGTGACCACCGACGTGGGGCAGCACCAGATGTTCGCCGCCCAGTACTACAAGTTCGACAAGCCCAACCGCTTCGTCACCTCCGGCGGGCTCGGCACCATGGGCTTCGGCTTCCCGGCGGCCATGGGCATCAAGCAGAACTTCCCCGACGAGCAGGTGGTCTGCTTCACCGGTGAGGGCAGCTTCCAGATGATGATGCAGGAGCTCTCTACCTGTAAGCAGTTCGGTGGCGGGGTGAAGATCATCAACCTCAACAATGCCTCGCTCGGCATGGTGCGCCAGTGGCAGGACCTGAACTACAAGTCCCGCCATGCGCATTCCTACATGGAGTCGCTGCCCGATTTCCAGAAACTGATCGAGTCCTATGGCTTCACCGCCCTGAAGGTGCAGACGAAAGAGGAACTCGAGTCGGCGTTGGAGAAGACCTTCGCCGACAACGACGAGCTGGTGTTCCTCGACGTCGCCGTGGACCCCCACGAGCACGTCTATCCGATGCAGGTGCCTCTGGGCTCCATGCGTGACATGCTGCTTTCCAAGACGGAGCGGACCTGATGCGCCATATCATCTCGATTCTGATGGAAAACGAACCGGGCGCCCTGTCTCGCGTGGTGGGGCTGTTTTCCCAGCGCAACTTCAACATCGAAACTCTCAACGTGGCCCCCACCGACGACGAGACGCTGTCGCGTCTGACCGTGACCACCATCGGCGACGATCGAGTGATCGAGCAGATCACCAAGCATCTCAACAAGCTGGTGGACGTGGTCAAGCTGGTGGACCTGACCGAGGGCAGCCACATCGAGCGCGAGCTGATGCTGGTCAAGGTGAAGGCGCTGGGCGCGGCGCGGGACGAGGTGAAGCGCACCGTGGACATCTTCCGCGCGCAGATCGTCGACGTGACGCCGAGCCAGTACACCGTCCAGATCACCGGCGACGCCAGCAAGCTGGACGCCTTCCTCGAGGCGATGTCCCCGGTGGGGCTGCTCGAGGTGGCGCGCACGGGGGTGTCGGGGATCGCCCGTGGCGACAAGGTCCTGTCGCTGTAATTTCGAGCTGATCCGCCCGATCGAAGAAGCCGCCCTACGGGGCGGCTTTCTCGTGTCTGGAAGGAGCGTCAGCCGTGCTCCTCGACCTCGGCCCACAGGGCGTGGATCAGCGGGCTCTTCAGCCGGCGGTTGAGTACGCACAGTCCGACGTCGTAGTGGGGCAGCTCCGGCTTCACCGGCAGCACCCGGACTCGCTCGGCCAGCGGGCTCGCCTCCAGCACGATGCCCGGCACCACGCCGACGCCGAAGCCCAGGCTGACCATGCTGACGATGGCCTCGTGGCCCGAGACCTGGGCGTAGATGCGCGGCTTGAGGCCCAGCGCCCGGAACCAGGTGTCGCTGACCTCCCGCGACAGCCCCGATTCCGAGAGGATCATCGGCACGTCCCGCCACTGCTCGGGGCGGGACGCCTCCGGTGAGGCCGGGATCCATGACTGAGGCTCCCTCGGGGCGATGAACACCAGCGGCGAGCGGGTCAGCGACTTGAAGGCCAGGGCCTCGGGCAGTCGACGCGGCCTCAGGGTGATCGCCATGTCCTCGTTGCCGGCCAGTACTCTTGGCATCGACTGGGCGGGGTCGCCGGTGTGCAACTTGAGCTCGATGCCCGGGTGGCGGGTGCGGAACTCGCTGAGCAGGTCGTAGAGGAAGCTGTAGCTGGCGGTCACCGAGCAGTAGATGCTGATTTCCCCCGTCAGCGCCTGGGCCTCGCTCATCATCGACTGGCGCAGCCGTTCCCATTCCTCCAGGGCGTCCCGGGCATAGTCGTGGAACTGATGGCCCTGGCGGGTCAGCGTCACGTGGCGGTTGTCGCGCTCGAAGAGGCGCACGCCGAGGCTTTCCTCCAGCTGGCGGATCGACCGCGAGAGGGTGGAGGGACTGACGTGGCAGGCCTCGCTGGCACGGCCGAAGTGCAGGGTGTCGGCCAGGGCGAGGAAGTGCTTCAGGGGGCGCATGTCCATGGGCTGAGTATTTCACATTTCGGGATATGACATTGCAAATATAGCGTTTTACGCAATGAAGTGCCTGGCGTAGAGTCGATGCATCGACCGGGCACGCAGACCCGGGGCCTGACGCCCAGCGCCGCGACAAGACGGCGCGGGTGGCCATCAACGCTGACACCTCTTTCTCATACTCGTTTTCAGGAGCCTCACATGCGCGTTTATTACGACAAGGACTGCGATCTCTCCCTCATCCAGGGCAAGCAGGTGGCCATCGTGGGTTATGGCTCCCAGGGTCACGCTCACGCCAACAACCTGAAGGAGTCCGGTGTCGACGTCGTCGTCGCGCTGCGTGAAGGTTCCTCCTCCGCCGCCAAGGCCGAGGCCGCCGGTCTCAAGGTCGCTTCCGTCGAAGAGGCCTCCAGGGCCGCCGACGTGGTGATGGTGCTGGCGCCGGACGAGAATCAGAAGGCCATCTACGAGCAGCAGATCGAGCCGAACCTGAAGCAGGGCGCGACCCTGGCCTTCGCTCACGGCTTCAACATCCACTACAACCAGATCGTGCCGCGCGCCGACCTCGACGTGATCATGATCGCGCCGAAGGCCCCGGGCCACACCGTGCGCTCCGAGTTCGTCAAGGGCGGCGGTATCCCCGACCTGATCGCCATCCATCAGGACGCCACCGGCAGCGCCAAGGAACTCGCGCTGTCCTACGCGGCGGGCGTCGGCGGCGGCCGTACCGGCATCATCGAGACCACCTTCCGCGACGAGACCGAGACCGACCTGTTCGGCGAGCAGGCGGTGCTGTGTGGCGGTGCGGTCGAGCTGGTCAAGGCCGGCTTCGAGACCCTGACCGAGGCAGGCTATGCCCCGGAAATGGCCTACTTCGAGTGTCTGCACGAGCTCAAGCTGATCGTCGACCTGATGTACGAGGGCGGCATCGCCAACATGAACTACTCCATCTCCAACAACGCGGAGTATGGCGAGTACGTCACCGGCGGTGAGGTCATCAACGACCAGTCCCGCGAAGCCATGCGCAACGCTCTCAAGCGCATCCAGACCGGCGAGTATGCCAAGATGTTCATCAACGAGGGTGAGACCAACTACCCGTCGATGACCGCGCGTCGCCGTCTGAACGCCGAGCATCCGATCGAGCAGGTCGGCGAGAAGCTGCGCGGCATGATGCCGTGGATCGCCGCCAACCAGCTGGTCGACAAGTCCAAGAACTGATCGGGCGTCATCGATAGCAGCCGAAGCGAGGGCGCGGGAAACCGCGCCCTCGTTTGCGTTCATGGGCAATGAGTCCCGCCGGGCTCTATGTGTAGAATGGAGCCAACCCCAGTCGCAACGGATGACACCATGAGTCAGGACCCCAGCAATCGCGAGCCTCAGACCCCGCCGCCACACGACGACGATGATCTGGCCAAGACCTTCCTGCGTGAGTCGGAAGTGGTCGAGGAGGCGTTGGAGGATGGCAAGAAGGTCCGCCGCAAGGGGATCTACCTGCTGCCCAACCTGTTCACCACCTCGGCGCTGTTCTCCGGCTTCTTCGCCGTGGTGGCCGCCATCAACGGCGATTTCACCTCGGCTTCCATCGCCATCTTCATCGCCATGGTGCTTGACGGCCTGGACGGGCGGGTGGCGCGCCTGACCAATACCCAGAGCGCCTTCGGCGCCGAGTTCGACTCGCTGTCCGACATGCTGTCCTTCGGCGTGGCGCCCGGGCTCGTGGCCTTCACCTGGATCCTGCAGGACGTGGGCAAGACCGGTTGGGTGGTGGCCTTCCTCTATGTGGCCTGTGCCGCCCTGCGCCTGGCACGCTTCAACGTGCAGATCGGCAGCGTCGACAAACGCTGGTTCATCGGCCTGCCGAGCCCCTCCGCCGCGGCAGTGGTCGCCGCCAGCGTCTGGACCTTCCACAGCTTCGATGCCGATGCCTTCGGCTTCAAGCTGCTGATGCTGTTCCTGGTCGGTGCCGCCGGCGTGCTGATGGTCAGTAACGTTCGCTACTACAGCTTCAAGGACGTCGACCTCAAGGGGCCGGTGCCCTTCGTGGTGCTGCTGGCGATCGTGCTCGGTTTCGTGGTCATCTCCATCGAGCCGTCGGTGATGCTGCTGCTGCTGTTCGGCGCCTATGTCGCTTCCGGCCCGGTATGTGCTCTGCTGCGCAAGATGAAGAGCGGCGCCAAGGGCTGAATCGCGTTATCCTTGCCGGCCATGACGCCCGCCTCGTGCGGGCGTTGTTGTCTCTGGGCGCCGGGCCTGAATTATCCACAGGCGGTCGAGCGGGCAGGCGGGTGTGGATAGCTTTCCGCGGGTGCCGGTGCAGGTGAGTGTCACGCCTTGTTCATCCCCTCGTCACGATTCGGCAAATAGTTCTTGCGTCGCCCTCGGGAAATCCGTAAAGTACGCATCCGCTGCCGGCGACGGGCAACGTTGCAGGCGGTAATGAGTGGCGAAAGCGCTTGTTTTTCTTGAGATTTTTCGGCGATTGTCGAAATCGCTCGATTGACAGGGTCAGCGGAATCGGTAGAATGCCCGCCACTCGCTACGGTAGCCCGCTGAGGGCTCGATCGGACCTCGCTTCACTCGCTGAAGACGACCGCTCGGTCATCCGCTTCGCTCTATCGAGAGCTTGAAGATCCCCGGTTGACACGACGCACCGATCACGTAGAATACGCCTTCCTTGCGAGGCACTGGTCAAGCGGCCGGGAACGCAAGGTGCTCTTCTCCTTATTGAGTCGAGCTGCTCTTTAACAATCGATCAGATAATTCATGTGGGCGCTTGTCGGGATGTCGGTGACCAGTCACTAGATATCAAGACAAGCGACTCGTCAAAGAGACGTTTGAATCTTGAACCAGGTTTGGTTCCACCTTAGGAACTATCAAGCTTTTAACTGAAGAGTTTGATCATGGCTCAGATTGAACGCTGGCGGCAGGCCTAACACATGCAAGTCGAGCGGAAACGATCCTAGCTTGCTAGGAGGCGTCGAGCGGCGGACGGGTGAGTAATGCATAGGAATCTGCCCGGTAGTGGGGGATAACTTGAGGAAACTCAAGCTAATACCGCATACGCCCCAAGGGGGAAAGCAGGGGATCTTCGGACCTTGCGCTATCGGATGAGCCTATGTCGGATTAGCTAGTTGGTGAGGTAATGGCTCACCAAGGCCGCGATCCGTAGCTGGTCTGAGAGGATGATCAGCCACATCGGGACTGAGACACGGCCCGAACTCCTACGGGAGGCAGCAGTGGGGAATATTGGACAATGGGCGAAAGCCTGATCCAGCCATGCCGCGTGTGTGAAGAAGGCCTTCGGGTTGTAAAGCACTTTCAGCGAGGAAGAACGCTTGTGGGTTAATACCCTGCAAGAAGGACATCACTCGCAGAAGAAGCACCGGCTAACTCCGTGCCAGCAGCCGCGGTAATACGGAGGGTGCAAGCGTTAATCGGAATTACTGGGCGTAAAGCGCGCGTAGGCGGCTTGATAAGCCGGTTGTGAAAGCCCCGGGCTCAACCTGGGAACGGCATCCGGAACTGTCAGGCTAGAGTGCAGGAGAGGAAGGTAGAATTCCCGGTGTAGCGGTGAAATGCGTAGAGATCGGGAGGAATACCAGTGGCGAAGGCGGCCTTCTGGACTGACACTGACGCTGAGGTGCGAAAGCGTGGGTAGCAAACAGGATTAGATACCCTGGTAGTCCACGCCGTAAACGATGTCGACTAGCCGTTGGGGTCCTCGAGACCTTTGTGGCGCAGTTAACGCGATAAGTCGACCGCCTGGGGAGTACGGCCGCAAGGTTAAAACTCAAATGAATTGACGGGGGCCCGCACAAGCGGTGGAGCATGTGGTTTAATTCGATGCAACGCGAAGAACCTTACCTACTCTTGACATCGAGCGAACCATCCAGAGATGGATGGGTGCCTTCGGGAACGCTCAGACAGGTGCTGCATGGCCGTCGTCAGCTCGTGTTGTGAAATGTTGGGTTAAGTCCCGTAACGAGCGCAACCCTTGTCCCTATTTGCCAGCGATTCGGTCGGGAACTCTAGGGAGACTGCCGGTGACAAACCGGAGGAAGGTGGGGACGACGTCAGGTCATCATGGCCCTTACGAGTAGGGCTACACACGTGCTACAATGGCCGGTACAATGGGCTGCCATCCCGCGAGGGGGAGCTAATCTCATAAAGCCGGTCTCAGTCCGGATCGGAGTCTGCAACTCGACTCCGTGAAGTCGGAATCGCTAGTAATCGTGCATCAGAATGGCACGGTGAATACGTTCCCGGGCCTTGTACACACCGCCCGTCACACCATGGGAGTGGACTGCACCAGAAGTGGTTAGCCTAACTTCGGAGGGCGATCACCACGGTGTGGTTCATGACTGGGGTGAAGTCGTAACAAGGTAGCCGTAGGGGAACCTGCGGCTGGATCACCTCCTTAATCGACGACGTCACCGCCACCCGGCAAGTGTCCACAATGAATTATCTGATCGGCCAGAGCAAAAGACTGTTTGGGTATAGACCCAGCGTGACCAATGGGTCTGTAGCTCAGTTGGTTAGAGCGCACCCCTGATAAGGGTGAGGTCGGCAGTTCAAATCTGCCCAGACCCACCAAATTTTATCCAGTACCGCGTTGTTTTGTGACTCGCATAGCAGGCTATGCGTCGCCACAAAACGCCTTGTCCTGAATAAAATTCCCATGTCACGTATGGGTATTCAGAGGGGCCTTAGCTCAGCTGGGAGAGCGCCTGCCTTGCACGCAGGAGGTCAGCGGTTCGATCCCGCTAGGCTCCACCACGCTCCACAGGGTCCTGCAGTCGGTTTTATGTGAATCCGCAGTCACAAACGATCATTGCAAAAGGCAATGACACGTTTGTGACTGTCGATTGACAGTCGCTCTTTAACAATGTGAATCATGCTGACAAAGTCCCTCTCCTACCCGGGAGAGGGCATGAGATACGTCTCAAGCGTATCCGGCAATTGTCGTGGTTGTCATCGCGGATCAGACCCCTTGGGGTTATATGGTCAAGCGATGAAGCGCACACGGTGGATGCCTTGGCAGTCAGAGGCGATGAAAGACGTGGAAGCCTGCGATAAGGTTCGGCGAGGTGGCAAACAACCTGCGACCCGGACATCTCTGAATGGGGAAACCCACCTATCGTCAGATAGGTATCGTGCACTGAATACATAGGTGCACGAGGCGAACCGGGGGAACTGAAACATCTAAGTACCCCGAGGAAAAGAAATCAACCGAGATTCCCCCAGTAGCGGCGAGCGAACGGGGACCAGCCCTTAAGCGGGTGAAAGGTTAGGCGAATGAGTTGGGAAACTCAGCGATACAGGGTGATAGCCCCGTAGTCGAAAGCCTGATCCCGTGAAATCGAGTAGGTCGGGGCACGTGAAACCCTGATTGAAGACGGGGGGACCATCCTCCAAGGCTAAATACTCCTGACTGACCGATAGTGAACCAGTACCGTGAGGGAAAGGCGAAAAGAACCCCGGAGAGGGGAGTGAAATAGACCCTGAAACCGTGTGCGTACAAGCAGTGGGAGCGGGCTCGTCCCGTGACCGCGTACCTTTTGTATAATGGGTCAGCGACTTATATTCAGTGGCGAGCTTAACCGTATAGGGGAGGCGTAGGGAAACCGAGTCTTAACTGGGCGACCAGTCGCTGGATATAGACCCGAAACCGGGCGATCTATCCATGAGCAGGTTGAAGGTTGAGTAACATCAACTGGAGGACCGAACCAGGATCTGTTGAAAAAGATTTGGATGACTTGTGGATCGGAGTGAAAGGCTAATCAAGCCCGGAGATAGCTGGTTCTCCTCGAAAGCTATTTAGGTAGCGCCTCACGTATCACCGCCGGGGGTAGAGCACTGTTTCGGCTAGGGGGTCATCCCGACTTACCAACCCGAGGCAAACTCCGAATACCGGTGAGTGCAGCGTGGGAGACACACAGCGGGTGCTAACGTCCGTTGTGAAAAGGGAAACAACCCAGACCGTCAGCTAAGGTCCCCAAATCCTGGTTAAGTGGGAAACGATGTGGGAAGGCTCAGACAGCTAGGAGGTTGGCTTAGAAGCAGCCATCCTTTAAAGAAAGCGTAATAGCTCACTAGTCGAGTCGGCCTGCGCGGAAGATGTAACGGGGCTCAAACCAGGTACCGAAGCTACGGGTGCATCGAATGATGCGCGGTAGAGGAGCGTCGTGTACGCCGACGAAGGTGAGTCGAGAGGCTTGCTGGAGGTATCACGAGTGCGAATGCTGACATGAGTAACGATAAGGGGGGTGAAAAACCTCCCCGCCGGAAGACCAAGGGTTTCTGTTCGACGCTAATCGGAGCAGAGTGAGTCGGCCCCTAAGGCGAGGCCGAAAGGCGTAGTCGATGGGAAACGGGTCAATATTCCCGTACTTCACTGTATTGCGATGGGGGGACGGAGAAGGCTAGGTGAGCCAGGCGTTGGTTGTCCTGGTGAAAGTCAGTAGGCTGGGGGATTAGGCAAATCCGGTTCCCCAAGGCCGAGAGACGAGACGAACAGACTACGGTCTGGAAGTCATCGATGCCACGCTCCCAGGAAAAGCCTCTAAGCTTCAGATACAGTGGAACCGTACCCCAAACCGACACAGGTGGTCAGGTAGAGAATACCAAGGCGCTTGAGAGAACTCGGGTGAAGGAACTAGGCAAAATGGTGCCGTAACTTCGGGAGAAGGCACGCCGGTATTAGGTGAAGCCCCTTGCGGGTGGAGCTGACGCCGGTCGAAGATACCAGGTGGCTGCAACTGTTTATTAAAAACACAGTACTCTGCAAACGCGTAAGCGGACGTATAGGGTATGACGCCTGCCCGGTGCCGGAAGGTTAATTGATGGTGTTAGCGTAAGCGAAGCTCCTGATCGAAGCCCCGGTAAACGGCGGCCGTAACTATAACGGTCCTAAGGTAGCGAAATTCCTTGTCGGGTAAGTTCCGACCTGCACGAATGGCGTAATGATGGCCACGCTGTCTCCACCCGAGACTCAGTGAAATTGAAATCGCAGTGAAGATGCTGTGTACCCGCGGCTAGACGGAAAGACCCCGTGAACCTTTACTACAGCTTCACACTGGACGCTGATGTTGCTTGTGTAGGATAGCTGGGAGGCTTGGAAACCCGGTCGCCAGATCGAGTGGAGCCAACCTTGAAATACCAGCCTGGCATCATTGGCGTTCTAACTCCGGTCCGTTATCCGGATCGAGGACCGTGTGTGGTGGGTAGTTTGACTGGGGCGGTCTCCTCCCAAAGCGTAACGGAGGAGCACGAAGGTACCCTCAGCACGGTTGGAAATCGTGCAATGAGTGCAAGAGCATAAGGGTGCTTAACTGCGAGACAGACACGTCGAGCAGGTACGAAAGTAGGTTCTAGTGATCCGGTGGTTCTGTATGGAAGGGCCATCGCTCAACGGATAAAAGGTACTCCGGGGATAACAGGCTGATACCGCCCAAGAGTTCACATCGACGGCGGTGTTTGGCACCTCGATGTCGGCTCATCACATCCTGGGGCTGAAGTCGGTCCCAAGGGTATGGCTGTTCGCCATTTAAAGTGGTACGCGAGCTGGGTTTAGAACGTCGTGAGACAGTTCGGTCCCTATCTGCCGTGGGCGTTGGAGATTTGAGAAGTGCTGCTCCTAGTACGAGAGGACCGGAGTGGACGACCCTCTGGTGTTCCGGTTGTCACGCCAGTGGCATCGCCGGGTAGCTATGGTCGGACGGGATAACCGCTGAAAGCATCTAAGCGGGAAGCCTCCTTCAAGATGAGATCTCCCCGAGGCCTCGAGCCTCCTGAAGGGCCCAGCGAGACGAGCTGGTTGATAGGTCGGGTGTGGAAGCGCTGCAAGGCGTTGAGCTAACCGATACTAATGGCCCGTGAGGCTTGACCATATAACACCCAAGTGGTCTGTGACTGACAACAGACGACAGCGGATACACGAGAGACGATCTCGTCAGCATGATTCGCATTGCCTTTTTCGCCTGACGACCATAGCGTGCGGGAACCACCTGATCCCATGCCGAACTCAGCAGTGAAACCGCTCAGCGCCGATGGTAGTGTGGGAGTTCCCATGCGAGAGTAGGTCATCGTCAGGCACTTATATCGAGAAAACCCCGGCTCATCGAGTCGGGGTTTTTTCATTCGGGTCGATGAAAAAGAGAAGGCAAGGGCGTTCCTGGAGAGCACCGGAGCGCCGGCCGGATCCCCGTCAGGCACTTATTACCGAGATAACCCCGAGCCTGAAAGGTTTGGGGTTCTTCATGTCTGGACGGTCGAACAGGGCGCCGATGCCGAGCCTGAATCGATACCCGAAAAAACGCCCCGCCCTCTGCGATTGGAGGGGGCGTTCGTGTATCTGGCCCGAGGAAGATGATGCCCTGAATGCCGTCACATGGCAGGTGTCACGGTCCGTCAGTATCGAAGGGGGTAGGACCAGGGGCGAGAGCGCGGCTTGCTCTGAGGGGAATGACGAGCCAGGAGAGGCGTGTTGCGGTGGAGGCTCGAGAGGCTGATGAAGACCGAGGGCTGCGCCGATGGTGGGGTCTCTGAATGGCAAAAGGCCGGGCTATTGCCCGGCCTTTCTTGTGCCTGTCGTGGTCTGCGAAAGACGCGTATCAGGCGGGATTTTGCTCGATGCCCTGAACGTGCCAGGGGGCGCCTTCTCGAAGCTCGCGCACCAGGTGCCAGGTCTCGTTGAAGGCGTTCTGCTCGCCGTTCTCGTCGAGAATGCCGTGGAAAAGCACCGTAGCCTCGGCCTGGGAGCCGATTTCCTGGATGCTGCCGAGCTCGGCGAACAGACGCACGACCTCGGTGCGGTTGTTCGCCGGCTGCTGGTCGCGTTCCTCGCGCAACAGGTTGTAGAGCTCCGGTGTCACGTAGTCCTGGATCTGCGAGAAGTCGTTGTTGTCCCAGGCGCGCTGCAGGGTCATGAAGTGCTCCTTGGCACCGCCGAGGAAGCGCTCACGGTCGAACCACGCCGGCTCCTTGGCGAGACCGCCGCCGAGTGAACCGGTGAAGGCCTGGGGCTGAGCCTGAGCCTGCTCGTGAGACTCGCGTGTCTCCATGCCGGGGCCGCCTGCCGTTGCCGGGCGCCGCTTGCGGGCGAACAGCCTGAACAGCAGGAACAGCGCACCGCCGATCAACAGGATGTCGAAGAAGCGCAGGTCGTCGAAGGCGCCGCCGAAGAACAGCGAGGCCAGCAGGCCGCCGGCCAGCAGGCCGGCGAAGGGCCCGGCGAAGCGCGACAGGCCGCTGGACGGCTTGCGCTGGGTCGCGGCCGCACCGGCGGTGCCGTTGGTGCGCGTGCTGGTCGCGCTCGGCGAGTCCGCCGAGCGCGAATAGCTGCCGAAGCTCTTGCCGCCACCCAGGCGGCGCGCGTCGGCATGGTCGACGGCGAGGCCGAAGCCCAGCAGGCCGACGACGAGCATGACGAAGAGTTGACGCATCGTGTGTCTCCAGGGAATGTGACGGGAGAGCCCGCCGGGAAGAAGTCGAAGCCACCATTCTAGCGGCTTGGGGCGACACCGGCACCGTTTGCCGTGGAGGATCATCGATGCGTCTTGTTCGAGAGAAGAGCCTGCTGCTGATCGTCGACCTTCAGGCCGGGCTGCTGCCGGTGCTGGACGGCGGCGAGCAGGCCGTCGGGGAAGCGAGCTGGCTGGGTGGGGTCGCCTCTGCACTGGAGGTGCCGGTATGGCTGACCGAGCAGTATCCGGCGGGCCTCGGGGGCAGCGAGCCCCGGCTGCGCGAGGCACTCGAAGGCGCCCTTTATTGGGAAAAGAGCCGCTTCGATGCCCATGCGGAGCCTGACTTCGCCAAGGCGCTGGCCCAGAGCGGGCGGCACCAGGTGGTGCTGTGCGGGGCCGAGGCCCACGTCTGCGTGCTGCAGACGGGGCTCGGGCTTCGTGAGGCGGGCTACGAGGTCTTCTGGCTGGCCGAGGCCACCGTCAGCCGGCGGCGCGAGGAAGCGTCCCTGGCCCGGCGGCGGATCGAGCGGGCCGGCGCCTGGGCGGTGAGCGCCGACATGGCGGCCTATGAGTGGCTCGAGCGCTGCGACGATGCCCGCTTCGGGGACGTGCATCGCCGCTTCCTCAAACCGCGCTCTCCGCGGCCGCTGCGCTTCTTCGACTGAGGTACGTTACGGGCGATCCTGTTCGGCGCGGCAGAACACCAGGGTATTGCCCTGGGACTGCGCGGCGCTGTAGCGATAGCCGGCCACGTCGAAGTCCTTGAGGCCTTCCGGATCGTCGAGGCGCTGCTGGATCATCCAGGCCGCCATCAGGCCGCGGGCCTTCTTGGCGTAGAAGCTGATGATCTTGTACTGGCCGTTCTTCTCGTCCTTGAACACCGGGGTGATCACACGGGCGTCGAGCTTCTTCGCATCGACGGCCTTGAAGTACTCGTTGGAGGCCAGGTTGACCAGTACCTTGCTGCCGCTCTCGGCGATGGCCCGATCGAGGGCATCGGTCAGGGTCGGCTTCCAGTAGGCATAGAGATCCTTGCCGGCCGGGTTGGCGAGCTTGGTGCCCATTTCCAGCCGGTAGGGCTGGATCAGATCCAGCGGTCGCAGCAGGCCGTAGAGGCCGGAGAGGATGCGCAGGTGCTCCTGGGCGAAGGCGTTGTCGCCTTCGTCGAAGGTGGCGGCTTCCAGCCCCACGTAGACGTCACCCTGGAAGGCCTGGGCGGCGGGCTTGGCGTTGTCCGGCGTGAAAGGCGTCTGCCACTCGGCGAAGCGGGCCGCGTTGAGCCCGGCGATCTTGTCGCTGACGCCCATCAGCTCACCGATTTGCTGGGGCGAGAGGTCGCGCAGGATGCCGATCAGCTCACGGCTGCGGTCGAGAAAGTCGGGCTGGGTGGCCTGGGCCGTGGTCGCCGGGGTCTCGAAGTCCAGTGTCTTGGCGGGCGAGATCACGCTCAGCATGGGGCGCTCCTGTGCCTGAATTGAGTCGGCTGCGAGTATATCAGGCAGTGTCCCGGGCCGGGGCTATCGCGCTCATAGCCTTGGCCCGGGAGGGAGCATCGGCCTCAGGGGCTGGGGTTGGGGTGACGCTGGTGCACGGCTTCGATGGCCGCGAGCACCTCGTCGTCGAGGCGCAGCGACTCGCTCTCCAGGTTGCTCTCCAGCTGCGCCATGGTGGTGGCGCCGATGATATTGCTGGTCAGGAAGGAGCGCGAATTGACGTAGGCCAGGGCCATCTGGGCCGGGTCGAGGCCATGCTGGCGAGCGATCTCGACGTAGGCGCGGGTCGCCTCCTCGGCCTGCGGCGAGTTGTAGCGCTGGAAGCGCTCGAAGAGCGTCAGGCGCGCGCCTTCCGGCCGAGCGCCGTCGAGGTATTTGCCGGACAGCTTGCCGAAGGCCAGCGGCGAATAGGCCAGCAGGCCGACGTCCTCGCGATGGGCGATCTCGGCCAGTCCCACCTCGAAACTGCGGTTGAGCAGGCTGTAGGGGTTCTGAACCGAGGCGACCCGTGGCAGGCCCTGGCGCTCGGCCAGCTGGAGGGCATGCATCACGCCCCAGGGCGTCTCGTTGGAGAGGCCCACGGCCCGGATCTTGCCGGCTTGCACCAGCTCATGCAGTGCCGACAGGCTCTCCTCGAGGGAGTTGGCGTCCTCTTCGGCGTCGTGCTCGTAGCCGAGACGGCCGAAGAAGTTGGCACGGCGGTCCGGCCAGTGCAGCTGGTAGAGGTCGACGTAGTCGGTCTGCAGCCGCGCCAGGCTGGTGTCGATGGCCTGGTGCAGGTGTTCGCGGGTCAGGCGCGGGCCGCCGCGGATGTGGTCGAGTCCCGGGCCGGCGGCCTTGGTGGCGATGATGACGTCGTCCCTCGCGCCGCGGGCCTTGAGCCAGCTGCCGACGTAGGACTCGGTCAGGCCCTGGGTCTCGGCCCTGGGCGGCACCGGGTACATTTCGGCGGTGTCGATGAAGTTGACGCCGAAGGCCACGGCGCGGTCGAGCTGCTCGTGGGCCTCGGCCTCGCTGTTCTGCTCGCCGAAGGTCATGGTGCCGAGGCACAGCCGGCTGACGTCGAGGCCGGTTCGGCCCAGGGGGCGGGTCTGCATCCGTTTCTCCTCATCAAGGGGGGCAGTGCCCTGGCATGGTAGCGCCGGGGGAGCGATATCGTAAACGCCGAGGGGTTGAGTCACTGCCGGGGCGGGCGTATGCTGCGCATCCGCTGCCTGGGAGGAGCCCACAAGGCGGCCGATTTTTCCGTACAGGACGCCGAGCACGGGAACATGCTCGACGTCATCAACCGACCCCCAGGACGCAAGGTTGTTTGTCATGCCGCAGGCATCGTCACTGTTCACTCGGCTCGAGTACCATCTGGCGCGCCAGCTGTTTCATACGCGCTGGCTGCCTCGCTCGCCGCGCACGCAGCGCCTGACCATGCATCTCTTCCAGCGCTGCGCGGATGCCGGCCACCCGGCCGCCCTGTCGCTGTACGGCCATATGCTGTTCCATCGCGCCGTCACGCCCCAGGACAAGGCACGCGGTGCCCGCTATGTGCTCGAGGCTGCCCAGGGGGGCGACCTGCATGCCCAGTATCAGGCCGGGCAGATCTACGAGCATGGCTGTGCCCAGTATCCGCATCGCGCCGACCGTGCGGTGACCTGGTACGCCCGGGCCGGCGAGGCGGGACATCGTCTGGCGGCGGAGCGCCTGGCGCGGGCTTACCGCGACGGCGAGCTGGAGCTGCCGCAGGATCCCGAACGTACCGCGCACTGGACGGCGCTGGCCGAACGCAACGCCGTGCCGGTGGCGCCACTGGACAGCGACGAAGCCGGGACGCGACACTAGGATGATGGCGCCTCATCCGGGGCAGTGACTTCGGCCGCCAATGATCGGCGGTCCTACATCATCAAGGACTCAGCAGCCCGTGACGTTACCGACACTGCTGGATATCGAAGCGTCCGGATTCGGACGCGGCAGCTACCCCATCGAGGTCGGCCTGGCTCGCGCGGACGGCAGCACCTGCGCCTTCCTGATCCAGCCCCTGGACGAGTGGACGCACTGGGATCCCAAGGCGGAACTCCTGCATGGCATCTCGCGCAATCGCCTGGCGCGCGAGGGCCACCCGGTACGTCAGGTGGCGCGCTGGCTCAACGACGAGCTGGCCGAGGTCGGCGTGGCCTACAGCGACAGCTGGGGCTACGACAACACCTGGCTGTCGCTGCTCTTCCACCACGCGGGCATGCTGCCCGCCTTCCGCCTCGAGGCCCTGCGCCGCCTGCTCAGCGAGGCGCAGATGGCGCGCTGGAGCGACATCAAGGAAGCGATCATCGAGGAGCGTGGCATCCATCGCCACCGCGCCGGGGAAGACGCCCTGCTGCTGCAGCTCACCTACCAGCGCACGCTGGAGATCGCCGACTGAGACGGCGATGACGCCCCGTGATGCTCTCGACCGCCCGGCCCCGTGCCGGGCGGTCTGCGTCGTGGGGCGTGAAACGCCTCAGGCGACGGCCAGGCGCGCCTCCAGGGCGTCGAGCAGCGCCTCGGGCGCCTCGGCGGCGAGCAGGTCCTGGCGGGTGCGGGCGTTGAGGAAACCGTGCTCCACGGTGCTGTCGAGGAAGGTCAGCAGCGGCGAATAGAAACCGGCGGTGTCGAGCAGGCCGATCGGCTTGTCGTGCAGCCCCAGATAGCGCCAGGTCCAGGCCTCGAACAGCTCCTCCAGGGTGCCGATGCCGCCGGGTAGGGCGATGAAGGCATCGCAGTGGGCGGCCATGCTGGCCTTGCGTTCGTGCATGTTGCGCACGCGGATCAGCCGGGTCAGCGCCAGGTGCGCCTGCTCGCGCTCCACCAGATGATCCGGCATCACGCCGATCACCTCACCGCCGGCCGCCAGCACGCTGTCGGCCAGCTCGCCCATCATGCCCACGCGGGCGCCGCCGTAGACCAGCGAGTGGCCTCGGCGGGCCAGCGCCTCGCCCAGCGTCCGGGCGGCGACGAGAAAGCGCGGGTCGTGGCCGTCCCGCGAGCCCAGATAGACGCAGAATCTCGACATGATGTCCTCCTTGATGCGTGGTCGTCGGCGTGCCGACGCAAGAAGGGCGCCGTCAGGCGCCCTCGTGTGATCTCGCCATGCCACGGCCGACCGCTCAGGGCAGCAGGTCGATGACGCCGTATTCGGCGTCCACCCACTGACCGATGACGTTGTGACCGCACAGATGATGGGCGTACTGGGTGTGCAGGCAGCGCACCTGGTCCCAGTTGGCGATGCCGCCGATGCCGCGCTGGCGAAGCACGTCGCCGTAGCCGCGGCGCTCGACCTCGGCGCGCTGGGCCTCGCTCATGTAGCCCCAGCGGGCGGCCACGTAGTCCTCGTGGCTCTGGTGATAGGCGGCCAGGAACTCGGGGTCCTCCTTCAGCCGGGCCTCGAGGGTCTTGATCACGCCGGCGGCCTCGATGCGCGACAGCTCGATCTTGAGCCGCTCGTCGCTCAGCCAGTAGAGCGTCGGGAAGGGCGTTTCGTCGACGATGGGCGCCATGCGCAGCACCAGCGGCGTGCCCTCGCCGTCGGTGGCGGCCAGCGCCTCGATGCCGCGGGGCGCGCGGCCGAGCTGCGCGGCGATGACGGCGAGCTGGCGCTCGTCGGGCAGGGTGTCAGGTTGAATCACCATCGTCGGGGTCGTCTCGTATGAACTTGGTCGAGCGTCCCACGGCGCGAAAGAAGGTGCGGTTGAGCTGCTCGGGGGTGGGCACGTAGTGCCAGTGCCGTTCGCAGTACTCGCCGCCGCGCGCGATCAGGACATCGTAGAGGCGGTTGAAGGGCGCATCATAATCGTAGGGGTCTGCCCCGAACAAGCGGATATGCGGGTAGTCGGCGAAGCGCTCGAGGAAGAAGTTCTCCAGGTCGGCCTCGACGGCGCGATGGCGAGCGACGTTATCGGGATCGAGCCAGAGATCGTAGCGGATGGCCATGGGGCTTCCTTGGGATCGATGGGGCGGATACGACTGGGACCGCAGACGGCGGCGTTCGGCTCAGCGTGCCAGGGGGGCGAAGGTCGCCGACAGCAGTCGCGCCAGGTCGGCCGGGGCGAGGGCGAGCTCCAGGCCGCGGCGTCCGCCGCTGACGTGGAAGCGCGCCAGCGCCTCGGCGCTGGCGTCGATGAAGGCCGGCAGGCGCTTCTTCTGGCCCAGCGGGCTGATGCCGCCGACCACATAGCCGGTGGCGCGTTCGGCCTCGGCGGACTCGGCCATCTGCGCCTTGCGGGCACCGGCCGCCCGGGCCAGCGCCTTGAGGTCGAGCTGGCCGGAGACCGGCACGATGGCCATCGCCATCCGGCCGTCGTCGAGGCGTGCGAGCAGGGTCTTGAACACCGACTCGGCGGGCAGGCCCAGGGCCTCGGCAGCCTCCTCGCCGTAGGCGGGGCGGCGCGGGTCATGCTCGTAGCTGGCCGTCTCGAAGGCCACGCCGGCCTTTTCCAGGGCCTTGATGGCGGGGGTCATGCGTCCTGGGTCTCCGTGTCTTGCAGGTGGGCGGCGAGGGCCTCGCGGAGCGCGCCCTCGAGGGGGACCGCCCCCTTGGCCTGATGATCGTAGTGGACCAGTACGGTATGCCCCAGGTTGGCCAGTCGGCCCGACTGCCAGGCCTCCTGGGTCACGGTGAAGGAGCTGGTGCCGAGGCGAGTGAGATAGGTGCGGATCTCGATGTCCTGGCCGTAGTAGAGCTCGGCCCGGTAGTCGATCTCCATGCGCGCCATGATCAGCCGCCAGCGGCCCGGGTCGAGGTCCGGCGTGAACAGCCGGAAGAGGTCATTGCGCGCCAGCTCGAACCAGGCCGGCAGGCGGGTGTTGTTGATGTGCCCCAGGGCATCGGTGTCGTAGAAAGCGGGTTCGATGGTGCGCGTGAACATGGGCGTCCTCGTCGATCATGGCCGGCCTGTCAGCATCGCCGCCGAGCAAGCGCTTGGTCAATGGGCGGGTCGGCGGCCCTTTCAGCCGCGCGCTGACGGCGTGCGGCGCTCGCGCCACCAGCGCTGCAGCCGGGTCCAGCCGAGCAGCCACAGCGTGGCCGCGGCGAAGCCCAGCAGCGTGCCCGGCCACAGGCCGAGGCTGTCGTAGGTCAGCGAAACCACCAGGGCGTACCACAGCAGCGAGCCGAGCCCAGCGGGATAGTGCTTGATCACGGTAGCCGTGGGCGCGGCACCCTGGGTCAGGTGCAGGATCACCAGGAACGGATACATGGTCACCGGGAAGGCCGCCATCACCCCGGCCCAGGCCGAGGGCACCACGTGGGCGAGGCCGGTGATCAGGAAGATGATGCCCGCGGCGAGGCCGGCGCGCAGCGCCAGGGCGGGCCAGGAGAAGCCGCCCTTGGGACTGGCCTTGATGTCCGGCACCCGGCGATAGAGCCAGGTGAACACGGCGATGGCGGCCAGCGTCGTCAGGGTGCCGGTGACGCGATCGAAGTCGATCCGGGTCAGCACCAGGCTGGTGGCGAGCCAGCAGGCGAGCCCCGTCAGGGTGCCCAGCGCGATGCCCGCCAGGCCGTCGCGACGGCCGCCGAGCAGGTAGCCGCCGCCCAGCGCCAGGGTCGCCGTGAACCCGGCCAGGGTGTGCACCGCGCTCTCGGCGGCGAAGACGGGCGAGAGCTCGAGGCCGATGAAGAACAGCGCGATGGCGGTGCCCAGCGGATAGCCGGAGAGCAGTCCGGCGACGCGGGTGCTGACGCGCTCGGCGATCATCGACAGGCCGAGCACCACGCCGATCGAGACCGCGAGCTTGGCCAGCTGCCAGGTAAGCGGAACGTCCATGTGATTTTCCTTATCCTAGAGGCATGTATCGTCGTGGAGAGGGCCATGGTCGGACACGATCTCTCGCCGCCGCCCCGCCCCGAGGGCTGCGAGCTGTGCGGCCGGGCGGCGCCGCTGACCCGGCATCATCTGATTCCCCGCGCCCTGCACGGCAAGGCGCGCTATCGGCGTCGATTCGATCGTGCCGAGCGGCTGACGGCGATCCTGTGGCTGTGTCACGCCTGCCACAAGCACATCCACGCGGTGCTCGGCGAGCGCGAGCTGGCCGAGCATTATCGCAGCCGGGAGGCGCTGCTGGCGCATCCGGAGGTTCGTGCTTTCGTCGAATGGCTGGCCACCAAGCCGGCGGGCTTCAAGCCCAAGAAGGCCGCGCGCCGGCGCTGATGTGGTGGGCGGGCGTTACACCAGCCGGAGGCCCTGGCGGTTCGGCCAGGCCGCCTCCTGAAGACATGGGCGCGGCGTCATACCAGGCGCAGTCCTTGGCGATCCGTCCAGGCGGCCTTGAGGGCGGCATCCAGCGGCTCGCGAAGGTGCTCGGGGAGGGCGTCGCGGGCGGCCTCGTAGCTGTCCGGGTCGCGGTTGCGCAGCCAGCAGTAGGCCCAGGCGCAGGCCTCGTCATCATCGACCGGCAGCGGCCGGGCCGGCATCTGCACCAGCAGGAACAGCGCGGTGCGGCCGGCCCACAGCGGCACTTCCTCGGGCGCCTCGGGGTCTGCCCAGGCGGTCAGGGTGGCGGCGTCGGGCGTGGCTGCGGGCTCGCCCAGCTTGGCCACCCGGGCGGTCTCGGCCAGGATCAGCGCCAGGCGATCCGGCGAGTCGCGGCCGATGTCCTGCCAGCGGGCGATGAGGCCGGGCAGGCCGCGGCGTACCTTGGCATAGAAGCCGCCTTGCGGCATGGTTTCAGTCATTGTTCATGGCCTCTGGGAGCAGGGAACGCAATGGAGTTCGATTTTGCCACGCCCGTGGAGCGACGCCACCCGCCCGAGGGCGACTGGCCGTCACAGAAATGGCATCGGTACGGCGAGGACGTGCTGCCGCTGTGGGTCGCCGACATGGACTTCCGCTCGCCGCCGGCGGTGATCGAGGCGCTGCGCGCCCGGGTCGACCACGGCGTCTACGGCTACGGCCGGGTGCCGGATAGCCTGCGCCAGGCGCTGTGCGACTGGAGTGCCACGCACTACGGCTGGGACATCGCGCCCGGCTGGCAGCTGTGGCTGCCGGGGGTGGTGCCGGCGCTGCATCTGGCCAGCCTGGCGCTGACCGAGCCGGGCGACGGCGTGCTGACGGTGACGCCGATCTATCCGCCCTTCCTGCAGGTGGCCGAGCGCACCGGTCGCCTGGCCCAGCAGGCCGCGATGCGTCCGCCCGAGACGCCGGGCGACGATTGGCGGCTGGACCTCGACGCCCTGGAAGCGGCGATCACCCCCAAGACCCGGCTGCTGCTGTGGTGCCAGCCGCACAATCCCACTGGCCGCGTGTGGCGCGACGACGAGCTCGACGGCTTGGCCGAGCTGGTCGAGCGCCACGATCTGATCGTGGTCTCCGACGAGCTGCACGCCGACCTGATGCTCGACGAGGGGGCACGGCACCGGCCGCTGGCCGCCGCCTATCCGCAGCTGGCCGAGCGGATCCTGACGCTGTGGGCGCCGTCGAAGACCTTCAACCTGGCCGGGCTGACCGCCGCCTGCGCGGTGATTCCCGATGCCGGCCTGCGTCGCCGTTTCGCGGCCATGGCCAAGGGGCTGCAGCCGGACGGCAACGTGCTCGGCCTGGTGGCCGCCGAGGCCGCCTATCGTCACGGCGATCCCTGGCGCCAGGCGCTGCTCGAGACACTGCGTACCCATCGGGCGCGGCTGATTGAGCGCGTGGCGCGCTGGCCGGGCGTGACCATGACGCCGCCCGAGGCCACCTATCTGGCCTGGCTCGACCTGCGCGAGGCGCCGGCACTGGAGGGCGTGGCCTCGCCCCAGCGCGTGCTGCTCGACCGCGCCGGGGTGGCGCTGTCCGACGGGGCGCCCTTCGGTCGGCCGGGCTTCGCGCGGCTCAACTTCGGCACCACCGCGACCCAGCTGGAAGCGGCGCTGGCGCGGCTGGACGGCGTGCTGGGGGCCTGACGCGACGCCGCCGCCCTCCGGAGAAGGGCGGCGGCGTTCGCTCGGTCCGGTCGCGGCTCAGTAGAGCAGGGCGAACAGCTTGCGGCGGTAGGTGGCGGTCAGCGGATGATCGTTGCCCAGGGCGTCGAAGACCCGCAGCAGGGTCTTGCGCGCGGCATCGTCGCCATAGGCGCGGTCCTGCTTCATCAGCGTCAGCAGCGCCTCCAGGCCGGCCTCGTACTGGCCGTCGGCCACCTGGCGCAGGGCGCGCTGGTACCGGGCCTCGCTGTCGTCGCGGCCTTCCAGGGCGGCCATTGCCTCGCGGGACGGGGCCTCCTCACCGAACTCGATGCTGGCGCGCACGCCGCGGGCCGGCGCGGCGTCGCGCTCCTCCGGCGGCAGGGCGTCGAGCAGCGCACGGGCCTCGTCCGACTCGCCGGCGGCCACCAGGGCGCGGGCCAGCTCCACCTTGTAGGGGCCGTAGTCCGGCCACTGTTGGGCGAGCTCGGCGTAGATCGCGCGGGCGGTCTCGGCATCGCCGGCCTCCAGCGCGGCGGCGGCCTGCTCCTCGGGGCTCTCCTGCACGCCCTCGGGCTCCGGGAAGTACTTACCCAGCCACTCGCGGATCTGTTTCTCGGGCAGCGCGCCCTGGATCTGGTCGACCAGGCCGCCCTGGCTGATCAGCTTGACGTCCGGCACCGAGCGCACGCCCAGCTGGGCGGCGATGTCCTGGTTGTCGTCGATGTTGAGCTTGGCCAGCAGGAAGGCGCCGTTGTACTCGCGGGTCAGCTTCTCCAGCACCGGCATCAGGTTCTTGCACGGCTCGCACCAGGGCGCCCAGCAGTCGAGCAGCACCGGCACCTGCATGGAGGTCTCGAGCAGCTGCTGGATGTTGCTGCGGTCGACATCGATGATCAGGTCATCGCGCTGCGCGGCCTGGCTTCCGCCCTGGGCGGCACCGGAGGCGGCGTCGGCCTGGCTGTCGGAGGTGAGCGGCTCACCGGTACGGGGATCGACGATCGGCATGGTGATCTGGCCTTGAACGGAATGAGTTTGCTCAGTAGATGCGGGCCCGAGTCGCCGACTTCAAGGGGCGTGGCAGGATCGACGGAGAAGCGGCGCGCGGGGCGTGCGGCGACTATGCTGCCGGTAGGGAGACGACCGGCACCGTGCCCTGGAGCGGTCCGGTGTCGTCTGCCGATGGCAGGGAGGAGTCGACGTGGGGAGATTCGTCGTTCATGGCGTCTCGGCCGGGCGTCGGCCGCCTCGCTGGTTCATCGGGTGTCTGGCGCTTGCGCTGATGGTCGGCTGCGCCGTCGCTCGGGCCGCCGAGCCCCCCGGCCTCTGCGTGCTGCCGGAGCTTGCGACCGACGAGCGTCCGCTCCCCGACGGGCCGCCCACCACGGTCGAGGTGGGCTGGGGCATCGTCGACGTGCTCGATATCGACGACGTCAATCAGCGCCTGGAGGGCGATTTCCTCCTGACCCTGGCCTGGGTAGACCCGCGGCTCGAGGAGCAGGAGGGCTGTCGCTTCCAGCGTTCCCGCGTCTGGGTGCCGCGCGTCACGCTGTTCAACTCCTTCTCGCTCACCGCACGGCGCGCCAACCTGCTCGATCAGGTCGTGGTCGAGACCGAGGGGCGGGTGGTCTACCAGCAGCGCTATGGCGGCAGCATTTCCACCTATCATCCGCTGCGGGATTTTCCTTTCGACCGCCAGGCATTCCTGTTTCGGGTCGGCTCGGTGGAATCGGGACCCGATCAACTGATGCTGGCGCCGATGTCGGAGCGCACCTTCCTGGCCCGGCGGCTCAATATCGAGGGCTGGCGGATCACCGGGCTCGAGACGGCGGTGGCGACCGAGGCGGTGCCGGCACTCAACGCGGAGCGCAGCATCTTCACCGCGACGCTCGAGGCCGAGCGAGTCTCCAGTTACTACGTGTTCAAGATCGTCCTGCCGATGGGCTTCATCGTGATGATGTCCTGGGCGATCTTCTGGGTGCCGCCCCAGCGCTATGAGTTCCAGATCGGCCTCGGCGCCACCTCGATGCTGACCCTGATCGCCTTCCAGTTCTCGATGTCCGGCTATCTGCCCAGGCTCGGCTACTTCACCATCGCCGATCGACTGGTGGTATGGGCGACGATCATGGTGTTCCTGGCGATCCTCAACGCGATCGTGACCGGGGTGCTGGTCGGCGCCGATCGCGAGGCCACCGCCGTGCGAGTGGATCGCCTGAGCCGCTGGCTATTTCCGCTGCTGCTGTTGCTCGGCTGGGGCAGCGTGCTGCTGTAGGCAAAGGCGTTTGTCCCTTCTTGGATTTGTGAAGCGCCGAGCCCGACGAGCGGTATGTCGGCATTCAGCACAAACCAAAAAAGCCAGAACCCGCAGGTTCTGGCTTTTCTCTGATATTGGGTGTCTGGGCTCGGGTTTGAGCCGATGACCATCCTTGGCTTGTGAAGAGTCGAGTCCGATGATGGGGTTTATCAATCGGCAAACGAAAAAGGCCGATGTCCCGAGACATCGGCCTTTTTCTGAAATTTGGCGGCTGGGATCGGGCATGAGCCGATGATCTTCCCGGGGTTGTGAAGAGCCGAGACCGACGAGCGGTATGCTGGCATCCAGCACAAACGAAAAAAGCCAGAACCCGTAGGTTCTGGCTTTTCTCTGATATTTGGTGCCTGAGCTCGGGTTTGAGCCAATGACCTTCCTAGGGTTGTGAAGAGTCGAGCCCGGCGATCGGGTTGATAACATCCGCAAAAACGAAAAAAGCCAATGTCCTGAGACATCGGCCTTTTTCTTATGTTTGGTAGCGGGGACCGGATTTGAACCGATGACCTTCGGGTTATGAGCCCGACGAGCTACCAGACTGCTCCACCCCGCATCAACGTGAGGCACATTATACAGAGAACCTGACCTGCGTCAACCCCGCCTCGAGCCGTCTCCGGGGGCCTCGTGTTGTCCGCTTCACCTGGTCCATACTCGAGACGAGCTGTCACGAAAATGACAGCCGGGCAGACGAGACTGTCTCGAGGGGCCGGGCCCGCCGCCCGGCCGCAGGTTGTATATCACCAGGGAGAGCATCAATGACAACATCCACTGCCGTAGCCTGGGTCACCGGAGGCACCGGGGGAATCGGAAGCGCCATCTGTCGTGCGCTGGCCGATGCCGGTTACCAGGTCGTCGCTGGATATCACAATCCCGAGAAGGCCCAGGCCTGGCTCGAGCAGCAGAAGGCCGACGGCTACGAGAATATCGCCCTGTCCGGCGTGGACCTCGCCGACTTCGATGCCTGCATGGCCGGCGCCAAGGAAATCCGCGAGACCCATGGGCCGATCAGTGTGCTGGTCAACTGCGCCGGCATCACCCGCGATGGCACCCTGAAGAAGATGAGCTCTGATCAATGGAGCGAGGTCATCGACACCAACCTCAACAGCGTCTTCAATACCTGCCGTAGCGTGATCGAGGACATGCTCGAGCATAACTACGGGCGCATCGTGAACATTTCCTCGATCAACGGTCGCAAGGGGCAGTTCGGCCAGGTGAACTACGCCGCGGCCAAGGCCGGCATGCACGGCCTGACCATGTCGCTGGCCCAGGAGACCGCGACCAAGGGCATCACCGTCAACACGGTGTCGCCGGGCTATATCGCCACCGACATGATCATGAAGATTCCCGAGAAGGTGCGCGAGGCGATTCGCGAGACCATTCCGGTCAAGCGCTACGGCACGCCGGAGGAGATTGCTCGCCTGGTGGTGTTCCTGGCCGATCAGGAGTCCGGCTTCATCACCGGTGCCAACGTCGACATCAACGGCGGCCAGTTCATGGGCTGAGTCGAGAACAACAAGCGGCCCGACGAGGCCGTGCCCGGCAGAAGCGAACGCGAGGCCATGGCCTCGCGTTCGCGTTTCGGGGCGCAGGAAGAGGCGCCGCCCCTGGGCGGCTCAGGGGGGCGGCAGGCGGGTCAGGGTCTCGAGGGTGTGATCGAGTTCGCCGACCTCGCGCTCCCACAGCGTCGGCGAGACCGGGCCGGTGGCCAGCAGCTCGATCAGCACGCCTCGCAGTTCCTCGGCGCGGGAGGGCGTGTGCCCGAGGTTCTCGTTGAGCCGTTCGACCTGGATGGCCAGCCGCAGCGGGTCGTCCTGGCGGTGGCTGGTGTCGCCGGCCAGCAGCGCCAGATGGACGCGCAGGCGCGCCAGACGCTCCTCGACCTCGGTGGCCGGCGGCGGATCGCGGCGGGCGGCGTTGCGCGCGTCGTGGGCGTCCTTCAGCGTGTCGGGCAGCTCGGCGGGGGCCGGCACGTCCTGGCATTCGCCGCCGTTCTGCGCGGCCGCGTCCGCTTCCAGGTGGGCCTCCAGCAGCGGGCGTGCCCGGCGCCAGCGCTCGACCACTTCGGCGAGCGCCAGGCGCGCCAGGCGCTCGCGCCTAGCGCGCACGATGCCGGACCAGCGGCGGCGCATGCCCTCGCTGCGGCGCCCGGCGGGCAGCGGCTCCAGCGCGGCGGCTTCCTGGACGGCCTCGTCGAGCGACGCCGTGTCGTCGCTGCGCGCCGGCTGCCAGGCGTCAATGCGGTCGATCAGCGCCTGCATGGCGTCGAGCCGGTCGCGGTGGCGCTGGGCCTGGTCGCTGCGGTCGGCGTCGCGCTGGGCGAAGATCTCGTCGCACAGGTGGCGAAACTCGCGCCACAGCGTCTGCTCCTCCCCCTTGGGCGCGCGGCCCAGCTCGCGCCAGCGGCGCTGCAGGGCCTTGGCCTGCTCCGCACGGCGCTTCGCCGGCTGGTCGCCGTCGCGCAGGGCCCGGGCCTCCTCGATCAGCCCGCGCTTGGCCTCGGCGATCTCGCCGGCGCGCTTCTCGATCAGCGCCTGAAGAGCGTGGCGGATGCGGCCGAAGCGCCGGCCGATGGCCTCGGCCTCACTCCGCGGCACCGGTGACAGTCGTCGCCACTGCTGGCGGGCGCGGTCGCGAATCTCCCGTAGCGCGTCCGGATCGGCCGCGGCGGCGGGCTGGTCGAGCAGGTGCTCGAGCTGGTCGCACAGGGTCTGACGGGCCGTCAGATTGGTCTGTCGCTGGCGGCCCTGGTGAGTCCGCCACTCGCGCAGGCGTTCGTGGATGCGGTCCGAGGCGGCCCGGAAGGCCGTGGACTGATCGCGGTTGGCGGCGGCGTCGCCCAGGTCGCGCCATTCCTTCACCAGTCGGCGGTGGCGCCGGTCGAGCTCGGCGTCGTCCAGCTCTTCCTCCTCGGCCAGGGCCTGGATGGCCTCGCACAGCTGGGTGCGCTTGGGGCCGGCGACGAAGCCGCGCCAGTCGCGCAGCTCGGCCAGTCGGGCGCCGAGGCGCTTGAGCCGGGCGGCCGGTTCGCTGCGCCGGGCCTCGGGCAGGTAGTCGATTTGCTGGCGCAGGCTCTGGTGGAGCCGGTTCGCGCCCTTGAAGGCACCGTTGTCGAGCAGGCGTTCCAGGCGGTCCAGGTCATCGCCCACGCGGGCCAGGCGCGCCTCGAGATCACCGGGCTCGGCCGCTTCGCCGGCCTCGTCGGCCAGGCGCCAGCCGGCGCGCTGCAGCAGCGGGGATGGCGGCAGGTCGTCGGGCCAGTCGCAGTCCTCGACGAGTTCGGCCAGCCGGACGTCGTCGCCGTCGCGCAGCGCCTTTTCGATGGCCTCGGCACGCTCGTCGAGGCGCTCCCGGGCCTCGACGATGCGGGCGAAGTCCGCCAGCGCCGCGTCATAGCGCTGGCGCAGCGTCTCGTCGGCGAGATGCTGTTCGGAGAGCGCCTGCCAGCGGGTCGCCAGCAGCTGTTTCTGGGCGCGCAGGCTGGCGATGTCCTGATCGGCGAGGCGCTGGGCGTTATGTAGCCCGTCGAGGCTTTCCTCCAGGGCGTCGATCAGTGCCTCGCGGGCCTGGTCGGCGTCCTCGCGACGTCGCTCGGCCGCGTCCTGGGCCTGTTCGTGGGCCTCGTGGTCGCTGAGCGTCTTGCGGCAGCGCAGGCAGGCCTCCTGATAGCGACGTTCCTGCTCGGCGCTCGGCATGTCGGACAGGCTCGCCCATTCGCGCATCAGGTGGCGGAAGCGGGCACCGAACATCGGCTCCCAGGCGGAGTGGCCGAGGGTCTCCAGCTTGCCCAGCAGCGCTTCGCGGCGTTCCCGAGCCGCGGCCAGCGAGGCCGCGTCGGCACGTCGCCGCTGCAGGCGCTCCCGGGCCTGGCGCACCACCTGGCGGTCGCGTCTTGCGTCCTGGATCAGCCGCTGCAGGCCGGCCTCGCTCTCGACCCGGGCCGCGGCCGCCTGGCGCACGGCGGCGATGCCGTTGTCGCAGGCCTGGCGGATCAGGGCCTCCTCGTCGTCGAGGCGAGCCAGGGCGGCCAGGCGCAGTTGCTGGTTGTCGCCCTCCAGGACGAGGCGCTCGGCCAGATCGGCGTCGTCCAGGGATTCCGCCAGGGCGATGCGGGCGGGCAGGTCCAGCTGGCCGTCGCGGCCGCTCAGCAGGGCCACCAGCCGCTCGCTCAGTTCCGCGCTCTCGCCCCCCTCGTGTCGCAGGGCCAGCAGCCGCTGCGGTTCCTCGAGCCGCGCCAGCGCCTCGCGACGGACGTCGGGATCGGCGTCCGTCGCCAGGCGCTCGAGCCGGGCGAGCTGAGCGGTCTGTGCGGGATCGAGGCGGGCGATGGCCTGGCGGCGTACCTCGGGATTCGGGTGCTGCCAGCGGGGGGCGAACAGGCGGCGGAGGAGTCCTGGCATGGGAGATCCTGAGAGTGGTCGGCGAGCCTGGCATGACGGACCGGCGCGCTGATGCGTGAGACGCGCCGCAATGGCGCGCTATCATTGAATTATCTAAGCATGCGGCGTGCCGGCAGAAAAGGGCGCGATGTGCGACTGTAGCCGTTACGAGACACTGACAAGCCGCCCGGGCGTGACATATGATCGGTTGCGGGATCGGGGGGACTCGCATAGCTTGTGAGCAGGTCCCCGACCATCATCCGACGTGGAGTTCGGCCATGAGCCTCAAAGTGGACAGGGATGGGATGGCTTTCACCTTCAAGGGCGGCATGCTGCCGATGACGGTCATGGAACTGACCAGCGCCGACCCCGAACGCATTCGCGAACAGCTTGCCGGCAAGCTCAGCCAGTCACCCGCTTTCTTCCAGCATACCCCGGTGGTGCTCAGCGTCGAGCAGCTCGACGAGCCGCATCTGGCGCTCGAGCGGATCTGCGCCGTGTGCCGGGCCCACAAGCTGCTGCCGGTGGCGGTGCGGGGCGGTGCCGACCCCGTCAAGCAATCGTCCTGGGCGCTGGGGCTCGGCTGGTTCCCGCCCCAGGAAGCCGGGCGACCGCGCACCCTGGAGAGCGTGCCCGTCGGCGACGACGCTCCGGCGGCCGAGGCGCCCATCGCGGACGAGCCGGCACCGTCGACCGGCGCGGTGGGGCGCATCTATCGCGGCACCGTGCGTTCCGGACAGCAGGTCACCGCGCCCGAGGGTGATCTGGTGGTGGTAGGCGCGGTCAACGCCGGCGCCGAGGTGCTGGCCGGCGGCAGCGTCCATGTCTACGGGGCCCTGCGCGGTCGGGCCCTGGCCGGCATCCATGGCGATGCCGGGGCGGCGATCTTCTGTCGCGAGCTGCGCGCCGAGCTGCTCTCGGTGGCCGGCAACTACAAGCGGCTCGAGGATATCGATCCCCGGCTGCTGGGCACCGGGGTGCAGGTGCGCCTGAACGACGACCAGCTGGGCATCGCCCCGCTGGACTGACGCGCGGGCGACGATGCGGCGGCCCGTGACCGGGCCGCCCTTTCCATTACATGACAGACAGGATGTGACACTTGGCCAAGATCATCGTTGTGACCTCCGGCAAGGGTGGGGTCGGCAAGACAACCAGTGCGGCCGCCATCGCGACGGGCCTGGCGCTGCGGGGCCAGAAGACCGCCGTCATCGACTTCGACGTGGGGCTGCGTAACCTCGACCTGATCATGGGCTGCGAGCGGCGCGTGGTCTATGACCTGGTCAACGTCATCCAGGGCGAGGCCGGGCTCAACCAGGCGCTGATCCGTGACAAGCGGGTCGACAACCTGCATATCCTGCCGGCCTCCCAGACCCGCGACAAGGACGCCCTGACGCTGGAAGGCGTCGAGACCGTGCTCAACACGCTGAACAAGGACTTCGACTACATCGTCTGCGATTCTCCGGCGGGCATCGAGCGCGGCGCCCAGCTGGCCATGTACTTCGCCGACGAGGCGATCGTGGTCACCAACCCCGAGGTGTCCTCGGTGCGTGACTCCGACCGCATCCTCGGGCTGCTGGCCTCCAAGACCCGGCGCGCCGAACGCGGCGAGGAGCCAATCAAGGAGCACCTGCTGATCACCCGCTACAACCCGAACCGGGTGGACAGCGGCGACATGCTCAACCTCGAGGACATCCAGGAGATCCTGGCCATCAAGCTGGTCGGCCTGATCCCCGAGTCCGAGGCGGTGCTACGGGCCTCGAACCAGGGCGTGCCGGTCACCCACGACGATCAGAGCGACGCGGGCCAGGCCTATTCCGACACCGTGGCCCGCCTCATGGAAGAAGACGTGCCGCTGCGCTTCCACCAGTATCAGAAGAAAGGGCTGCTCAGCCGCATGTTCGGAGGAAATCGCCGGTGAAGCTACTCGAATTCCTGAAGCGCGAGCGCAAGAAATCCGCCTCCGTCGCCAAGGAGCGGTTGCAGATCATCGTCGCGCACGAGCGCAGCCAGCGCGGCCAGCCGGACTACATGCCGATGCTCGAGCAGGAGCTGCTGGAGGTGATTCGCCGCTACGTCCAGGTCGACGATGAAGCGGTCAACATCTCCCTCGACAGCGAGGACAACTGTTCCGTGCTGGAGCTCAACGTCACCCTGCCACGGGGCTGAGCAGCGGCTGAGTCGTCGTGCCCCCTGTGCTAGGCTTGGGGGCCGTTTCCTATGCCCGCTCGGAGAGCTCGCCCATGGCGAAGTCGCAAGCCGCCCCCCTGACCTTCCTCTGGCACGACTACGAGACCTTCGGGGCCGACCCGCGCCGCGATCGGCCCTCCCAGTTCGCGGCGATTCGCACCGACGCCGAGTTCAACGAGATCGGCGAGCCCATCGAGCTGTTCTGCAAGCCCGCCGACGACTACCTGCCGCATCCCCAGGCCTGCCTGATCACCGGCATCACGCCGCAGCAGGCGCGCCGCCGCGGGCTGCCCGAGGCCGAATTCGCCGGCCGGGTGATGGACGCTATGAGCCAGCCCGGCACCTGCGTGGTGGGTTACAACAACGTGCGCTTCGACGATGAGGTCGGTCGCCACCTGTTCTACCGCAACCTGCTCGACCCCTATGCCCGGGAGTGGCAGAACGGCAACTCGCGCTGGGATCTGATCGACGTGGTGCGGGCCTTCCACGCCCTGCGCCCCGAGGGCATCGAGTGGCCGACCCGCGAGGACGGCTCGCCGAGCTTCAAGCTCGAGCATCTGACCGCCGCCAACGGCATCGAGCATGCCGGCGCCCACGATGCGCTGGCCGACGTGCGGGCGACCATCGCCCTGGCCCGCCTGCTGCGCGACTGCAACGCCAACCTCTTCGATTACCTGCTGGCCCAGCGCGGCAAGCGCCAGGTGGCGCGACAGCTCGACGTGCCGGGCCGCAAGCCGATACTGCACGTTTCGCGGCGCTACCCGGCCAGCCGCGGCTGCAGCGCCCTGGTGATGCCGCTGGCCGAGCATCCGACCAATCCCAACGGGGTGATCGTCTACGACCTCTCGGTGGACCCCGAGCCGCTGCTGACGCTCACGCCCGAGCAGATTCGCGAGCGGGTCTTCGTCAGCAACGACGACCTGGCCGAGGGCGAGTCGCGGATCCCGCTCAAGGTCATCCACATCAACAAGTGCCCGGTGGTGCTGCCCGCCAGCGCACTCAAGGACGTCGCCGGCCCCCGCCAGGGCGAATACGGCGACATCGTCGAGCGCCTCAGCCTGGACATGGCCGCCTGCCGCCGGCATTGGAAGACCCTGACCGATCACCCCGAGGTAATCGCTCGGGTCAGCGAGGTGTTCGCCGCGCCGCCGCCCGAGCCGCCCCACGATCCCGATCTGATGCTCTACGCCGGCGGCTTTTTCTCGCCCTCGGACCGCCAGCAGATGGAGCGGGTGCGGGCCACCGATCCCTGGGATCTGGTGGGGGCGGGCTTCGCCTTCCAGGATCCACGGCTGGAGGAGATGCTGTTCCGCTATCGGGCGCGCAGCTATCCGGACACCCTGACCGGCGAGGAGCAGGCGCGCTGGGAGGCCTTCCGCTGGGAGCGCATGAACGACGCCGCCGTGGCCGGCTTCACGCTCAAGGAGTTCGCCCGCGAGATCGACCGCCTGAACCAGGGCGCGCTCGGCGACCGCGAGCGTCAGATCCTCGAGGAGCTGGTGATGCACGTGGAGGCGATGATGCCGGCCCAGGCCTTCGGCTGACCGGCCGCGCCTTTTTCGCTGCCCCTGACCCTCTGCCCCTGAACGACGACGCCCGGCCAATCGGCCGGGCGTCGTCGTGTCGGGGAAGGCGATGCCTCAGTCGTCGCCGTCGGGCAGCGGCGGCAGGTCGGCCTTGAGCGCCATGACGTCACTGGCGGCGTCGCCCGGGTCGTGAGTGATCTGCACCGCGGCGCCGTCGATCAGGTTCGGCCACAGCTCGCGCAGCGCCTCGGGCGTCACCGTCAGGGCGCGCTCGGCCAGGCGCCGACGACGTTCGAAGTCGCCGCCGCTGATCGCCAGTGCCTGCCACAGCCGGTTGGTGCGGGCCGAGAGGCTGGGATCGCGGGTCAGCAGGTCGTCGTGGACTGCCTGGCGATAGGGCGTCAGGGCCTCGTCGTCGAGTTCGCCCAGCCGATCGCCGAAGCCGGTCAGGAAGGCGTCGATGCGCTGCTGGATGGTGGCGCTGTCGGTGCCGGGCGATTGCACGAGGAAGCCGAGGCCCGGGGCGTCGAGCAGCGGCCGGTAGCCGGCGTTGACGATGTAGCCGAGTTGCTGTTCGGTGCGCAGCTGCTGATAAAAGGGCGTCTCCAGCAGGCGGCCGAGCACCGCCAGCCGGGACTGGCTGTCCAGCGAGCGGTCCGGCCCCTGGAGGTAGCGCATCACCAGGTATTCATCGCGGGCGGTGTCCGGGGTCAGCGCCGGCAGGCCCTCGCCGACGCGCAGCGGCGTCAGCTCGGGGATCGCCGAGGTTTCCAGCCGCGGCGACAGCGCCTCGGCCACCGCTCTGGCCTGGCGGGTCGCGGCCTCGGTGTGCTGGTTGCCCACCGCCATGGCCTCCAGGTGCAGGTTCGCCAGGAAGTCGTCGCGGAAGTCGCGAAGCGCCTCGGCGTCCAGCGCGTCGCTGGCGTCGAGCAGCGCCTCCGGCGACCACTGCGGGCGGATCAGCGCCTCGGTCAGGGTACGGCCGGCCTGGCGATAGAGGTCGTCCTGGGGCGCGTTGCGCCACCGCTGGCGCAGCTGATGGCGGACCCGGGCGACGTCGGCGGCCTCGATCGTGCTGTGCCGCAGCTGATCGAGCACCCGCGCGATCAGCGCCTGCTGGCCGTCCCGCCAGCCGGAGAACGACAGGGTGATGCCGCGGGCGTGGGCATAGGCCTCGAAGCCGTGACCGGCCAGGCGGGCGGGGTAGAGCGCCTCGTTGAGGCTGTCGCCGAGCCAGCCGGCGAGCAGGCGCGACAGGGCGGCGTCCCGGGCGTTCCGGCTGGCATCGGGATACTGCAGGCTGAAACGCCATTCGACCCGCGGCGTGCCGAAGCTGTCATCGCGCATCTGCCAGAAGGCGAACTCGGGCGTGTCGATGCGCTGCACCGGCGCCTCGTCCTTGCCCTCCAGCAGGGTGAAGTCCTCGGCCACGTAGGGGTTGGGCTCGGGCAGGGCGAGGCCGGCCAGGGGCTCGGCCTCGCCGACGCCGGGGTCGGCCGGCGACCAGCCGACGTCGAACCAGGGCGTCTGCGCGTCGCCCTCGACCTCAGGGCCGCTGTACAGGCGCAGCATGTTGGCGGGGCGCAGCGCGTCCAGCCAGTCGTTGATGCGCTCGGCGTCGAAGCCGTCCATGCGATAGGGGGCGTAGATGACGTCCTTGAGCGGATAGCGGGAGAGGCCGGTGGCCAGGCGCATGGCGGTGCTCAGGGCGCTGCCGTGCTCCTGGAAGCGGAAGTCCTGCTCGGCGAGTCGGGCCTGCTCCTCATAGCGCCAGGCCTCGACGCCGTGGTTGCGGATCGCGCCGATGGCGGCGAACAGGCTGGCCTGGATGCGTTCGCGGTGCTTCGCGCCCTCCGGCGTCAGGCTGATGTCGACGCTGAACAGGGCGTGGCGACCGTCGCCGCGGGTGGTGCCGGCGGAAAGCCCGTCGGCCCAGCCGGCCTCGCGCAGGGCGTCGAGCAGGCTGCCTTCGCCCTCGTGGCCCAGCAGGTTGGCCAGATAGCTGGCCGGCTTCAGGCGATAGGCCGCCTCGGGATCGGGGACCGGGAAGTAGAAGGTCAGACGGCGGTCGTCGCGAAGTGCGTGCAGCTCGGCGGCGGCGGGCGTCTGCGCCGGTGTCGCCAGCGGGGCGGCGATCTCGGGGCGCGACAGGCCGCGGTCGGGAACGTCGGCGAAGTCCTCCCGCACCAGGGCCTCCATCTCGTCCAAGGGCTGGGGCGCGACCACCGCCAGGTGCATGACGTTGGCCCCGTAGTGGCGCTCGTAGAAGTCGATCACCCGCTGGCGCAGCGGGAGCTCGCCCTCCGGTCGATCGGCCAGCGTCTCGTTGCTGCCCACGGAGAAGCGCGTCGTGGGGTGCTCGGGATTGAGCATCTCCTCGAGCACCGAGGCGTGGCGGCGGCCGGCGTTGCGCTTGCGGGCCTGATACTCGGAGTGCACCACCTGGCGCTCGCTGGCCAGTCGATCGGCGTTGAACAGCGGGTCGACGAAGAAGTGGCTGAAGCGATCCAGGGTGCCGTCCAGGGCCTCGGGGTCCACCGAGAAGAAGTAGTTGGTGTCCTGGGAAGCGGTGTAGGCATTGTGCTGGCCGCCGTGGCGCGACAGATAGCTTTGGTAGGCGTCGGCCTCGGGATAGGCCTCGGTGCCCAGGAACAGCATGTGCTCCAGGTAGTGGGCCAGGCCGGCCAGGTCGTCCGGGTCCTGGGCGCTGCCCACGTCCACGTTCAACGAGGCGGCGGCCTTGTCCGCCTCGGGGTCGCTGACCAGCAGCACGGTGAGGCCGTTGTCCAGGGTCAGCGCCCGGTAGTCGCGGTCATCCGAGGGGCTGGCGATCGGCACGTCGATCGTCGCCTGGGTATCGGCGGCGGCCGGGACGGCGACGAGCGTCGGCAGCAGGGCCGCGGCCAGGGCGAGGGACAGTACCCGGTGAGGGCGGCGGTGTCGGGTCATCTTCACTCCTTCGATGGACGGCGCAGCATGGGGCCGACGGGATGGGCGCAGGCGGCCTCCTGGCAGCCGGGATCGTTCACACGTCTTGATACCGGAAAGGCGCCCAACAGTTCCCCGGGCGCCGGTGCCAGCAGCGCGTGAAGCGTCGCCGGCGGGGTGGCCGGATCGAGCCACTGCCCGGCCTTGGCGGGGGGGATCACCGCCGGCAGGCGGTCGGTGAGCGGCGACAGCAGGTCGTTGGCCGGCACCGTGATCAGCGCCAGGGAGTCATGGAAGGCGGTGAGATCGGTGTGGAAGCGGCACCACAGCCCGGCCAGCAGCAACGGGCCGCGGTCGGCCCGGGTCACCAGGAAGGGCTGCTTGGCCCGGGGCTGGGGCTTCCAGACATAGACGCCGGCCGCCGGCACCAGGCAGCGCCGGGCGGCGAAGGCCTCGCGGAACATGGGGCGCGAGGCAATCGACTCGGCCCGGGCGCAGTGCGGCGCGTGGTCCAATACGTCCAGCCAGGGCGGGGTGAGCCCCCAGAAGGCCTGGCCCAGCCGGGGGCGGCCGGCCTCGAGACGGATCATCGACAGCGGGCGGCGCGGGGCCAGATTGACGCCGGTGATCGGCGTCTCGTCCATGCCCAGGTCGGGCATCAGGCGGGCGAGGTCGAGAGGCGGAATATAAAGACGGCCGGCCATGGAACCTCCGCGGGCTGGGTGCGTCAGGGTAACCAAGACGTCTCGGCCTGGAAAGCGTCGTGGCGTGGTGGACTTGCGTTGCGCTTCAGGCGCGATATGCTAGCGGAAACAGTGTTTTCATTTCAGATCGTGGCCGGCGCCGCCCATGGTGGTGCCGCGCCGTCCCGGCCCGCGAGGATGTCGATGGCTCGTCCCAGACAGCACGCCCCCGAGGCGCTTCATGCCCAGGTGATGGCCGCCTGCGATGCCTGGCTGCAGGAGCGGCCGGTGCATACGCTGTCGCTGCGTTCCCTGGCGCGTGACGTCGGCTGCGCTCCCAGCACCTTGCTCAAGCTGTACGGCAGCTTCGGCAACCTGCTGCAGCACGTGAACATCGAGTCGCTGGCGAGCCTGCGCGCCGCCATCGACCCGCTGCTCGACGAGGCGGCACCGGATGGTCGCCTCAAGGCCCTGGCTCGGGCCTACTGGGAGTTCGCCCGTCACCAGCCGTTCCGCTGGCAGCTGATGTTCGATTATCCGCTGGCCCAGGAGGGCGAGCTCGACCAGCGTCAGAGCGACATGATCGAGGCGTTGTTCCTGCGCGTCGAGAACACCCTCAAGGAATACCAGCCGACCCTCGACGACCTCGAGGCACGCCGGCTGGGGCGTACCCTGTGGGGTAGCGTCCATGGCCTGGTGCAGCTGGGGCTCAACGAGCGCCTCGGCTACTGGCAGAGCGAGCCGCTGGAGGTCGAGGAGCTGCTCGACCAGCTGCTGACGACCCTGCTGGCCGGCCTGAAGGCGGGGTCCGACATCTCTTGACCGGTCTGCCGACCTGGGCGCTCCCGGCGCTGGCGGCGACCGCCGCGCTGGGCTGGTGCCTGCGCTCGCCGCGCCGCATGCTGCGCCGGCTGGTGTTCCTGATCATCCACCTGCTCTACCGGCTGCGCTTCCGTGGCCGCCGCCACATTCCTGCCCACGGCCCCGCCCTGGTGGTCTGCAACCACGTCAGCTTCGTCGACGCCCTGGTGGTGGGCGGCGCCAGCCCGCGCCCGCTGCGTTTCCTGATGGACCGGCCGATCTACGAGTCGCCCTGGCTGCACTGGCTGTTCAAGCTGGTGGGGGCGATCCCGGTGGACTCCGAGCGCCGGGATCCGGGCGGGCTGCGCCGTTCGCTGGATCAGGTCAGCCGGGCGCTGCGCGCCGGCGAGGTGGTGATGGTGTTTCCCGAGGGGCGCTTGACCACCGACGGCGAGATCCATCGCTTCCGGCGTGGGCTGGACCTGATCCTCGCCCGGGATCCGGTGCCGGTGGTGCCGGCGGGGCTGGCCGGCCTGTGGGGCTCCTGGACCTCGCACTACGGCGGTCGGGCGTTGACCAAGCCGCCGCGCCGCTTCCGGGCTCGGGTGGCGCTTTACTTCGGCACCCCGCTGGCGCCGGCCGAGGCCGATCGCCAGCGGGTCGAGGAGGGCGTCCGGGCGCTCAAGGCCGAGGCCGATCGCTGGGTCGCGTCTCGCGGGCGTTGAGTCAGACGTTCGCCGCTGCTGGCAGGCGTACCGCCTGCCAGCAGCGCGCCGAGGTGATCAGGTTGTCGCGCACCTCGAGGATCTCCATGCGCACCGCGCCGATCTGCAGGCACGCCGGGCCGTCGGGGAAGGATTCCAGGTGCTCGAGGATCAGCCCGTTGAGGGTCTTGGGGCCGTCGGTGGGCAGCTGCCAGCCCAGCGACTTGTTGATGTCGCGGATGTTGGCGGTGCCGTCGATGACGTGGCTGCCGTCGTCCTGCGGGTGAATCTCCTGGTCCTGGCCGGCCACGTCGGTGGTGAACTCGCCGACGATCTCCTCGAGGATGTCCTCCAGCGTCACCAGGCCTTCCACGTCGCCGTACTCGTCCACCACGATGCCGATGCGCCGCTTCTGCTTCTGGAAGTTGAGCAGCTGGGTGTGCAGCGGCGTCGACTCGGGGATGAAGTAGGGCTCCCTCGCCTCCTGGACGATGGCCGCCTTGGTCACCTCGCCACGGGACAGGAAGCGCGCCGCGTTGCGAAGGTGCAGCATGCCGATGATGTTGTTGATGTCGCCCTTGTAGACCGGCAGGCGGGTGTGCTGGCTGGTGCGGATCTGGGTCAGGATGGCGTCGAGGTCGTCGTCCAGATCGATGCCCATCACCTCGTGGCGGGGCACCATGATGTCGTTCACCGTGACGTTCTCGAGATCGAGGATCGATACCAGCATCGCCTGGTGGCGGCGCGGGATCAGCGGCCCGGCCTCATGGACCACGGTGCGCAGCTCGTCGCGGGTCAGGTTGTCGCCGCCGCCCTCGAGGGTCTTGACCCCGAGCAGCCGCAGCAGGCCGTTGGAGATGGCGTTGACCAGCCACACCAGCGGGTAGAGCAGCTTGAGCAGCGGCTCCAGCACCCGCGAGGCCGGGTAGGCGATGCGCTCCGGCTTCACCGCGGCGTAGGTCTTGGGCGTGACCTCGGCGAAGATCAGGATGGCAATGGTCAGGAGGCTGGTGGCGACGGCGGGCCCGGAGACCTCGCCGAAGAAGTGGATCGCGATGATGGTGGCGATCGAGGCCGCGAGGTTGTTGACGAAGTTGTTGCCGATCAGGATCACGCCGATCAGGCGATCGGGGCGGCCGAGCAGACGCATCACCCGCTGGGCCCGGCGCTCGCCTTCGTTGGCCCGGTGGCTCAGGCGATAGCGGTTGATCGACATCATGCCGGTCTCGGAGCTCGAGAAGAAGGCAGAGAGGCAGATGAGCAGCAGCAGCAGGCCGAACAGCAATCCCAGGGGGAAATCGTCGTTCAAGTCGAAGGATCCTCAATCGCGTATCAAGGCTTGAGTTGTAGGGACGGGGACCGGTGGTGTCAAGGACGCGCCAGCAGGATCTCGAGCACGAACTTGCTGCCGAAATAGGCCAGCAGCAGCACCAGGTAACCGCCCAGGGTCCAGCGCACCGCGCGCATGCCGCGCCAGCCCAGGCGATGGTGGCCGGTCAGCAGGGCGGCGAAGATCACCCAGGCGACCAGCGACAGTACCGTCTTGTGGACGAGGTGCTGGGCGAACATGTTGTCGACGAAGGCGAAGCCGCTGGCGATCGACAGGGTCAGCAGGATCATGCCGCCCCAGAGCAGCTCGAACAGCACCCGTTCCATGGTGGTCAGCGGCGGCAGCGACTGGACCACGCCGCGGATGTGGTGGTGACGCAGCGCCTGGTTCTGCACGCCGAGCAGCACCGCCTGGACGGCGGCGATGGCCAGCAGGGCGAAGGCCAGCGCCGCGCTCAGGGCGTGAAGGGCGATGCCGGGCGTCATGGTGCTGCCCTTCTCGGGGCTCGGCCACTCGATGGCCAGCAGCAGTACCGCGCCGGCCAGCGGGAAGAGCCCGGTGGCGACGTTGAGCACCGGCTTGAACAGGCTGACGAGCAGCAGCACCAGAACGGCGAGGGCGCCGGCCAGCACCACGCTGGTCGAGAAGCCTGGCTGCAGTGAATCGCCTGCGTCGAGCAGGCCCACGGCCAGCGGCAGGTGGCAGAGCAGGCCGGCGGCTCCGAGGCCGCGGACCAGGGTGTCCCGCGGTGCCACGCGTCGAAACAGGGTCAGGCCCTGCCAGGAAGCGGCGGCGATGTAGAAGATGAAGGCCACCAGGGCCAGGGGGAGCGCGTACATCGATGGCTATCCGTGCGCCTTCGCCAGCGTCCAGCAAGAGGAAATGGAGGTGCCACTATACCGAATCCTCCACGCGCCGCCCAGCCGGGCCCGGGCCGCTGCCATGGAGACTCGCGGCCACAAGGCGTATAATTTCGTCCCATTATGGGAAAGTCCCGCCCGGACGCGTCATGCCGGGGGCTGATGCGGCTTCCCAGGCCATCGTTTGCGGAGAGGCCCCATGTTTCAGAATCTCAGCGATCGTCTGTCCCAGACGCTCAAATCGATCAAGGGTCAGGCGCGCCTGACCGAGGACAACGTCAAGGACACCCTGCGCGAGGTCCGGCGGGCGCTGCTCGAGGCCGACGTCGCCCTGCCGGTGGTCAAGGCGTTCATCGACCGGGTGCGCGAGCGTGCCGTGGGCCAGGAGGTCTCGAAGAGCCTCTCGCCGGGCCAGCAGTTCGTCAAGATCGTCCAGCAGGAGCTCGAGGCGATCATGGGCGAGGCTAACGAGGGGCTGACCCTCAAGGGTCGCCCGGCGGTGGTGCTGATGGCCGGCCTGCAGGGCGCGGGCAAGACCACCTCCGTGGCCAAGCTGGCGCGCTACCTGCGCGAGCGTGAGAAGAAGAAGGTGCTGGTGGTGTCCGCGGACGTCTACCGCCCGGCGGCCATCGACCAGCTCGAGACCCTGGCCAAGGAGGTCGAGGTCGACTTCTTTCCGTCGAGCAGCGACCAGCAGCCGGTGGCCATCGCCGAGGCGGCGATCAAGCACGCCAAGATCCAGTTCCACGACGTGGTGCTCGTCGACACCGCCGGCCGTCTGGCCATCGACGAGGCGATGATGGCCGAGATCCAGGCCCTCGAGAACGCCGTGTCGCCGGACGAGACGCTGTTCGTGGTCGACTCCATGACCGGCCAGGACGCCGCCAACACCGCCAAGGCCTTCCACGAGGCGCTGCCGCTGACCGGTGTCATCCTGACCAAGGCCGACGGCGACGCCCGTGGCGGTGCGGCGCTGTCGGTGCGTCACGTCACCGGCAAGCCGATCAAGTTCATGGGCGTGGGCGAGAAGGTCGACGCCCTCGAACCCTTCCATCCGGACCGCGTGGCCTCGCGCATCCTCGGCATGGGTGATGTGTTGTCGCTGATCGAGGAGGCCGAGCGCACCGTCGACAAGGGCAAGGCCGAGCAGCTGGCCAAGAAGGTCAAGAAGGGCGACGGCTTCGATCTCGAGGACTTCCGCGACCAGCTCCAGCAGCTCAAGAAGATGGGCGGCATGGGCGGCCTGCTCGGCAAGCTGCCCGGCATGGGGCAGATGGCCGAGATGGCCCAGGGCCCGGGTCCCGAGAAGGAGATGGGCAAGCTCGAGGCGCTGATCAACTCGATGACGCCCAAGGAGCGCCGCAACCCCGACATCATCAACGGCTCGCGCAAGCGCCGCATCGCCGCCGGTGCCGGCCTGCAGGTGCCGGACCTCAATCGCCTGCTCAAGCAGCACAAGCAGATGCAAAAGATGATGAAGAAGGCCGGCAAGAAGGGCGGCATGCAGAAGATGATGCGCGGCATGTCCGGCATGATGGGCGGCGGCGGCCCGGGAGGCCCCGGCGGCATGGGTGGCCCGGGTGGAATGGGCGGTCCCGGCGGCATGGGCGGCCCGGGCGGTGGTCTGCCGCGGCGCTGAGGCGCCCGGCTCGCGGCCCAAAAAGGTTTCCAAGCCGGGGAGATTTCCGTAGAATGCGGCGTCTTCACTGGCAGGTCCGCGTTTTTCGCGGGCCTTCTCGTGACCGAACACCCGGCGGCGCACCCTCCGGGGTGCGGTCGATCCGACTGTCGAGGGCCTGGCCCCGACCGACAACCTCCGTAACTCAACCGAAGGACAGTCAACGCATGGTTACCATTCGTCTGGCACGTGGTGGCGCCAAGAAGCGTCCCTTCTACCACCTCACCGTGACCGATTCTCGCAAGGCCCGTGACGGCCGTTTCATCGAGCGTCTCGGCTTCTTCAACCCGGTCGCCCGCGGCCAGGAAGAGCGTCTGCGCGTCGACCTCGACCGCGTTCAGCACTGGCAGGACCAGGGCGCCCAGCTGTCCGGCCGCGTCGCCGAGCTGGTCAAGGAAGCCCGCAAGCAGGCCTGATCGGCCTGATGCCCCGAATGTCTGAGGCAGGATCGCGATGAGCGCAGGCGTCGAGCCGACACCGGCCAATGAGCACGTGGTGCTGGGCAAGTTGACCAGCCCCTACGGTGTGAAGGGCTGGCTGAAGGTGTATTCGTACACCAGCCCGATGGAAGGCATCCTCGAGTACGACGAGTGGGTGCTGCGTCATCAGGGCCGACTCGTGCGCTATCGTCTCGTCCGGGGACGCCCGCAGGGCAAGGGCCTGGTGGCCCGCCTGGAAGGCGTCGACGGTCGAGATCAGGCCGAGGCCCTGGCCGGCGCCGAAGTGCTGCTGCCCACGGCCGAGCTGCCCGAACTCGACGGCGACGACGAGTTCTACTGGTACCAGCTGGAAGGCCTGCGGGTCGTGACCCGCGACGGCGTGACGCTGGGCCGCGTCGACTACCTCTTCGAGACCGGCGCCAACGACGTCATGGTCGTGAAGGGGCGTGACGGCGACGCCATCGACGATCGCGAAAGACTGCTGCCCTTCCTGCCCGACGAGGTCGTGCAGAAGGTGGATCTCGAGGCCGGCGTGATGACCGTCGACTGGGATCCGGACTTTTGAGTCGCAGCGACGCCTCCATGTGGGTCGGTGTGGTATCGCTGTTCCCCGAGATGTTCGAGGCGCTGACCCGTCAGGGCGTGACGGGCAGAGCGGTGGACAAGGGGCAGATCGCCCTGGAGTTCTGGAATCCCCGGGACTACGCCACCGACCGGCATCGCACCGTGGACGACCGCCCCTACGGCGGCGGACCGGGGATGCTGATGAAGGTCGACACCCTGCGCTCGGCCATCCACGATGCCCGCGAGCGGGCCGAGGACGCCACCGGGCAACGCCCGAAGGTGATCTATCTTTCGCCCCAGGGGCGTCAGCTGGATCAGCGCGGCGCGCAGGAGCTGGCGGAAGGCCCACCCCTGGTGGTAGTGGCCGGACGCTACGAAGGCATCGATGAACGGGTCGTTGAAGCCGACATCGATGAAGAATGGTCGATCGGCGACTATGTGCTGAGCGGCGGCGAGCTGCCGGCGATGGTGCTGATCGATGCCGCGGCAAGGCTGGTGCCTGGCGTGCTGGGCCATCAGGATTCCGCGGTCGAGGACTCCTTCAACGACGGACTGCTGGACTGTCCGCACTACACGCGCCCCGAGGTGATCGACGGGCGGCGGGTGCCGGATGTCCTGCTCAGCGGCCACCATGGCGCCATCCGGCGCTGGCGGCTCAAGCAGTCCCTGGGGCGGACCTGGCTCCGGCGACCCGACCTGCTCGAGGGCAGGACGCTGGACGCCGAGCAGCAGGCTCTGCTCAAGGAGTTCATCGAGGAGTACGTGCCGGCCGAAGGCGACTAGGCCGGGCGGAGGTGCAGGACACGCCACGAGAGGCGGAGACCTGCGTCACCAACAGGACTCCCGCGCGTCGAGGCATTCGAGCGCCGGGATCACGGTTCGTCGGCCATCCACTGCCGGATCGGCGAATCATGTATGTTATCGAGGAGTTAAGTCATGAGCAGCAAGAACAAGGTGATCCAGGCGCTCGAAGCCGAGCAGATGAGCAAGGAAGTGCCGGAATTCGCCCCGGGCGACACCGTGACCGTCCAGGTCAAGGTCAAGGAAGGCAGCCGCGAGCGTCTGCAGGCCTTCGAAGGCGTCGTCATCGGCAAGCGTAACCGCGGCCTGAACTCCGCCTTCACCGTGCGCAAGATCTCCCACGGTGTCGGCGTCGAGCGGACCTTCCAGACCTACAGCCCGCTGGTCGACTCCATCAGCGTCAAGCGCCGCGGCGACGTTCGCCAGGCCAAGCTGTACTACCTCCGCGAGCGCAGCGGCAAGTCCGCCCGCATCAAGGAAAAGCTGGCCTGAGGCGACGCCTCGCCGGCCAGTGGTGACGCGGCTTGTCAGTCCGCGTGACATCGCAACCCCGTCACCGCAGTCGCGGGGCGGGGTTTCGTCGTTCAGGGGGCGAGGAACGCCATGACGACCATCGCTGACGAGGCCCTGGCGCTGATCGAGGCCTGCCTCGATGACCTGTGGCTGGGAGAGGGCGCCAGCGACAACACCCTGGCGGCCTATCGCCGTGACCTGACCGCCTGGGCGGCCTGGCTAGACGGGCGCAACGCCACGCTGCTGGCGCCCGGCGCCGAGGCCCTGCCGGCCTGGCTCGACGCCCGGCGTGACGACGGCTACAAGCTGCGCAGCAATGCCCGGCTGCTGTCGAGCCTGCGACGCTTCTACCGCTGGGCGCTGGCCGAGGGGCGCATCGACCACGACCCGATCGCCGAGGTGAAGCTGCCGCCGGCCCGGCCGTCGCTACCGGACACCCTGGAAGAGGACGAGGTGGAGCGGCTACTGGCCGCGCCGGACCTCGGCAGCGACTTGGGGCTGCGCGATCGCACCATGCTCGAGGTGCTCTATGCCGCCGGGCTGCGCGTCAGCGAGCTGGTCGGGCTGACCACCGACGCCGTCAACCTGCGCCAGGGCGTGGTGCGGGTGCGCGGCAAGGGCGACAAGGAGCGCCTGGTGCCGCTCGGCGAAGAGGCGGTGGACTGGCTGTCGCGCTACCTGCGTACCGGGCGTGCGGCGCTGATGGACGACCCGTCTCGGCCGGCGCTGTTTCCCGGTCGGCGTGACGCCTGCCTGACGCGCCAGGCCTTCTGGCACCGTATCAAGGCCCATGCCCTGGTCGCCGGCATCGATCGCCCGCTGTCGCCGCACACCCTGCGCCACGCCTTCGCCACCCATCTGTTGAATCATGGGGCCAATCTGCGTGTCGTACAGCTGCTGCTCGGTCACAGCGACCTGTCGACCACGCAGATCTATACCCATGTCGCGCAGGCCCGGCTCGAGGTCCTGCACGCCGATCATCATCCCCGAGGCTGAATCATGAGACCCATCTCCCGTGTTGTCGCCGGCGGTATGCTCGCCGCTCTGTCACTCCCCGCCCTGGCCCAGGACCCGGCCATCGAGCAGCTGACCGAACGTCTCGAGGTCGACGGCCAGCAGATGCCGGTGGAGCATATCGAGGAGACCCCGCTGGCGGGTTTCTACGCGGTGCGACTGGAAACCGGCGAGCGCTTCTATACCGATGCCGATGGCGGCTACTTCCTGGTCGGCGACCTCTACGAGAACGCCGAGGGAGGGCTGGTGAACCTCTCCGAGCAGGCGCGCAACGCCGAGCGGGCCGCCCGCGTCGCGGCGATCCCTGACGAGGAGCGGGTGATCTTCCGCGGCACCGACGAGCCGAAGGCGCGGGTCACGGTGTTCACCGACACCACCTGCCCCTACTGCCGCCGCCTGCACGAGGAGGTGCCGCGCCTCAACGAGATGGGTATCGAAGTCGACTACCTGGCCTTTCCGCGCGGCGGGATGAGCTCGCCGGGGGCCCGTGAGCTGCAGCAGGTCTGGTGCGCCGACAATCCCAGCGAGGCGATGTCGACGGCCAAGCGCGAAGAGGCGCTCGAAGGCAACGCAAGCTGCGACAATCCGGTCGAGGAACAGTATCATCTGGGCATGCAGCTGGGCGTGCAGGGCACCCCGGCCATCGTGCTGCCCGACGGGCGCCTGGTGCCCGGCTACGTGCCGGCCGAACGCCTGGCGACCATGCTGGGCCTGAACGACGAATAGGCGCGCCATCGAGCGCGCGGGCCTTCGGGCCGAACATCGCTGAGACACCAAGCAGTAACGAGGGGAAAGACATTGAAACCGGTGAGAGTGGGAATCTGTGGCCTGGGCACCGTCGGAGGCGGGACCTTCAACGTACTGACGCGCAACGCCGACGAGATCGCCCGTCGGGCGGGGCGTCCGATCGTCATCGAGCAGGTGGCCTTCCGCACGCCCAACCCCGAGTGTGACGTCACCGGCATCAACACGACCCATGACATCTTCGAGGTCGCGGCCAATCCCGACATCGACGTCGTCGTCGAACTGATCGGCGGCTACGACGTGGCCCGCGAGCTGGTGCTGACCGCCATCGAGAACGGCAAGCACGTGGTCACCGCCAACAAGGCACTGATCGCGGTGCACGGCAACGAGATCTTTCAGGCCGCCCACGAGAAGGGCGTGATCGTGGCCTTCGAGGCCGCGGTGGCCGGCGGCATCCCGGTGATCAAGTCGCTGCGCGAGGGTCTGGGCGCCAACCGCATCGAGTGGCTGGCCGGCATCATCAACGGCACCGGCAACTTCATCCTCACCCACATGCGCGACGAAGGCCGCGCCTTCGAGGACGTGCTGGCCGAGGCCCAGGCGCTGGGCTACGCCGAGGCCGACCCGACCTTCGACGTGGAAGGCATCGACGCCGCCCACAAGCTGACCATCCTGGCCTCCATCGCCTACGGCGTGCCGCTGCAGTTCGAGAAGGCCTACACCGAGGGCATCTCCCGGGTCACCGCCGAGGACGTCGAGCAGGCCGACAACCTGGGCTACATCATCAAGCACCTGGGCATCTCCAAGCGCACCGACGAGGGCCTGGAGCTGCGCGTGCATCCGACGCTGATTCCCAAGGAGCGGCTGCTGGCCAACGTGCACGGTGTCAAGAACGCCATCGCCGTGATGGGCGACGCCGTGGGCCCGACCCTCTACTACGGCGCCGGTGCCGGCGCCGAGCCGACCGCCTCCGCGGTGGTCGCCGACGTGCTCGACGTGGCCCGCGACATCGCCACCGACCACCACTACCGCGTGCCCTACCTGGCCTTCAGCGGCATCGGCGAGAACGCCGACCAGCCGCCGATCCTGGCCATGGAAGAGATCAGCACCGCCTACTACCTGCGTCTGCTGGCGGTCGATCGTCCCGGCGTGCTGGCTCGCGTCGCCACCATCCTCTCCGAGGAAGGCATCTCCATCGAGGCGCTGATCCAGAAGGAGGCGACCGAGGGCGAGCTGGTGCCGATCATCCTGATGACCCACCGCACCCGCGAGAAGCACATGAACGAGGCGATCCGCAAGATCGAGGCCATGGCCGACATCGCCGGTTCCGTCACTCGCATTCGCGTCGAGTCGCTGGAAGAGAATCAATAACCATCGGCCGCGTGCCTCGGGCAGCGGGCGGCGGGCAGCGATATGCCCGTAGCCCGTAGCCCGTAGCTCGAGTCCCACGGAGTGGAATGATGCGCTATATCAGTACTCGCGGGCAGGCGCCCGCGCTCTCCTTCGAGGAGGTCGTGCTCACCGGCATGGCCAGCGACGGCGGCCTCTACGTGCCCGAGACCGTCCCCCAGCTGAGCCACGAGCAGCTGGCCGACATGGCTGGCTGCTCCTACGCCGAGATCGCCTTCCGGGTGATGCAGCCCTATGTGGGCGGCGAGATCGACGACGACACCTTCCGCGAGATCGTTCGCGACGCCTACGCCACCTTCAGCCACGACGCCGTGGTGCCGCTGAACCAGCTCGATGCCAACCACTTCCTGCTCGAGCTGTTCCACGGCCCGACGCTGGCGTTCAAGGACGTGGCCCTGCAGCTGCTCGGCCGGCTGCTCGACCACTTCCTCAAGAAGCGCGGCGAGCGTGCGGTGATCATGGGCGCCACCTCCGGCGACACCGGCTCGGCCGCCATCGAGGGCTGCCGCCACTGCGACAACCTGGACATCTTCATTCTGCACCCCCACGAGCGGGTGTCCGAGGTCCAGCGTCGCCAGATGACCACCGTGCTGGCGGACAACGTGTTCAACGTCGCCATCGAGGGCAACTTCGACGACGCCCAGGCCATGGTCAAGGCCAGCTTCGCCAACCAGGACTTCCTGAACGGCACTCGGCTGGTGGCGGTGAACTCGATCAACTGGGCGCGCATCATGGCCCAGATCGTCTACTACGTGGCCTCCGCCGTGGCGCTCGGCGCGCCGCACCGCAAGGTGAGCTTCTGCGTGCCGTCGGCCAACTTCGGCAACGTCTTCGCCGGCTACATGGCCTACCGCATGGGCCTGCCGGTCGAGCGCTTCGTGATCGCCACCAACGCCAACGACATCCTGCACCGCACCCTGGCCGACAACGACTTCTCCAGGAAGGAACTGGTCGCGACCCTGGCGCCGTCCATGGACATCGTGGTGTCGTCCAACTTCGAGCGTCTGCTGTTCGAGGCCTATCAGCGTGACGGCGCGGCCGTGGCCGAACTGCTCGAGCGCTTCCAGGACGAGCCCTCGGCGCTGGCCGATGCGCCGCTGGCGCGGCTGCGCGAGATGTTCGCCAGCCACAGCATCGACGACGCCACCATCCTGGAAGTGATCCGCGAGGCCCATCACCGCACCCAGGAGATCCTCGACCCGCACACTGCCACCGGCTATCGCGCCGCCGAGCGCGAGCGCGGTGACGGCAGCGTGCCGATGGTCACCCTGGCCACCGCGCATCCCGCCAAGTTCGCCGAGGCGGTGGTCAAGGCCGGCTTCCCGGGCGTGCCGCTGCCGCCGCACATGGACGACCTGCTGGAGCGCGAGGAGCGCTACAGCGTGCTGCCGGCCGAGCTCGCCGCCGTGCAGCAGTTCGTGGCCGACAACCGGCGCTGAGTCGGTCCCGGCTCGCAGGCCGCTCCGGGGGCGCCCGTCTCCGGCGGTTCCCCGGTATCACCGTTGCCCCCATGACGCCCGGTTCGCCGGGCGTCTTGCCGTCATCTCCAGGAGTTTCCGTGGACGCTACCCCGACGCCCGTATCCGAAGACGCGTTGACGACCCGTATCCTGCCGCGCCCCCGCGACGAGGCCCTGGAGGCCCGTGCCCTGTCGGAGGGGCTGACGCCGCTGCAGGCCCGCGTGCTGGCCGGGCGTCTGTCTGGTCATGCCGGCGAGCTTGCGCCGCTGGTGTCGCCGAGCCTTCGCCACCTGGCGCACCCCGAGCGGCTCAAGGACGCGCGCCCGGCGGCCGAGCGCATCGCCCAGGCGGTGGTCGAGGGCGAGCACATCGGCATCCTCACCGACTACGACGTCGATGGCATCACCTCCCACGTGGTGATCCGGCGCACCCTGAACGAGCTGTTCGGCGTGCCGGAAGACAGGCTGCACAGCCTGATCGGCCACCGCATCCACGACGGCTACGGCATCAGCCTGCCGCTGGTGGAGCGCACGCTGAAGCTCTCGCCGCGGCCGAGCCTGGTGATCACCGCCGACTGTGGCAGCAGCGACGAGCCGCGCATCGCCCGGCTCAAGGCCGCCGGCATCGACGTGGTCGTCAGCGACCACCACGCACTGCCGGTGGAGGGACCGCCGGCCTCGGCCTTCGCCACCGTCAATCCGACCCGCGACGACTGCGACTATCCGGACCCGACCATTGCCGGCTGCATGGTCGCCTGGCTGACCATGTCGCTGGCCCGCTCGGTGCTGATCGAGTGGGGCGTGCTGTCGGCCGCCACGCCCAAGCTGTCGCCCTGGCTGTCCTACGTGGCGCTGGGCACCGTGGCCGACTGCGTGTCGCTCGGCGGCAGTGCCGCCAACCGCGCCGTGGTCACCCAGGGACTGGCGCTGATCAATCGCATGGAGGCGGCCTGCTGGCGGACCATGGCCGAACGGCTGGGCGCCGACAGCGTGCCCTTCGACGCCGAGACCCTGGCCTTCCAGATGGGCCCGCGGATCAACGCCCGCTCGCGGCTCGACGATCCCTACGCCGCGTTGCACTTCATGCTCGCGGCGGACGACGCCACGGCGGCGCGGCATCTGGAAACGCTCGACCAGGACAACCAGTCGCGCAAGGCCATCGAGGCCGACATGGCCGAGCAGGCGAGGGCACTGGCCCGGCCGCAGCTCGCTGACGACGCGCCGGCGTTGGTGGTCTATCTCGAGGATGGCCATCCCGGGGTGCAGGGCATCGTCGCCTCACGCTTGGTACAGGCCTTCGGTCGGCCGACCCTGGTGCTGACCCCGGCCGCCCAGGCCGGCATGCTGACCGGCTCGGGGCGCTCCATCGAGGCGCTGCACCTGCGCGACGCCCTGCAGCGCACCTTCGAGCTCGCCCCCGAGGCGCTGCCGCGCTTCGGCGGCCACCGCGGCGCCGCCGGCGTCGGCGTGCCGGTGGAATCCCTCGAGGCCTTCCGCGCCGCCTTCCTGCAGGCGGTTAGCGAGCAGCTCGGCGACATCGAGTTGTTCCCGAAGGTCTTCACCGACGGCGAACTGGCACCGGCCCAGCTGAGCCTCGCCACCCTCGACGAGCTGGAGGCGCTCGGGCCCTACGGCCGCGAGTTCGACCCGCCGCTGTTCGAAGGCGAGTTCCTGGTCGAGTCGCTGCGCCCGGTGGGCGCCGAGGGCAATCACCTGATGATGGAGCTCTCGGCCGGCCCGGTGTCGACCAGGGCGATCTGGTTCCGGGCGCTGACCCCGGGCGAGGTGCCGGCCTTCGGCGTCGGCGACCGGCTGCACTGCGCCTACAAGCTCAACCGCAACCGCTGGCGCGGCCGCGAATCGCTGCAGCTGATGGTCGAGCACGCCGCGCCGGTGCGTTAAGCGGTCAGTAGGTTGGCCATACCCCCGGGTCGCCAGCTCCAGCAGGTGGCCGTCGGGATCGCGGCCAAATAAAGAGCACGCTCTCCAGAGAGCGGCCTCAGTAGGTCGGCCATACCCCCGGGGTTGCCAGCTCCAGCAGATGGCCGTCGGGTCGCGGTCGAATAAAGAGCACGCTTTCCCGAGAGCGGCCTCAGTAGGTCGGCCATACCCCCGGCGTGGCCAGCTCCAGCAGGTGGCCGTCGGGGTCGCGGCCAAATAAAGAGCACGCTCTCCAGAGAGCGGCCTCAGTAGGTTGGCCACACCTCAGGGGTCGCCAGCTCCAGCAGGTGGCCGTCGGGTCGCGGTCGAATAAAGAGCACGCTTTCCCGAGAGCGGCCTCAGTAGGTCGGCCATACCCCCGGCGTGGCCAGCTCCAGCAGGTGGCCGTCGGGGTCGCGGAAATACACGCTCTCACCGCCTCGCGGCCAGTGGGTGCGGCCCTCGATCCCGACGCCGTGCTCGCCCAGCTGGGCCTCCCAGTCGGGCAGCGCCGGCGCGGCGATGGCGAAGGCCATGTGCACCCGGCCGGCGCCGTCGTGGGGCGGGATGGTGCCCATCTCGCCGGGCAGCACCACCGTCTCGCTGGTCTCGCCGTCGAGAAACAGCAGCAGCACCGTGCCGGCGCCGGCGTCATAGGCGGTGAAGCGATGGTCGGCGTTGAAGGGGCTGAGCCCCATCACCGTCTCGAAGAAGCGCCGGGCCCGGGGCATGTCCGCCACGTAGAGGGCCGTTTCCAGCACGCCGTTGAGTTCGGGCATCGGGGAATCCTCCCTTTGGCTTCGTCTCTTAAGCGTAGCGCCGGCGGTCCCGGGCGTCGGTCAACGCTGGCCCCAGAACCACCAGGCGATCAGGGCGATCAGCGCCAGGCCGGCGAGATTGACGATCCAGCTCATGCGGGCGACTCCTGCTTCGTGGTGGATGAGGACTCGGGGGAATAAGCGGCGCCCTGGGGGCGGAACCAGCGCAGGCGGCTGGCGTTGCCGACCACGGTGATCGACGAGGCCGACATGGCGGCGCCGGCGATCACCGGCGACAGCAGGCTGCCGGTCAGCGGGTAGAGCGCGCCGGCGGCGATGGGGATGCCGAGCACGTTGTAGCCGAAGGCGCCCACCAGGTTCTGCTTGATGTTGGTCAGGGTGGCGCGGCTGATGGCGATGGCGTCGGCCACGCCGTGCAGCGAGTCGCGCATCAGGGTGATGCCGGCGCTCTCGATGGCCACGTCGGTGCCCTGGCCGATGGCGAAGCCGACGTCGGCGCGGGCCAGGGCGGGGGCGTCGTTGATGCCGTCGCCGACCATGCCGACCGTCTCGCCGTTGGCCTGGCGCCGCTCGATCTCGGCGTGCTTGTCCTCGGGCAGCAGCCCGGCGCGGACCTCGTCGATGCCGACCTCGTCGGCGATGGCGCGGGCGGTGTGCGCGTTGTCGCCGGTCAGCATCACGAGGGTCAGTCCCTCGTCTCGCAGGCGCGCGACGGCGGCCTTGGCATCGGCGCGCAGCGGATCGCTGACGCCGAACAGGGCGACGAGCTCGCCGTCGACCGCCAGCTGGACCACGGTGCGCGCCTGGCCCTCCAGCGCCTCGACGCGCGCCTGGCCCGAGGCCAGATCGATGCCGGCCTCCTCGAGCAGCCGGGCGTTGCCCAGCAGCAGCGTTCGGCCGTCGGCCGTGCGGGCGCGCACGCCGCCGCCGGTCACGCTGGTGAAGTCCTGGATCTCGGCCGCTTCAGCGTTCTGCGCTTCGGCGTGGGCGAGCAGGGCGGTGGCCAGCGGGTGCTCGGAGCCGCGCTCCAGCGCCGCCACCCAGCCGAGTGCCTCCTGCTCGTCGCCCGTCAGCACCTCGGCCTCGGTCAGGCGCGGCTTGCCCTCGGTGAGGGTGCCGGTCTTGTCCACCACCAGGGTGGTGAGATGGCTGGCGGTCTGCAGCGCCTCGCCGCTTCTCACCAGTACGCCGTGCTCGGCGGCCTTGCCGACGCCGATCATGGTGGAGATCGGCGTGGCCAGGCCCAGCGCGCAGGGGCAGGCGATGATCAGCACGGTGCTGGCGGTGACCAGCATGTGCAGCACCCGCGGTTCGGCGCCGACGTTGAACCAGATCAGCGCGGTGAGCACGGCGATGATCATCACCGACGGCACGAAGATGCCGGAAATAGTGTCGGCGAGCCGGCCGATGGGCGGCCGCGAGGCCTGGGCGCGGGCCACCTGCTCGGTGATGCGGCCGAGCCGGGTGTCGGCGCCGACTCGGGTGGCCCGATAGACCAGCCCGCCCTGGCCGTTGACGGTGCCGGCGCTGACCTCGTCGCCGGCCGCCTTGGCTACCGGAGCGGGCTCGCCGGTGAGCATGGACTCGTCGAGATGGCTCTCGCCCTCGAGCACCTCGCCGTCCACCGGCAGGCGCTCGCCGGGGCGCACGCGCAGCCGGTCGCCCTCGCGCACCTCGTCGATCTCGACCTCCTGCTCCTGGCCGTCGCGGATCACCCGGGCGGTGCGGCTCTGCAGGTCGAGCAGGCGGCGCAGGGCGTCGCTGGTGCGGCCCTTGGCCTTCAGCTCCAGGGCGTTGCCCAGCAGCACCAGGCCGATCACCATCGCCGAGGCCTCGAAGTAGAGGCCGCGGGCCATTTCGGGCAGGGCCTCGGCGAAGGCCACCACCGCCATGGAGTAGAGCCAGGCGGTGCCGGTGCCCATGGCGATCAGGGTGTCCATGTTGGCCTGGTGATGGCGCAGGTTCTTCCAGGCGTTGCGGAAGAAGTGCCGGCCGGGCCCGGCCATCACCGCCAGGGCCAGCAGGCCCACTGTCAGCCAGAACCAGCGCCCGGCGCCGAGCGGCTGGGGATGGTAGACGAACATGCTGACCATCAGCGGCACGGCCAATGCCAGCGACAGGACGCTGCCGCGCAGCCGGCGGCGATACTCCTCGACGTCGCGCTCGGCCCGGACCTGCTCGGCCTGGCGCAGGTCGAGGATCGGCTCGGCGCCGTAGCCCACCGCGTCCACGGCGTCGATCAGCGCCTGGGTGTCGGCGCTGCCGCGTACCTGGGCGGTGTGGTTGCCGAGGTTGACCGTGGCCGATTCGACCCCCGGCGTGCGCTCCAGCGCCTGCTGCACGCTCTTCACGCAGCCGGCGCAGGTCATGCCGGTGATCGACAGGCGTTGAGTGGTGGCGCCGTCGCCAGCGGACGCCGCCGTCGATGTCGGCGCCGGTTCCGGCGCGGAGTCGGGGGCCGGCTCGGCATTGGTCTCGGCGTTGGCGGTCGGCTCGATGGACGACGTCTCGGCGGGATAGCCGGCGTCCGCGAGCACGCGGTCGAGCTCGGCATCGCCGAGCGAGGAGATGACCTGGAGGCGATGCTCGGCCGGCGTGCCGGTGACCTCGGCCTCGGCGTCTTCGGCCTGGATGGCCTCGCGCATGCGCTTCACGCAGCCCTGGCAGCTCATGCCGGGCACGGTGCGCTCGAGGCGTGTCGTTGTGCTCATGACGATGTCTCCTTGGGCGCCGCTTTCCTGTTGGTAGGCTCCAGCGGCTCGGGGAAGCTCTCGATCAGGCGACACAGGCTGTGGCCGTCCGGGATGCCGTCGGGCAGGTGCTCCCAGGCTGCCAGCGCTTCCTCCATGCGCTCGGCCAGGGCCTCGAGCTCGCGGATGCGGTGGCGGATCTCCGGCAGGCGCCGGGCCAGCAGATCGCGCACCAGCGGGCAGGGGGAGTCGCCGTGGTCGGACTGCTCGAGGATCTCGCGAATCTCGGCGACGCCGAAGCCCAGGGTGCGGGCGCGTTGGATGAAACGCAGCCGGCGCAGGTCGGCATCGTCGAAGAGCTGGTAGCCGTTGTCCGGGTTCCGCTCGGGTCGCAGCAGCCCCTCGCGAGTGTAGTGGCGCACGGTCTCGGCGGTGACGCCGGCCTGGCGGGCGAGTTCGCTGACCTTCATGCCTTGCGTCTCCTGATAAGGGAATACTCAGAGTGTAAAACCCTTGGGTTACACAAGGGTCAAGATGGAGGCGCAGGGCTCGGAAGGGTAGGCAGGATGAGAAGGCAAGTCATTGTTGCGCATGAAGATGAAACGAGCGTGCCACCAAAGTATTAGGAAAAATCGGATTTAAACGGTCGTTTGTCCTTGATCCTTGCGATGAGTTCTGACGACACTGTCGGGCAGCCGCGTCATCACCATAACAACAGCAACGTTAGGAGCCGCGCCATGCCCCTGCCTTTCACGTCTCGCAAGCTCGCCGCCGCCGTCGCCCTGGCCTCCGCGGCGCTCGTTTCCGCCCAGGCCTCCGCCGCGGGTTTCCAGGTGCGCGAGCAAAGCGCCAAGACCCTGGCCAACGCCTTCTCCAACACCGCCGCCGGTGCCGAGGACGTCAGCTTCATGGCCTACAACCCGGCCGCCATCGGCAACATCGACGGCAATCAGATCGCCGGCGGCGTGTCCTATATCGATGCCACCTTCGAGCTGCACGACGCCGAGGCTTCGAACGTGGCCGGCATCCCGTACACGGCCGGCGCCTCCGGCGAGGGGGGTGAGTCCGCCTGGGTGCCGAGCTTCGCCGCCAAGACGCAGTTGAACGATCAGTGGGACCTGGGGCTAGCGATCTACTCGCCCTACGGCCTTTCTACCAAGTACGACGAGGACTGGATCGGTCGCTACCACGCCGTGGAGACCGAGCTGACGACGATCGATATCCAGCCGACGCTCAACTATCGCGCCACCGAGCGGCTCAATCTGGCCGTGGGGCTGCGTGCCCAGTACGCCGATGCGACTTTGTCCAATGCACTGGACATGGCAACGATCGGGGGGAATCCGATGGCGGCTGGGGCGGCAAATGCCATGGCTGAAGTCAAAGGAGACGACTGGGGCTATGGCTATACCCTCGGCGCCCTCTTCCAGGCTACCGAGCGGACCCGCTTCGGCGTCAGCTATCGCTCGGAGATCGATCTGACGCTCGATGGTGACGTCGATTTCAGTTCCGATAGCGCCGCCGGCCAGCAAGCGCTGGCTGGTGCCCAGTTGACGAATACTTTCACCAATGGCGGTGGCAAGGCGGAGCTGACCACGCCGGCCAACCTGAATCTGGGCGTCTATCACCAGCTGACCGATCGGCTGGCGCTGATGGCCAACGCCGAGTGGACCGAGTGGAGCAGCTTCGACGAGCTGACTGTCGAGTTCAACGACAATACGCCGGATAGCACCACCACCGAGAACTGGGACGATACCTGGGCCTTCTCGGTGGGGGCGAACTACGCGCTGACGCATCAATGGACGCTGCGCGGGGGCCTTGGCATCGACCAGACCCCGGTGCCGGATGCACGGCATCGCACCCCGCGGGTGCCGGACGCCGATCGCCGCTGGGCCTCTCTCGGTGCCACCTACCAGCCGACCGAGAACCTCGGCATCACCGCCGGCTATCTGCGCATCTTCGGCGACGACGTCGACATGGACCAGGACGCCACCCTGACCAACGAGAACGCCAGCCGCGGTAACCTGTCCGGCGAGTACGAGGTGGAAGCCGACGTCTTCGCGCTGTCGGTGGACTATCGCTTCTAGCCGCCGCCTTGTCAGACACCGCGGACGCTCCGCCTCGCGCGACCCGGCCACCGGCCGGGTCGCCGTCTTTGTGCCGCCGCGTGGGATGGCCGCTGGCGGCGCATTTCGCTACAATGCCCGTCTTTTCTCCGCCGCTGGCGCCCGGCGCCGGCGCGCGCCTCATCTCCCTTGGATTCAGGCGAACCCCATGCTGGAAACCAATCCGATCAACCACCTCATCAAGGACCTGTCTGAGCGGACAGACGTCCTGAGGGGGTATCTTTGACTATGCCGAAAAGAAAGATCGGCTAGAGGAAGTCACCCGCGAGCTCGAGGATCCCGACGTCTGGAGCGATCCGGACCATGCCCAGAAACTGGGCAAGGAACGGGCGACCCTCGAGGCCATCGTCGCCACCATCGATGAGCTGGACCAGGGGCTGGCGGACAGCCAGGACCTGCTGGAGCTGGCCGAGATGGAGGAGGACGAGGGCACCGTCGAGGAGGTCCAGCGCGAGCTGGAGAACCTCCAGGCAAGCCTCGAGAAGCTCGAGTTCCGGCGCATGTTCTCCGGCGAGATGGACGAGAACAACGCCTATCTCGATATCCAGGCGGGCTCCGGCGGCACCGAGGCCCAGGACTGGGCCAACATCCTGCTGCGCATGTACCTGCGCTGGGCCGAGCATCACGGCTTCAAGGCCGAGATCACCGAGCTCTCCGCCGGCGAGGTGGCGGGCATCAAGTCCGCCTCCGTGCATATCCAGGGCGAGTATGCCTTCGGCTGGCTGCGCACCGAGACCGGCGTTCACCGCCTGGTGCGCAAGAGCCCGTTCGACTCCGGCGGCCGCCGCCACACGTCCTTCGCCTCGGTGTTCCTGTCGCCCGAGGTGGACGACAGCTTCGAGATCGAGATCAATCCCTCGGACCTGCGTGTCGATACCTATCGTTCCAGCGGCGCCGGCGGTCAGCACGTCAACACCACCGACTCGGCGGTGCGTATTACCCACGAGCCGACCGGCATCGTGGTGGCCTGCCAGAGCCAGCGCAGCCAGCACGCCAACCGCGACTTCGCCATGAAACAGCTCAAGGCGAAGCTGTGGGAACACGAGATGGAGAAGCGCAACGCGGCCAAGCAGGCCGCCGAGGACTCCAAGGCCGACATCGGCTGGGGCAGCCAGATCCGCTCCTACGTGCTGGACGATCAGCGCATCAAGGATCTGCGCACCGGCGTGCAGTCCAGCAACTGCGACAAGGTGCTGGACGGCGATCTGGACCCGTTCATCGAGGCGAGCCTCAAACAAGGCCTATAGCCTGCTGCGCTCGCCGATACGGCGTTGCCCCTCGGCCAGAGATGCTCATTGACGACTCGTCAACTCCGCGCTCTGTCCGAGGGGCGCCTTGTCTCGGCGTCGCTCGCGCGGCTCTAGGTGAGATGTCTCTGTATTCGACACCATGATTTAACAGGTAGCGACATGGCTAACCAGGACACTTCCCAGGACGAGAACCACCTGATCGCGGAGCGCCGCGGCAAGCTGGCCGAGCGCCGCGAGCGCGCCGCCACCGACGGCGGCAGTGCCTTCCCCAATGATTTTCGTCGCGACAGCACCGCCGCCGAACTGGCCGCCGAGCTGGGCGACAAGGACAAGCCCGAGCTCGAGGCGCTGGCGCGTCCCGCGGCCGTGGCCGGGCGCATCATGCGCAAGCGCGGACCGTTCATCGTCATCCAGGACGCCAGCGGCCAGATCCAGCTCTACGTCGACAAGAAGGGCCTGCCGGCGGACGTGCTCGAGGACATCAAGGGCTGGGACATCGGCGACATCGTGGCCGGCCGCGGCCCGGTGCACAAGTCGGGCAAGGGCGACCTCTACGTGATGATGGAAGAGGCGCGCCTGCTGACCAAGAGCCTGCGCCCGCTGCCGGACAAGTTCCATGGCCTGACCGACATGGAAGCCCGCTATCGCCAGCGCTACGTGGACCTGATCATGAACCCGGATTCGCGCGAGGTCTTCCAGACCCGCGCCGGCGTGATCAGCGCCATGCGCCGCTTCTTCGAGGATCACGGCTTCATGGAAGTCGAGACCCCGATGCTGCAGCCGATCCCCGGCGGCGCCACGGCCCGGCCCTTCATCACTCACCACAACGCGCTGGACATCGACATGTACCTGCGCATCGCGCCGGAGCTGTATCTCAAGCGCCTGGTGGTGGGCGGCTTCGAGCGCGTCTTCGAGATCAACCGCAACTTCCGCAACGAGGGGCTGTCGACCCGGCACAACCCCGAGTTCACCATGGTCGAGTTCTACCAGGCCTACGCCGACTACCAGGACCTGATGGATCTGACCGAGGCCATGCTGCGCGAGGTCACCCAGCGGGTGCTAGGCAGCACCGTGGTCACCAACACCGTGCGCGACGCCGAGGGCGAGGTGCTGGAGAGCTACGAGTACGACTTCGGCCAGCCGCTGCGCCGGCTGAGCGTGTTCGACGCCATTCTCGAGTACAACCCGGACATCCATGCCGAGTCGCTGGCCGACGAGACCGCCGCGCGCCAGATCGCCGAGCGCCTGGACATCGACGTCAAGGACGGCTGGGGCCTGGGCAAGGTGCAGATCGAGATCTTCGAGAAGACCGTCGAGCATCGCCTGCAGCAGCCGACCTTCATCACCGACTATCCGACCGAGGTCAGCCCGCTGGCGCGTCGCAAGGACAGCGATCCCTTCGTCACCGAGCGCTTCGAGTTCTTCGTCGGTGGCCGCGAGATCGCCAACGGCTTCTCGGAGCTCAACGACGCCGAGGACCAAGCCGAGCGCTTCGCCGCCCAGGTGGCCGAGAAGGAGGCCGGCGACGACGAGGCCATGTACTACGACGCCGACTACGTGCGCGCGCTGGAGTACGGCCTGCCGCCGACCGCCGGCCAGGGCATCGGCATCGACCGGCTGGTGATGCTGCTGACCGACAGCGCCTCCATCCGCGATGTGCTGCTGTTCCCGGCCATGCGCCCGCAGGTGGACTGACACGGTCCGACGTTCCAAGGCTGGCACGGGGATAAGCGAACCTCCTTCTTCAGGGGTGAGGCGATAGCCGAACGGGGTGACCACGGATGGTCACCCCAGGCCCTGCAAGCGAAGCAGGATGCGACAGCGCAGCAGGAAGAAGGGAGCGCCCAGGGAAGGGTTCACAGCGTGTTCGCGTTGCCCTGTGCCAGCCGACGTCGCCGACTTGGTCTAGCTCGCCGTCTTCCGCGTGCTGGAAGACGTTTGTTTGGCCCCAGCGCAGTCAGGTTGTTTGGGAAGTGTTGGTAAGGAGCGCCCCTGGCGCCCATAATGGCAGCGTTTCGACGTCGAGGAGACCGTGATGAAACTGCTCAACCGTTCCGCCCTGAGCGTCAGGCCGACCCAGCACTTCGTCGACTGGGTCAACGCCCTGGAACCCACCCTGGGTGACGACGACCTCTCGCTCGGCGACGTCGAAAGGGAAAGCACCGTCTATCTGATCCCCGAGATGGATACCCCCGAGGCCCTCGAGGCCTTCGTCCGCGAGCGCTATCTCGAGATCCTCGAGACCGAGCTGCGCGCCTGGGAAGAAGACGAGCGTCAGTGGCCCGAGACCCTCGACTGGGCGCTGTTCCAGCGCTTCCTGCACTTCGAGTACAGCTACCTGGCCGTCGACCTCGATGACGAGGCGGCCCTGGAAGTGGCCGAAGTGGACGATAATCTGCTGCTGGAAACGGACCAGGACTGATTCTGCTTCCATCCGGCAGGTAAACCTCGAGAAAACCGGCTTCGGCCGGTTTTCTTGTCAGCGACGATCACACATGAGCCGACTCTTCTCGAACCGCCCCGGTGACGATGGCCTGCCGGGTTCCGAACGCCGTCTCGCCGTGCTGGCGCTGATCCTCGGCACCACCATGGCGGTGATGGACAACTCCATGGTCAACCTGGCGCTGCCCTCCATCGCCGCCGATCTCGAGGTGGCGCCGGCCGACGCGGTGTGGGTGACCAACCTCTTCCAGGTGACCTGCGCGGCCTTCCTGCTGGTCTTCGCCGCGCTGAGCGAGCTGGTCGGCCGGCGCCGGATCTACATGGGCGGGCTGGTGCTGTTCGCCGTCGCCGCGCTGGGCTGCGCGCTGTCGCGCAGCCTGGAGGCGCTGCTGGCGTTCCGCGCCCTGCAGGGCGTGGCGGCGGCGGCGACGCTGTCGATCGGGCCCTCGCTGTATCGCGCCATCTTTCCCTCGCGGCTGCTGGGCAGTGCCCTGGGGCTGAGCTCGCTGGTGGTGGGCATCGGTTACGCCGCGGGACCCGCGCTGGGCGGTTCGATCCTCTCGGTGGCCCGCTGGCCGTGGCTGTTCGCGCTGCCGGCGCTGCCGGCGATGGGGGCGGTCGTGCTGGCCTGGCGGGCGCTGCCCAGGGAGCCGGGCCGCCGCGGCGGCTTCGACGGCTGGGGGGCGCTGCTGGCCATGGTCACGCTGGGCGGTTTCTTCGTGGCCATGGACGGCAACGGCGCCGAGCTCCCCGGTCTCGAGACGCTGGGCTGGCTTGCCCTCAGCCTGATCGCCGGCGCCGCCTTCCTGGCCCGCCAGCGCCGCGCGCCCTATCCGCTGATGGCGCTGTCGATGTTCGCCGAGCGCCGCTTCAGCCTGGCGGTGTCCTCCCAGGGGCTGGCCTTCGTCGGCCAGGGGCTGGCTTTCGTCGCCCTGTCCTTCCTCTACCAGCAGGAGATGGGCTTCTCGCCGCTGGAGACCGCCTGGCTGTTCACCCCCTGGCCGCTGACGATCATGGTGGCCGGGCCGCTCGCCGGTCGGCTGGCCGATCGTTTCAACCCCAGCCTGTTGAGCTCGGCGGGCCTGGTGCTGCTGATGATCGGCCTGGGCAGCCTGGCGATGCTCGATGCCGACGCCGAGGTGATCGACTGCCTGTGGCGCACCGCGCTGTGCGGGCTCGGCTTCGGCTTCTTTCAGCCGCCCAACAATCGCGAGCTGATGGGCAGCGTGCCGGCCGAGAAGAGCGCCAATGCCTCCGGCGTGATGAGCACCACGCGCACCGTGGGGCAGTCCCTGGGCGTGGCGCTGGTCGGCGCCTGCCTGGCCGCCGGGGCACCTGTGCAAGCGACGCTGTGGGCCGGCATGGCGGCCACCGGCCTGTCGCTGCTGGCCAGCCTCGGGCGTGTCTCGCTGGCCGGCGAGGCGCTGCGCGCCCGTCGTCGCGCCGCGGCCGAAAGCGTACAATGATCCCCGACACTCACCAGCGGAACGCCGAGATGAGCATCCAGTCGACCATCGAGCACAAGCTCCAGGCCCTCGAGCCCACCTACCTGACGGTGGAGAACGAGAGCCACATGCACCATGTGCCGCCGAATTCCGAGACCCACTTCAAGGTGACCGTGGTGTCGCCGCGTTTCGCCGGCATCATGCCGGTCAAGCGTCACCAGCAGATCTATGCGCTGCTGGCCGACGAGCTGGCCGGCCCCGTGCACGCCCTGGCGCTGCACCCTTACACCCCGGATGAGTGGCAGGCCCGCGGCGCAGCGCGCCCGGACTCCCCGAACTGCCGGGGCGGCGGTCAGTCGTGACCACCGAGCCCCAGCGGCTGCAGTACCTGGAGGCCATGGGCCTGACGGCCTGGACGGCGCGCTACCGGCTGCCCAACGCCCGAGAGACCGAGGCCTGCGAGTGGGAGCTGCCGACGCCGGACGATGGCGCCCGGCAGGCGCCCGGCGAGCGCCTTCAGGCGTTGCTGGACGCGCCCGCGGAGGCGTCTCCTGCACCGACCGTCCCCGCGTCGCCCGCGGCGGAGGCGCCCGTGCATCCGCCGCCGGGCGAGCGCAAGGCGCGTGCGCTGCTTGGCGGGCTGGTGCCCGAGGCGGCTCCCGAGGAGACGCCGCCGCCCGTCGCGTCGGCACCTGCCCGGGAGACTGCCGCCGACGAGTCCCGGGAAGCCCTGCGCTTCGCCCTGCAGGTGGCCTGCCTGGACGGGCGCTGGCTGGTGGTACAGCCCGGCGAGGCGTCCCCCTCGCCGCTGGCGCAGCGGCTGCTGGTCAACCTGCTGCGTGCCGCCGGTGTCACCCCGGAGCATGCGCCGGCCTTCGAACCCTTCCACTGGCCCCAGATCGAAGGCCTGGAGGTGCAGGCGCCGCTGGACGAGGCGCGCCAGGGGCTCGGGGCCTTCCTGGCCGGCCGCGCGCGTCGCGGCTGGGCGCCGGAACGGCTGCTGGTGTTCGGCGACGACGCCACCCTGACGCGGGTGCTGGCGCTCGACGGCGAGCGCTCGACGGCGCTGGACCTGCCGGCCTGGCAGGGGCCGGCGCTGGAGACCCTGGGGGGAAGCGCCGAGGCCAAGCGCGATCTCTGGCCGCGGCTGCTCGACTGGCGTCGTGAGTGGAATGGTGAGGCTCAGGGCGAGGCGAAAGGCGATGCCTGAGCCTCGCCTGCGCGCGTTGGGCCTTCCCGATCTTTCGGCGCTGATCGAACTGGAGGCGAGCGGCCAGGCTCATCCCTGGTCGGCGACGCGGCTCGAGCAGGCGCTGGCGGCGGCGGAATACGCGGTGCTGGGGCTGGAAGATGCGGCAGGGCTGATCGGCCACGCGGTGGTGTCGCGTCAGCCCTTCGATGCCGAGCTCGAGAGCATTCTCATCGCACCGGAACGGCGCGGCGAGGGGCTGGCGGGAAGGCTGCTGGCCGCGGTGATCGAGCGGGCGCGGGAGTGGGGCGCCGAGCGGCTGCTGCTGGAGGTCAGGGCAGGCAATGCCGCGGCGATCGCGCTGTATCGGCGGGCGGGATTCGCGGAAGACGGGCGCCGGCGCGGCTACTATCCGCCGCTGGCCGGCACCGAACGCGAGGACGCGTTGCTGATGTCTCTCCCCCTGGCCTGACGAACGACGGACCGGCCAGGGGCGGAGCGGTCCGGGACGTCAGCCGGCCTGCTGTTCGGCGGTGTTGCCGGTCTCGACATCGTCGAACTTGCCCAGCAGCGCGGACAGGCGACGTTCCCATTCCTCACGCTCCTGCTTGAGGCGGGCGTTTTCCTCGCGCAGCTCCTCGGCTTCCAGTTTCATCAATTCCAGTGCCTCGACGGCGCTGGATACCTTCTGTTCGAGCTGGTTGAAGAGTTCGATGCTCATCCGTTTCTCCTGACGATGTCGGCGGGGCGGGGCCCGTGATTGGCGTCCTGCAGCGGCAGACTAACGCCGTGGAGGGGGCTCAGCAAGCGTCGTCGTCGGGCGACGCGCCGGCCGTGTCCGGGCGGTGATAGAGCCGCCCGGTGCTGTCGCCGGCCCGCACCTCGCGATGCAGCCGCCAGCCGCTCGGCACCGCCGGCGTGAGCTCCGACTCGGTCTCCACGTAGATCCAGGCGTCCGCCGCCAGCCAACCGGCCTCGAGCGCGCGGCAGCAGGGCGCGGCGAGGCCCTGGCGGAAGGGCGGGTCGAGGAACACCAGCGAGAAGGGCGACCGTTCCTCGGCGAGCCCGGCCTCGAGATAGCCGAGCGCATCGGCGACGCTGACCTCGGCGGACGCGATGCCAAGCGTCGCCAGGTTATCGGACAGCGCCCGGGCGACCCGCGCGTCGCGCTCCACCAGCGTCGCCTCGGCGGCACCGCGGGAGAGGGCCTCCAGGCCCAGCGCGCCGGTGCCGGCGAACAGGTCCAGCACCCGGGCGCCGGGCGTGGCCATGCCCAGCCAGTTGAACAGCGTCTCGCGGACGCGGTCCGGCGTGGGGCGCAGGCCCGGGCTGTCCAGCACCGGCAGCCGGCGGCGGCGATGCGCGCCGCCGATGATGCGCAGCTGCCCGGCGGGGCGGGAGGTCGCCTGCTTGCCGCGGCCGCGGGCAGGCGTCGAGGAACGGGAGGAGGGGCGTCGTCGGCTCATGGGCGCCGATTGTAGCGGGCGCCTTGTCCACAGTCATGGTGCGCGATGGTAGGATGTGGCGATTCGTTCACCCGCGAGGCTGAATCCCCCCATGTTCGGTTTTTTCAAGCGCAAGAAGAAGCAGCAAGAGCAGCAGCAGGAGCCCCAGCAGGCCCCCGAGGTCGAGCAGGAGGAGGCGCCTGATGCCGCGACGGCCGAGCCGGAGGCCGAGACGCCGACCGAGGCGCAGCCCGCCCCGGCGACCGAGCCCGCCCCCGTCGCCGAGCGCGACGATGAAACCGAGGCGTCCGCAGCGCCCGAGCCGGCCATTGAGCCTGAGCCGGTCGAGGAGCCCGAGACCCCTACGGCAGGCGCCGAACCCGCGCCGGTAGAGGCGCCTGAGACGCCCCGGGCAGCCGACGTCGAACCGGAAGCGTCCGAGCCCGAGACGCCCGAGGTGGCAGACGCCGAACCGCCGGCCGCGGAGCCCGAGGCCGAGCCCGCCGTCCAGTCGCCAGCCGAGCCGGAGCCCGAGCCCGCTCCTGAACCCGAACAAGCCGCCGCGCCCGAGCCCGTCGTGGAGCCAGAACCGGAGCCCGAGCCCGAGCCCGCTCCGGCGCCGGGGGAGACGCCCAGGGCCGAGGCCCGCGAGAAGCCCCAGGGCAAGAAGAAGGGCCTGTTCGCGCGCATGCGCGAGGGATTGGGCAAGACCCGCGCCAACCTGACCGAAGGGCTCGCCGGCCTGTTCATGGGCCGCAAGCAGATCGACGACGATCTGATGGAGGAGCTCGAGACCCAGCTGCTGATGGCGGACGTGGGCATCGAGGCCACCACCGAGATCATCGACCGGCTCACCGACCGCGTCTCGCGCAAGGAGCTCAAGGACCCCGAGGCGCTGTACAAGGCCCTGCAGGAGGAGCTGGCGACCCTGCTCGAGGGCGTCACTGGGCCGCTCGAGCTGCCGCCCAAGGGCGAGGGGCCGTTCGTGATCCTGGTGGTCGGCGTCAACGGTGTCGGCAAGACCACCACCATCGGCAAGCTGACCCAGCGCTTCCAGCGCGAGGGCCGCAGCGTGATGCTGGCCGCCGGCGATACCTTCCGCGCCGCCGCCGTGGAGCAGCTCAAGGTCTGGGGCGAACGCAACGACGTGCCGGTGGTGGCGCAGCACACCGGCGCCGACAGCGCCTCGGTGGTCTACGATGCCCTGGCCGCGGCCCGCGCCCGCGGCGTCGACGTGCTGATCGCCGACACCGCCGGCCGGCTGCACAACAAGGCGCACCTGATGGAGGAGCTCAAGAAGGTGCGTCGGGTGATGGGCAAGCTCGACCAGCAGGCGCCCCATGAGGTGATGCTGGTGCTGGATGCCGGCACCGGTCAGAACGCGTTGTCCCAGGCGTCCACCTTCAACGAGGCGGTGCCGGTCTCCGGCATCACCCTGACCAAGCTCGATGGCACCGCCAAGGGCGGCGTCATCTTCGCCCTGGCCCAGCAGCTGGGCACGCCGATCCGCTTCATCGGCGTCGGCGAGACCCTGGACGATCTGCGTCCCTTCCATGCCCGGGAGTTCGTCGACGCCCTGTTCGACCGCGACGACGCCTCGGCATGATCGCCTTCGAGCACGTCGGCAAGCGCTACGGCGGGCGCTTCGAGGCGCTCGCCAATCTCGACTTCCGCGTGCGCCGCGGCGAGATGGTGTTTCTCACCGGCCACTCCGGGGCCGGCAAGAGCTCGCTGCTGCGGCTGCTGATGCGCCTGGAGCGGCCCAGCCGCGGGCGCATCCTGGTCGCCGGTCATGACATCGACCGCCTGCATCACAGCCAGGTGCCGTTCTACCGGCGCCAGATCGGCGTGGTGTTCCAGGATCACCAGCTGTTGTTCGACCGCTCGATCTATCACAACGTGGCGCTGCCGCTGGAGATCCAGGGCGCCGAGCCGAGGGAGGCGGCGCGGCGGGTGCGCGCCGCGCTGGACAAGGTGGGGCTGCTGCACCGCGAGAAGGCGCTGCCGATCGAGCTTTCCGGCGGCGAGCAGCAGCGCGTGGGCATCGCCCGGGCGGTGGTCAACAAGCCCTCCCTGCTGCTGGCCGACGAGCCCACCGGCAACCTGGATCCCCAGCTTTCGGCGGACATCATGCGCCTGTTCGAGGATTTTCACCGCATCGGCACCACGGTGATGATCGCCAGCCACGATCTGGCGCTGATCGCCCGGCTGCGCCACCGTACCCTGCGCCTCCACGAAGGGCGTCTGGTGGCCGACGAGGAGGCCTCATGAGCCGAGAGACGCCTGCCCGCCGTGGCGCCCGTGCCCAGCGTCCGTCCTCCGGCGGCCGCTGGCGCAGCTGGCTGCGCCACCACCGGGCCATGGCGCTGGACAGTGCCCGTCGGCTGCTGCGCCACTCGCTGAGCAGCCTGCTGACCATGCTCGCCATCGCCATCGCCCTGGTGCTGCCCGCGGGGCTGTGGCTGACCCTGGACGGGGCACGACTGCTCGATGCCGAGCTCGACGAGAGTGCGACCGTCACCGTTTACCTGGAGGATCGCGTCGGGGACGCCGAGGCGGGGCGCATCGTCGAGGCCCTCGCCGCCCACGATGGCGTGGCCGGCACGCGCCTGATCACCGCCGCCGAGGGCATGGCCGAATTCCAGCAGGCGCTGGGGCTGGAGGATGCCCTGGCGCGGCTGCCGGGCAATCCGCTGCCGGCCAGCGTGGTGATTCGCCCCGACGACCCCGCGCCGGCGACGGTGAAGCGCCTGGCCGGCGACCTGGAGGAGGTGGCCGGGGTCGAGGAGGTGCGCCTGGACCTGGCCTGGCTGGAGCGCCTCGGTCGCCTGGCCGAGCTGGGCCGCCGGGTCGGGCTGGGGCTCGCCGTGCTGTTCGGCCTCGGGGTGCTGCTGGTGGTCGGCAACACCGTTCGCCTGGCGGTGGAGAATCGACGCCAGGAGATCGAGGTGGTGACCCTGATCGGCGCCACCCATGCCTTCGTGCGCCGTCCCTTCCTCTACAGCGGGGCCTGGTATGGCCTGGGCGGCGGCCTGCTCGCCTGCGGGCTCTTGACCCTCGGCGGCAACTGGCTGGCGGCGCCGATTTCCGCCCTGGCGGCCAGCTACGGCGCGACGTTCACGCTGCCGGGGCTCGGCTTCACGGGGTCGGCAACCCTGCTCGGCTGTAGTACACTGTTGGGCTGGCTGGGCGCCTGGATCGCCGTGAGTCGCCACCTGGCTCAGATCCGGCCCCGCTAGCGACGCATTTGCGAATCGGGAATACTGCCGGAACCAAATCGGTAAGCCGCTATCCAATGCGGCGACTCAGGTTCCCAGTACGGGTTTCCATACAAGGGATTCCACACACGGGCTTCAACGGAGACATTTTGCACATGAGCACCAGTCTTCTGCCGGTGGGCCACCTTTCCCCGGGCCACGACCTCAACGGCTACATCCAGGCGGTGAACGGCATCCCCATGCTGACCGTCGACGAGGAGCGTGACCTGGCCTTCCGTCTGCACGACGAGGGCGACCTCGAGGCGGCGCGCCGTCTGGTGATGTCGCATCTGCGCTTCGTCGTACACATCGCGCGCAGCTATTCCGGCTATGGCCTGGCTCAGGCCGACCTGATCCAGGAAGGCAACGTCGGCCTGATGAAGGCGGTCAAGCGTTTCGATCCGCGCCAGGGCGTGCGTCTGGTGTCCTTCGCCGTACACTGGATCAAGGCCGAGATTCACGAGTTCGTGCTGCGCAACTGGCGGATCGTCAAGATCGCCACCACCAAGGCGCAGCGCAAGCTGTTCTTCAACCTGCGCAGCGCCAAGAAGCGCCTGGCCTGGCTGAACACCGACGAGGTCGAGGCCATTGCCAAGGATCTCGACGTCAAGCCCGAGGTCGTGCGCGAGATGGAGGGGCGCTTGTCCGCCCACGACGCCGGCTTCGATGCCGCGCCGGGCGAGGACGAGGAGACCGCCTACCAGGCGCCGGTCCACTATCTGGACGACGCCAGCCAGGATCCGGCGACCCAGCTCGAGGACAGCGACTGGGAGGCCGACGCCACCCGCCGCCTGCAGATGGCGCTGGAGGGGCTCGACGAGCGCTCCCGCGACATCCTCCAGCAGCGCTGGCTGAGCGACGACAAGTCGACCCTTCACGAGCTGGCCGACGTCTATGGCGTATCCGCCGAGCGCATCCGCCAGCTCGAGAAGAACGCCATGAAGAAGATCAAACAGCAGATCGGCGAGACCCTGGCGGCCTGATAGCGTCGAGCGCCCGAGCTACAAGCGCCGAGCTACAAGCGCCGAGCTACAAGCGCCGAGCTACAAGAAGACCCCGAAGGTTAAGCCTTCGGGGTTTTCTTTTGCTCTGGGCGATTCCAGGCTGTCGACTTGCAGCTTGCAGCTTGCAGCTTGCAGCTTGCAGCTTGCAGCTTGCAGCTTGCAGCTTGCAGCTAGGCGGTCTGCACTGCCTCGCGCAGTAGCCCCGCCGATAATACCGGCCACTGGTCATCCCAGTGCGCGGTGGGCAGGTGGCGGAAGTCGCTGCGCACGTACTGGGCGATGCGTCCCTCGACCTGAGCGACCAGCAGGTTGGCGGCGGCGGGAATCGGCAGCGACGGGCGACGCCCCTCGCGCAGTTCCGCCTCCCGCAGCACCTGCTTGAGCTGGGTCTCGAGGCGCTCGAACAGCTGGTGGATGCGCTGGCGCAGCCGCGCCGTCTCGCCGGTCAGGGCGTCGCCGCCGAGCAGCCGCGACAGGCCCGGGTTCTTCTCGGCGAAGGCCAGCACCAGGGTGAGGATCTGGCCGCAGCGAGGCAGTGCCTCGGGCACCTCCTCGAGGATGCGGCCGATGCGTTCGAACAGCGTCTGTTCGATGAACTCGATGAGCCCCTCGAACATGCGTGCCTTGCTGGGGAAATGGCGGTAGAGGGCGGCTTCGGAGACGCCGACCTGGCGCGCCAGGGCGGCGATGGTGATGCGCTTGCCGCTGTCTTCCTCCAGCATCAGCGCCAGCCCCTGGAGGATCTGCTCCCGGCGGCTGGGGGTGTGAGTTGCCTGCGTCATGATGTTCTTTTCTTGTCGGTCCTTGATAAGAGGGGCAGCCGGGGCGTCGGCCCCGGCATCATCATCGGTTCGCGTTGGTGATCAGCGTGCCCACTCCCGCGTTGGTGAAGATTTCCAGCAGGGTCGCATGGGGCACCCGGCCGTCGACGATGTGAGCGCTCGCCACGCCGCCCTTCACGGCGTCCAGGGCGCAGCGGATCTTCGGCAGCATGCCGCCGTGAATGGTCCCATCGGCAATCAGGGCGTCGACTTGAGCGGTGGTCAGGCCGGTGAGCACCTCGCCCTCGGCGTTCATCAGGCCGGAGACGTTGGTCAGCAGCATCAGCTTCTCGGCGTCCAGCGCCTCGGCCACCTTGCCGGCCACCAGGTCGGCATTGATATTGTAGCTGCGCCCGGCCTCGTCGACGCCGATCGGTGCGATCACCGGAATGAAGTCGCGCTCGGCGAGCATCTCGATCAGGTCGGTGGAGATGTGCTCGACCTCGCCGACGTGGCCGATGTCGATGATTTCGGAGGCGGCCATGTCCGGCGTCTGCTGTTCGACCTGGAGCTGGCGGGCACGGATCTGGCCGCCGTCCTTGCCGGTCAGGCCGATGGCCTTGCCGCCGCTCTGGTTGATCAGGTTGACGATGCCCTTGTTGACCAGCCCGCCCAGGACCATCTCGACCACGTCCATGGTCTCGGCGTCGGTGACGCGCATGCCGTTGACGAAGCGCGACTCGATCTTGAGCTTGTCGAGCAGGTCGCCGATCTGCGGGCCGCCGCCGTGGACCACCACCGGATTGATGCCGACCTCCTTCATCAACACCATGTCGCGGGCGAAGGAGTCGATCAGGGTGTCCTCGGTCATGGCGTTGCCGCCGTACTTGACCACCACGGTCTTGCCGGAGAAGCGCTGGATGTAGGGCAGGGCCTCCGACAGCACCTCCACTACCTGGCGCGGGTCGCGGTTCTGTTCGCTCATGTCTTCCTTCCTGGTCGTGTCTTTGTCGTGGCTCACAGCGCGAGCTCGAGGTCCGGGGCCACCTGGGCGAGGGCATCGGCGAAGCGGGCGCGGATGCGCTCGAGCGCCGCGTCGCTCTTGCCCTCGAAGCGCAGCACCAGCACCGGCGTGGTGTTGGAGGCGCGGCACAGGCCCCAGCCGTCCGGATAGTCGACGCGGATGCCGTCGAGGGTGGTCTTGACGCCATCGTCGCCGAAGTCGCCTTCCCGGGCCAGCCGCGCCACCAGCTCGAACTTGGTCTCGTCGGTCACCGCGACGTTGATCTCCGGGGTGCCGATGTCCTGCGGGTAGCGGGCGAAGAAGGCATCGGCGTCCTCTTCATGACGCGACAGCACCTCCAGCAGCCGGGCGGCGCCGTAGAGGCCGTCGTCGAAGCCGTACCAGCGCTCCTTGAAGAAGATATGGCCGCTCATCTCGCCGGCCAGCTGCGCGCCGGTCTCCTTCATGCGCGCCTTGATCAGCGAGTGGCCGGTGCGCCACATCTCCGGGGTGCCGCCGGCCTCCTCGATGACGCGGGCCAGGTTGCCGGTGCACTTGACGTCGAAGATCACCCGCGCACCGGGGTTGCGCTCGAGCATGTCCTCGGCGAAGGCCATCATCAGGTGATCGGGGTAGATCAGCTGGCCCTGGGGCGTGATCACGCCCAGGCGGTCGCCGTCGCCGTCGAAGGCCAGGCCGATGTCGGCGTCGTGCTCGCGTACGGCGCGGATCAGGTCCTCGAGGTTCTCGGGCTTGCCCGGGTCCGGATGGTGGTTGGGGAAGGTGCCGTCGATCTCGGCGAACAGCGGGATCGTCTCGGCGCCCAGGCGCTCGACCAGCTTGGGGCCGAGCTCGCCGGCCACGCCGTTGCCGCAGTCCACCACCGCCTTGAGCGGGCGGGCCAGGCTCACGTCGCCGAGGATGCGCTCGAGATAGGCCTCGCGCACGTCTTCCTGGTGCACCTCGCCGGCGCCCTCGGCCAGGTCGCCTTCCTCGATCCGGCGATGCAGGTCGGTGATCGTCTCGCCGGACAGCGTCTCGCCGCCGAGCACGATCTTGAAGCCGTTGAAGTCCGGCGGGTTGTGGCTGCCGGTGACCATCACGCCGGAGGCGGTGCCGTCCAGCACGTGGGTGGCGAAGTAGAGCACCGGGGTCGGCACCATGCCGATGTCGATCACGTCGCAGCCGCTGGCGGTCAGGCCGCGGGTCAGGGCGTCCTTGAGCCGCGGGCCGGAGAGGCGGCCGTCGCGGGCCACCACCACCCGGGATTCGCCGCGGGAGAGGGCGGCGCTGCCGATGGCTTGGCCGATGCCCTCGACGCCGGCCTCGGTGAGGGTGTCATCGACGATGCCGCGGATGTCGTAAGCGCGGAAGATCGAGGCCGGAGCCTGGCAAGAGCCATTCTGAGTCATGTCATCGTTCCTGTGTGAGGAAATCGTTGTCGGTGGCGCCAGCAACGTCAGTGGCGGCCCGAAGCATCAGTGGCGACCGGAGGCGTCAGTGTCGACCGGAGTGGCCGAAGCCGCCGCCGCCGCGCAGGCTCTCGTCGAAGTCGTCGACCAGCTCGAGCTCGGCCTGCACCACCGGCACCAGCACGTACTGGGCCAGGCGCTCGAAGGGCTCGAGGGTGAAGGTGGTGCTGCCGCGGTTCCACACCGAGATCATCAGCTCGCCCTGGTAGTCGGAGTCGATCAGCCCGACCAGGTTGCCGAGCACGATGCCGTGCTTGTGGCCGAGCCCGGAGCGGGGAAGGATCATGCCGGCCAGACCCGGGTCGGCGATGTGGATGGCGAGTCCGGTGCGCACCAGCTGGCAGTCGCCAGGCTCGAGGGTCAGCGGCTCGTCGAGCAGCGCGCGCAGGTCCATGCCGGCGGAGCCTTGGGTGGCGTAGTGGGGCAGGTGGTCGCGCATCCGCTCGTCGAGCAGCTTGACGGCGAGGCGGGGGCGGTCGGCGGTGGTCGGCATGGTGTGGCTTCCAGAAATAGAACGGTAAAAGACGAACGGAGTCGGGGATCAGCCGGCGTCGCCGACCGATGGGGTCAGGCGTGCCAGGGCGCGTCGGATCACGGCCTCGGCGAGCTCGGCCTTGGGCTGGGGCGGCAGGTCGGCCTGGCCGGTGGTGTCGCCCTCGCGCCACAGCAGCAGGGCGGCGTTGTCGTCGGCGCCGAAGCCGAGCCCGGCGCGGGAGACGTCATTGGCCACCACCATGTCGAGCCCCTTGCGCGCGAGCTTGTCGTGGGCGTAGGCGGCGAGGTCCCGGGTCTCGGCGGCGAAGCCGACGACGAAGGGACGATCGGGCCGTGCGGCGACGGCGGCGATGATGTCGGGATTCTTGACCAGGCGCAGGGTGAGGGTGTCCTCGCCATCCTGCTTCTTGAGCTTGTGCTCGGCCGGCGCCTCGGCGCGGTAGTCCGCCACCGCGGCGCAGCCGATGAACAGGTCGCAGTCGCCGGCCAGGCGCTGGGCGGCGTCGTGCATCTCCCGGGCGCTTTCCACGTCGAGGCGCGTCGCGCCCGCCGGGGTAGGCAGCGCCACCGGGCCGCTGATCAGCGTCACCCGGGCGCCGAGGGCGGCGGCGGCGGTGGCCAGGGCGTAGCCCATCTTGCCGGAGCTGTGGTTGGAGAGGTAGCGCACCGGGTCCAGCGGCTCGCGGGTGGGGCCGGCGGTGATCACCACGTTAAGACCTTCGGCGGGGCGGTCGGCGGGCGCGCTCAGGGCGGCGAGGATGGCGTCGGGCTCGAGCATGCGGCCGGGGCCCACGTCGCCGCAGGCCTGGTCGCCGCTGTCCGGCCCCAGCAGCCGCCAGCCGTCGTCGGCCAGCCGGCGGGCGTTGCGGGCGGTGGCCGGGGCGCGCCACATGGCCTGGTTCATGGCCGGGGCCATGGCCTTGTCGGCGTCGCTCGCCAGGCACAGGGTGGTGAGCAGGTCGTCGGCGTGGCCGTTAGCCAGCCGCGCCATCGCGTCGGCGGTGGCCGGGGCGATCAGAATCAGGTCGGCCCAGCGGGCCAGCTCGATGTGCCCCATGCCGGCTTCGGCCTCGGGGTCGAGCAGCGAGGTGCGTACCGGCTCGCCGGTCAGCGCCTGCAGCGTCAGCGGGGTGATGAAGGCCTGGGCGCCGTCGGTCATCACGACGCGCACCTCGCAGCCGGCCTGCTTGAGCAGGCGGGCGAGCTGGGCGCTCTTGTAGGCGGCAATGCCGGCGCTGATGCCGAGCAGAACGCGGCGTGGAAGGGCTGTCGACATGGTCGTGTCCGCGGCTGAATCCGGCCGTCTACCTTACCATTCGGCCGCACCCTTGCGTAGCCGCGCTCCTCGGCGTTGCCGGTGCCACGCCTTCCGGCTATCGCCTGCCGGTCTCGGGGCTACACTATCCTGAGGATGAAAAACGGGCAGGGAGGCCGGGATGTCGATTCGTGACTGGCCGGAGGGCGAACGCCCCCGGGAGAAGCTGCTGGCGCTGGGTTCCGAGGCGCTTTCCGACGCCGAGCTGCTGGCGATCTTTCTGCGCGTGGGCGTGACCGGGCGCTCGGCGGTGGATCTGGCCCGCGACCTGCTGTCGGCCTTCGGCGGCCTGCGGCCGCTGCTGGAGGCCGATCGTACGCGCTTCTGCGCCGAACGCGGGCTGGGCGAGGCCAAGTTCGTGCAGCTGCAGGCCACGCTGGAGCTGTCCCGGCGCCACCTGGCCAGCCAGCTGGCGCGGGAGGATGCGCTGACCTCGCCGTCGCTGGTGCGCGCCTATCTGGCCTCGCGGCTGCGACATCTCGGCCACGAGGAGTTCGCGGCGCTGTTCCTCGACAGCCAGCATCGGGTGATCCGCTTCGAGTCGCTGTTCCGTGGCACCCTCGACAGCGCCTCGGTGTATCCCCGCGAGGTGGTGCGCCGCGCCCTGGAGCTGGGCGCCGGGGCGATCATCTTCGCTCACAACCATCCCTCCGGGGTGGCCGAGCCCAGCGATGCCGACCGGCGCATCACCGAGCGTCTCAAGGAGGCGCTCGGGCTGTTCGAGATCCGGGTGCTGGATCATTTCGTGGTCGGTGACGGCGAGGTGGTGTCATTCGCCGAGCGAGGGCTGCTATAATCCGCCGCGATCAAAATCCGCAGACGCAGTCGTGCTCGCCCGAGACTGGCCCCGAGGCCACGTCGGCCGGCGATGCCGCTGCACATTTCTGCACGTCGCTTGTCTGGCAACGTTGACTCTGGTATAAAGTGCAGCCTTTGAATTCCCTTGGGTCAAATGACAGCGGGGTCGTCCCGGTTTTGCCCGACAGGTTTTGAACAATCAGGTATTCGTACCTGGCCAAGCGGTTGGAGGCTCTCATGTCCAAAGTATGTCAGGTTACCGGCAAGCGCCCGGTGACTGGTAACAACGTTTCACACTCCCAGCGCAAGACGCGTCGTCGTTTCGTGCCGAACCTGCACAGCCACCGTTTCTGGGTGGAGTCCGAGAAGCGCTTCGTCAAGCTGCGCGTCTCCTCCAAAGGCATGCGCATCATCGACAAGAAGGGCATCGAAGCGGTGCTCGGCGACATTCGCAAGCGTGGCGAAACCGTCTAAGCGTTTCCATAAGGGAGAAGACTCATGCGTGACAAGATTCGTCTGGTGTCCAGCGCCGGTACCGGCCACTTCTACACCACCGACAAGAACAAGCGGAACACTCCTGACAAGATGGAGATGAAGAAATTCGATCCGGTTGTTCGCAAGCACGTGATGTACAAGGAAGCCAAGATCAAGTAAGTCGGGATCCCCGCGGTTCCCGAGATCGCTTCCGCCGCAGGCCTCGGCCTGTCCCCAAGAACCCGGCCCGATGGTCGGGTTCTTGCGTATGATCGCCGCACGCCGCCGATAGCAGGTCATTCCATGCCCGAGTTGCCCGAAGTCGAGACCACCCGGCGCGGCATTGCCCCGCACGTGGAGGGCCGCGAGATCACCGAGGTGATCGTGCGCCAGTCCCGCCTGCGGGTGCCGGTGCCGGAAGACCTGATCGACCGCCTGGTGGGCGCGCGCATCGGCTCGCTGGGGCGTCGCGCCAAGTACCTGCTGATCCCCGTGGAGGGCGGCGGCGGCACGCTGCTGTGGCATCTCGGCATGTCCGGCAGCCTGCGCATCGCCCGGGTCGGCGAGCTGCCCAAGAAGCACGACCACGTCGACCTGGTGCTCGACGACGGCGCGGTGCTGCGCTATCACGACCCTCGGCGCTTCGGTTTCGTCGACTGGCTGGCCGGCGATGCCGAGCACGACGCGCGCCTCGCGAAGCTGGGCCCGGAGCCGCTCTCCGAGGCCTTCGACGGCGGGCGGCTGTACGAGCTGTCGCGCCGGCGGCGCATGGCCGTGAAGCCCTTCCTGATGGACAATGCCGTGGTCGTCGGCGTCGGCAACATCTACGCCGCCGAGGCGCTGTTCCTGGCCGGCATCGATCCCCGGCGCGCCGCCGGGCGCATCTCGCGCGAGCGCTACGACCGCCTGGCGGCCGCGGTCAGCGAGGTGCTGGCCGCCGCCATCACCCAGGGCGGCACCACCCTGCGCGACTTCGTCAGCGGCACCGGCGAGCCGGGCTACTTCGCCCAGCGGCTCAACGTCTACGGCCGTGACGGCCAGCCCTGCCGGCGCTGCGGCGCCGAGCTGCGCCTGGTGACCCTGGGCCAGCGGGCCAGCGTCTTCTGCGGCGAGTGCCAGACCTGAGCGCCGCCACCCGATTCGATTTCGATGCCCGGGCCCACGGCCGGCATTCCCCGAACGTCCCCACGACCTCCATGATGAGAGCCACGACATGACCGCCCTACGCTCACTGCGCCTGAAGAAGAACGCCGATCGCCGCCTCAAGGCGGGACATCTCTGGCTGTACTCCAACGAGATCGACATCCAGGCCATGCCGCTCAAGGACTTCGCCCCCGGCGAGCAGGCCCAGGTCGAGGCCGCCAACGGCAAGGCGCTGGGCGTGGCCTACGTCAACGCCCACTCGCTGATCTGCGCGCGCCTGGTGTCCCGCGACCCGGCCATGCAGCTCGACCGCTCGCTGCTGGTCCACCGCCTGAACCAGGCCCTGGCCCTGCGCCAGCGCATGTTCGACAAGCCGTTCTATCGCCTGGTGCACGGCGAGGGCGACCTGCTGCCGGGGCTGATCATCGACCGCTTCGGCGACGTGCTGGTGGTGCAGCTCAACACCGCCGGCATGGAGGCCCAGCTCGAGCCGCTGCTCGATGCCCTGGACAAGGTCGTCTCCCCGAGCGCCGTGGTGCTGCGCAACGACACCTCCGGTCGCCGTCAGGAAGGCCTCGAAAGCCAGATCGAGGTGGTCAAGGGCACGCTGCCGGAGGCGGTGGAGCTCGAGGAGAACGGCGTGCGCTTCGTCGCCCCGGTGCTCGACGGCCAGAAGACCGGCTGGTTCTACGACCACCGCGTCAATCGCGCCTGGCTCAACCAGCATGTGGCCGGCAAGCGCGTGCTCGACCTGTTCAGCTACGTCGGCGGCTGGGGCGTTCAGGCCGCCGCCAGCGGTGCCAGCGAGGTGCTGTGCGTGGACGCCAGCGCCCCGGCGCTGGAGCGGGTCGCCGATAACGCCGCCCTCAACGGCCTGCACGAGCAGGTGGCGGTGGGCGAGGGCGATGCCTTCGAGGCCATGGCCGCGCTCAAGGCCGACGGCGAACAGTTCGACGTGGTGATCCTGGATCCGCCCGCCTTCATCAAGAAGCGCAAGGACACCACTGCCGGCGAGCGCGCCTACGGCAAGCTCAACCGCGAGGCCATGCGCCTGCTCGGCCGCGACGGCCTGCTGCTGTCGGCCTCCTGCTCGATGCATCTGGCGCCGGAGCGTCTGGTGGACACCGTGCGCGGTGCCGCCCGCCATCAGGATCGCCACGCCCAGATCCTGTTCCAGGGCCACCAGGGGCCGGATCACCCGGTGCACCCGGCGATTCCCGAGACCGCCTACCTCAAGGCCCTCGGCGTGCGTGTCTTCCGCGACTGATCGAGGCCCGATGAAACGGGGCGCGCCATCCGGCGCGCCCCGTTTTTCCTTAACGCGAGCGCCCATGAACGACTTCGCCTTCGTCCGTGTCTTCTCTCACGCCAATCCGCTGCTGGTCGGCCACGTGGCCAACCTGCTGGAGGTCGCCGGCATCCCCGTCGAGCGGCGCAACCTGACCCTGGGTGGCGGCGCCGGTGAGCTGCCGCCGGGCGACTGCGAACCCGAGGTCTGGGTCGCGCCCCACAACCGGGCGCGGGCCGAGGCGCTGATCCACGACGCCCTCGAAGGTCGCGTGGACCGCCCGGCCTGGACCTGCCCCGGTTGCGGCGAGCGGCTGGAAGGCGCGTTCGATGCCTGCTGGAACTGCGGCCGCTCCCGGCCCTGATGTCGGGCAACCGCAGGGCGGCGGCGGTTTCGTCGAGCGAATTGTGGTGAGAAGGCCGTTTTGCCGAACGACGTTCTGTACCTTTCGGCACTTTCCTGAAAATCCTGTCTTTTTAAGCGCGCCTGTCTGCGTGATCGTTCTGCTGTGCTGTAATGAGGTGGTGAGCCATTCTCATCCATCGGCCAACCGCGAGGATCGTCCATGCAGATCGCCGTTCCGAAGGAAATCAAGAACCATGAATACCGCGTCGCCCTGACGCCCAGCGGCGCCCGCGAGCTGATCGGCCGCGGCCACGCGGTGGTCGTTCAGGCCGGCGCCGGGGAGGGCGCCGGCTTCAGCGATGCCGACTACGAGGCCGCCGGCGCGCGCCTCGAGCCCGACGTGGCCAGGGTGTGGGCCGAGGCCGAGTTGATCCTCAAGGTCAAGGAGCCCCAGCCGGAGGAGGTCGCGAGGCTCTCGAAGGGGCAGACGCTGTTCACCTACCTGCACCTGGCCGCCGAGGAAGAGCTGACCCGGGGGCTGATGGAAAGCGGCGCCACCTGCATCGCCTACGAGACCATCACCGCGGCCGACGGCGGGCTGCCGCTGCTGGCACCGATGAGCACCGTGGCGGGCCGCATGGCGGTGCAGGCCGGCGCCCACAGTCTCGAGAAGGCCCAGGGCGGCGCCGGCGTGCTGCTGCCGGGCGTGCCCGGCGTGGCGCCGGCGCGGGTCACCGTGATCGGCGGCGGCGTGGTCGGCGAGAACGCCGCGCGCATGGCGCTGGGGCTGGGCGCCGAGGTGACGGTGCTGGACAAGTCCATCCCGCGCCTCGAGACCCTCGACGACCGCTACCAGGGCCGCATGAAGACCGTGTTCTCCACCGCCGACGCCCTCGAGGAAGCGGTGCGCGAGTCCGACCTGATCATCGGCGCCGTGCTGGTGCCCGGCGCCGCCGCGCCCAAGCTGATCACCCGCGCCATGCTGGCGGAGATGAAGCCGGGCAGCGTGCTGGTGGACGTGGCCATCGATCAGGGTGGCTGCTTCGAGACCAGCCGGCCGACCACCCACGCCGAGCCCACCTACGTGGTCGACGGCGTGGTGCACTACTGCGTGGCCAACATGCCCGGCGCGGTGGCGCGCACCTCGACCCAGGCGCTGACCAACGCCACCCTGCCGTTCGTCGTCGCCCTGGCCGACAAGGGCTGGCAGCAGGCGCTGGCCGACGATGCCCACTTCGCCGCGGGCCTCAATGTCCACGACGGCCAGCTGACCTATCGCGCCGTGGCCGAGGCCTTCGGGCTCGACTACGTGGAGGTCGATCGACTGATTGGCTGATTCCCGTTACCGAGTCGATAGCTGGCGGGCGCCGGGGACAGGTCGAAGAGGAGGTCCTACGCCAAGGATGGCGTCGGTAGCGCCCAGGGAGGGGGTCACAGCGCCTCCTCGATGGTCCGGCACCCCGGGACCTGTCGCCGGATCAGCCCGCGGGCGGCCTCAGGCAGGTCGCCTTGGCCGGGGCGCCGCGTTACCATAGCGGGCATTCGAGAGTCAGCTGAGTCCCGCTTTCATGACCGCATCTTCCGACAAGACCCGTGTGCTGACGGGGATCACCACCACCGGCACGCCCCACCTCGGCAACTACGTCGGGGCCATCAAGCCCGCCATCGCGGCTAGCCAGGACCCGAGCGTCCAGTCCTACTACTTCCTCGCCGACCTGCACGCCCTGATCAAGTGTCAGGATCCCAAGCGGGTCCAGCAGTCGCGCCTGGAAATCGCCGCCACCTGGCTGGCGCTGGGCCTCGACACCGACAACGCGATCTTCTACCGCCAGTCGGACGTGCCCGAGATCGCCGAGCTGAACTGGATGCTGTCCTGCGTCTGCGCCAAGGGCCTGATGAACCGCGCCCACGCCTACAAGGCGGCGGTGGCGGAGAACGAGGAAGCCGGCAGCCCCGATCCCGATCGCGGCATCACCATGGGCCTGTTCGGCTATCCGGTGCTGATGGCGGCGGACATCCTGATGTTCAACGCCAACAAGGTGCCGGTCGGCCGCGACCAGATCCAGCATATCGAGATGGCGCGCGACATGGGCGGACGCTTCAACCACCTGTTCAAGGGTCAGTACTTCACCCAGCCCGAGGCGGTGGTGGACGAGCGGGTTCAGGTGCTCAACGGCCTGGACGGGCGCAAGATGTCCAAGAGCTACGAGAACACCATTCCGCTGTTCGTCTCCGAGAAGAAGCTGAAGAAGCTGGTCCGCAAGATCAAGACCAACTCGCTGGAGCCCGGCGAGCCCAAGGACCCGGACACCTGCACCCTGTTCCAGATCTACTCGGCCTTCGCCAGCGCCGAGGAGACCGCGGCCATGCGTTCCGAGTACGAGAACGGCATCGGTTGGGGCGACGCCAAGAACCGCGTTTTCGAGTACCTGAACGCCCACCTGCGCGAGCCCCGCGAGCGCTACCAGGCGCTGCTGGAAGACCCCGCCCACATCGAGGCCGTGCTGAAGCAGGGCGCCGAGCGTGCCCGGGCCGAGGCCGCCCCCTTCATGGATCGCCTGCGAGAGGCGGTCGGCCTGGGCCGGTTCGTCTAGGCACGGTGTCCCAAGGTGGAGACCCACAACGGCGCCTCCGACCCTGGTCGGGGGCGCCGTTGTGGTAGAGTACCGACCAAGGCGCCGCAGAGCGCCACGGCCCGCATTCCCGACATGGAAAGAGAGAACTTGATGACCAGCGAAGCCAAGCGCCCCCTCTATGTGCCCTACGCCGGGCCGCCCCTGCTCGAAATGCCCCTGCTCAACAAGGGCAGCGCCTTCACCCGGGAGGAGCGCCTCGAGTTCAATCTGATCGGCCTGCTGCCGCAGAACGTCGAGACCATCGAGGAGCAGGCGGAGCGGGCCTATCGCCAGTATCGCCAGTGCCAGACCGACCTGGATCGCCACATCTATCTGCGCGCCATCCAGGACGACAACGAGACCCTGTATTTCCGGCTGGTCTCCGAGCATCTCGAGGAGATGCTGCCGATCATCTATACGCCGACGGTCGGCCAGGCCTGCGAAGAGTTCTCCAACATCTACCGCAACCACCGCGGCCTGTTCGTGTCCTACCCCGACCGCGACCGCATGGACGACATCCTGCGCAGCGCGACCAAGGACAACGTCAAGGTGATCGTGGTCACCGACGGCGAGCGCATCCTCGGCCTGGGCGACCAGGGCATCGGCGGCATGGGCATCCCGATCGGCAAGCTGTCGCTGTATACCGCCTGCGGCGGCATCAGCCCGGCCTATACCCTGCCGATCCAGATCGACGTGGGTACCAACAACCAGACCCTGCTCGACGATCCCATGTACATGGGCTGGCGCCATCCGCGTATCTCCCAGGAGGAGTACAACGTCTTCATGGCCGAGTTCATCACCGCCGTGAAGCGCCGCTGGCCGAACGTGCTGCTGCAGTTCGAGGACTTCGCCCAGGCCAACGCCCTGCCGCTGCTCGACCGCTACCGCGACGAGCTGTGCTGCTTCAACGACGACATCCAGGGCACCGCTTCCGTCTGCGTCGGCACCCTGATGGCGGCCTGCAAGGCCCGCGGCGAGACCGTCAGCGACCAGCGCGTGGCGGTGGTCGGCGCCGGATCGGCCGGCTGTGGTATCGCCGAGCAGATCGTCGTGGCCATGCAGACCGAGGGCCTGTCCGAGGCCGAGGCGCGCCAGCGCATCTACATGGTGGACCGCGAGGGCCTGGTGACCGGTGACCAGGCCTGGCTACGCGACTTCCAGCGCCGCCTGGCCCAGGAGGCGACGCTGGTCGCCGACTGGGACGGCCAGTCGCTACTGGAGGTGGTCAAGCGGGTCAAGCCGACCGTGCTGCTCGGGGTCAGCGGCCAGCAGGGCATCTTCACCGAGGAAGTGATCCGCACCATGCACGCCGGCTGCGCCTCGCCGCTGGTGATGCCGCTGTCCAACCCGACCTCCCGCGCCGAGGCGGTGCCGGCGGACGTGATCCGCTGGACCGACGGCCAGGCGATGGTCGCCACCGGCAGCCCCTTCGCCCCGGTGGAGCATGGCGGCCGCTCCTACCCGATCGCCCAGTGCAACAATGCCTACATCTTCCCGGGCATCGGCCTCGGCGTGGTGGCGTCCGGCGCCAAGCGCATCACCGACACCATGCTGATGGCCGCCTCCCGGGCGCTGGCCGATGCGGCGCCGGTGGCGAAGACCGGCGAGGGCGCGGTGCTGCCGGCGCTGGCCGACATCCGCGAGCTGTCCAAGGCGATCGCCTTCGAGGTCGGCGCCGAGGCCCAGCGCGAGGGCGTGGCGCTGAAGTCCGATGAACAGACCCTGCGCGATGCCATCGAGCGCAACTTCTGGACGCCGGAGTATCGCGCCTATCGTCGCCGCTCCTTCTGAGGCGCGCCGATCGAGCTCAGTATCGACCGCACAAGAAAGCCCCCGCCGGGTCAACGGCGGGGGCTTTTTCATGGTGCTGTGGAATCAGCGAATCAGGCCGAACCGATCATCTTGCGCAGCACGTAGTGCAGGATGCCGCCGTGGCGGTAGTACTCCAGCTCGTTGGCGGTGTCGATGCGGCACAGCGCCTCGAGCGTCTGCTCGCCCTTGTCGCTCTCGATGGTCACCTCGACCTTGCCGCCCGGGGCGAGATCGTCGAGGCCCTTGATGGAAACACGCTCGTCGCCGGTCAGGCCCAGGGTCTCGCGGGTCTCGCCCTCGGGGAACTGCAGCGGCACCACGCCCATGCCGATCAGGTTGGAACGGTGGATGCGCTCGTAGGACTCCGCCAGCACGGCGCGCACGCCGAGCAGCCGGGTGCCCTTGGCGGCCCAGTCGCGGGAGGAGCCGGTGCCGTATTCCTTGCCGGCGATCACCACCAGCGGGGTGCCTTCCTGCTGGTACTGCATAGCCGCGTCATAGATGGCCATCTGCTTGCCGGAAGGCACGTGGCGGGTCTCGCCGCCGACCACGCCGTCGAGCATCTCGTTCTTGATGCGCACGTTGGCGAAGGTGCCGCGCATCATGATCTCGTGGTTGCCGCGCCGCGAGCCGTAGGAGTTGAAGTCCACCGGCTTGACGCCGCGCTCCTGCAGGTAGCGACCCGCCGGGCTGTCGGGCTTGATGGCGCCGGCCGGCGAGATGTGGTCGGTGGTCACCGAGTCGCCGAGCAGGGCCAGCACGTGGGCGCGGTGGACGTCCTCGGTGGGGGCGGGGTCGCGGCCCATGCCCTCGAAGAACGGCGGGTGCTGGATGTAGGTAGAATCCTCGTTCCACTGGTACACCTCGCTCTCGGGCACATCGATGGCCTTCCACACCTCGTCGCCCTCGAACACTTCGGCGTATTCCTTGCGGTACATCTCGGTGCGGACCTGTTCCACCGCCTCGGCGATCTCGGCCTGGGAAGGCCAGATGTCCTGCAGGTAGACCGGCTGGCCGTGGCGGTCAACGCCCAGCGGGTCGCGGGCCAGGTCCTTGCGCACGTTGCCGGCCAGGGCATAGGCCACCACCAGGGGCGGCGAGGCCAGCCAGTTGGTCTTCACCTGGGGATGGACGCGGCCCTCGAAGTTGCGGTTGCCGGACAGCACCGAGGCCACGGTCAGGTCGCCGTCGGTGATCGCCTGCTCGATGGGCTCCGGCAGCGGGCCGGAGTTGCCGATGCAGGTGGTGCAGCCGTAGCCGACCAGGTTGAAGCCCAGGGCGTCGAGGTCGTCCTGCACGCCGCCGGCGGCCAGGTAGTCGGTGACCACCTTGGAACCGGGGGCCAGCGAGGTCTTGACCCAGGGTTTGGTGTCGAGCCCGCGCTCCCGGGCGTTACGCGCCAGCAGGCCGGCGGCCATCATCACGCTGGGATTGGAGGTGTTGGTGCAGGAGGTGATGGCGGCGATCACCACCGCGCCGGGGTCGAGGCGGAAGGCCTCGCCCTCGAGATCGACCTCCTGGCTGTCGTGGTGCTCGTAGCTCTCCTCGACGCCCACCGCGGTCTGGCCGCCCTCGGACATCAGCTTGCCGTTCTCGGTGGAATCGCCGAGCGGCTTGCCGTCGTCCTCCATCACCTTGGCGAAGGCCGTCGGCATGTCGGCCAGGGTGACGCGGTCCTGGGGGCGCTTGGGGCCGGCCAGGCTGGCCTCGACGTCGCCCATGTCGAGCTCCAGGGTGTCGCTGAAGACGGGCTCGGCGCCGGGCTCGCGCCACAGGCCCTGGGCCTTGCAGTAGGCCTCGACCAGGGCGATCTGCTCCTCGTCGCGGCCGGTCAGGCGCATGTAGGTGAGGGTCTCGTCGTCGACCGGGAAGAAGCCGCAGGTGGCGCCGTATTCCGGGGCCATGTTGGCGATGGTGGCACGGTCGGCCAGCGGCAGGTCCTTGAGGCCATCGCCGTAGAACTCGACGAACTTGCCGACCACGCCGCGGCTGCGCAGCATCTGGGTCACCGTCAGCACCAAGTCGGTGGCGGTGATGCCCTCGCGCAGCTTGCCGGTGAGCTTGAAGCCCACCACCTCGGGGATCAGCATCGACACCGGCTGGCCGAGCATGGCCGCCTCGGCCTCGATGCCGCCGACGCCCCAGCCGAGCACGCCCAGGCCGTTGATCATGGTGGTGTGGGAGTCGGTGCCGACCAGGGTGTCGGGATAGGCGAAGGTCTTGCCGTCCTCCTCCTTGGTCCACACCGTCTTGCCCAGGTACTCGAGGTTGACCTGGTGACAGATGCCGGTGCCCGGCGGCACCACGCGGAAGTTGTCGAAGGCCTGCTGGCCCCAGCGCAGGAACTCGTAGCGTTCGCGGTTGCGCTCCATCTCGATGGCGACGTTGTCCTTGAAGGCGCTGGGGTCGCCGAAGTGGTCGACCATCACCGAGTGGTCGATCACCAGGTCCACCGGCGACAGGGGATTGATGCGCGACGGCTGCTCGCCGAGGGTCTCGACCGCGGCGCGCATCGAGGCCAGGTCGACCACGCCGGGGACGCCGGTGAAGTCCTGCATCAGCACCCGGGCCGGGCGGTAGCCGATCTCGCGATCGGACGAGGCGGTCTTCTGCCAGTCGACCAGCGCCTGCATGTCCTCGCGCTCGACGCCTTCCTGATCGGCGAAGCGCAGCTGGTTCTCGAGCAGGATCTTCAGCGTCATCGGCAGGCGATCGATATCGCCCAGCGTCTCGGCGGCCTTGGGCAGGCTATGGTAATGGAAGGTGGTGCCGGCGGCGTCGAGGGTCTGCAGCGTCTCCGGTAGGGACGAAGTGCTCATGGGGTCCTCCTGTCACGGCGGGAAAGATCGAACCATCCTGGTCCACTATCGATTACATGGTCATGATAGATGGCCTTTTCAACCATCGCGCCGACGGCGGGCCCGGCGCCCTTGAAAAGACGGCCGCGGTGCCCCATCTAACGAGGCATTGACCTGGCCGGGGGAGACAGACGTGCACGAGGAAGCGCTGGACAGCCACGCGGTGCGCTGCCCCTACTGCGACACCGGCTTCGACCTGCTGGTCGACCTTTCCCAGGGCAGCCACACGACCTGGGAGGACTGCCCGCAGTGCTGTTCGCCGATCCAGATGCGCATCGAGGTGTCGCTGGTCGGCGGCGAGCTCGAGTCGCTGACCCTGGGACGCGACGACGAGGTGCTGTGAAGACAAGTGCTGTGAGCCGCCGCGGCGTGCGTGCGCGCCGCCGCTGCCGGTCATCGATTTTGCCTATCCGTGCCATTGACTCGCTTCGGTGGTGCGGCGAGGATGCCTGACCTAGCGTAGGCATTCCGCTTTTACTCCCATGAATGCCATCACTCACTCAAGGAGATCTGCATGAGCGTACTGGTTGGACGTCAAGCACCCGATTTCGAAGCCGCCGCCGTCCTCGGCAACGGCGAGATCGTCGATAACTTCAAGCTGTCCGACAGCAACGGCAAGCTCCGCGTGCTGTTCTTCTGGCCGCTGGACTTCACCTTCGTGTGCCCGTCCGAGATCATCGCCCACGACAACCGTCTGGCGCAGTTCAAGGAGCTCGGCGTCGAGGTGATCGGTGTCTCCATCGATTCCCAGTTCACCCACCACGCCTGGCGCCTGACCTCGCCGGAGAAGGGCGGCATCGGTGAAGTCGGCTTCCCGATCGTGGCCGACGTCAAGCACGAGATCACCCAGGCCTACGGCATCGAGCATCCGGAAGCCGGCGTCGCCATGCGCGGTTCCTTCCTGATCGACGAGAACGGCGTCGTCCAGCACCAGGTCGTCAACAACCTGCCGCTGGGCCGCAACGTCGACGAGATGCTGCGCATGGTCAAGGCCCTGCAGTTCCACCAGAAGAACGGCGAAGTCTGCCCGGCCGGCTGGGACGAAGGCCAGGAAGGCATGAAGGACACCGCCGAAGGTGTCGCGAGCTACCTGGGCAACCACGCCGGCGCCCTCTAAGCCTGTGCGATGTCCCCCGGGGCGGCCTGCGGGCCGCCCCTCGCCTCCTACAGCGGCCTTCGCGATGCCGACGGCTCGCCGCCATCGCCAAGCCCGTTGCCCCACCCCTTTCGAGACCTGCGAGGTTCCCCATGAGCGAAGCGCGCCACGAACGCCTGATCATCCTCGGCTCCGGCCCCGCCGGCTACACCGCCGCCGTCTACGCCGCCCGCGCCAATCTCAAACCGCTGCTGATCACCGGCATTCAGGCCGGCGGCCAGCTGACCACCACCACCGACGTGGACAACTGGCCGGGCGATGACACCGGCGTGCAGGGCCCCGAGCTGATGGAGCGCATGAAGCGCCACGCCGAGCGCTTCGACACCGAGGTGCTGTTCGACCATATTCACGAGGTCGAGCTGCGCGAGACGCCCTACACCCTGAAGGGCGACAACGGCACCTACACCTGCGACGCCCTGATCATCGCCACCGGCGCCAGCGCCCGCTATCTGGGGCTGGACTCCGAGCAGCAGTTCATGGGCCAGGGCGTCTCCGCCTGCGCCACCTGCGACGGCTTCTTCTACCGCAACCAGGAGGTCGTGGTGGTCGGCGGCGGCAACACCGCCGTGGAAGAGGCACTGTACCTCTCCAACATCGCCTCCAAGGTCACCCTGGTGCACCGCCGCGACAGCCTGCGCGCCGAGAAGATCCTCCAGGACAAGCTGTTCGAGAAGGCCGAGAACGGCAACGTCGAGCTGATCTGGAACCACACCCTGGACGAGGTGCTGGGCGACAACAGCGGCGTCACCGGGGCGCGGCTGACGTCCACCGAGGACGGCAGCACGCGTGAGATCGGCGCGCCGGGCGTGTTCATCGCCATCGGCCACAGCCCCAACACCGGCATCTTCGAGGGCCAGCTGGACATGGCCGGCGGTTACATCAAGGTGCAGTCCGGCCTCGAGGGCAACGCCACCGCCACCAGCGTGCCGGGCGTGTTCGCCGCCGGCGACGTCATGGACCACGTCTACCGCCAGGCGGTGACCTCCGCCGGCACCGGCTGCATGGCGGCCCTGGACGCCGAGCGTTACCTGGAAACGCTCTGAGGCTTGAGGCCCGCCTGTCGGGCTCTGGCATCACGCTAATCGCTAGTAATGCGGCGGCACCTCGTCCTCCGGGCGGGGTGTCGCTGTGTCCGCTTCCTGGAGTGCCTGGCGCTGTTCGCGCAGCTTGTGCTGCATCAGCTCGTTGAGGCGCTCCAGCTGCATCAGGCGCTTTTCCTGGACGGCCACCGTGCGGTCCAGGGTATCCAGCCAGTGTTCCTGGTAGGCCAGCCGGCTCTCCAGGGCCTCCAGCCGCGCCGCGGCGTCGGAGGGCGTGTCGTCGTCGTGCATGATAGACTCCTTATACCGTGTCAAGGCTCGTCCTGGTGCGGTCTGTCGTGGCCCCGTTCGCCGATGCATCGAACGCGGCCGGCGCAGTCGGGTCGAGGGCGGTCTGCGGGTCGTTCGGTGCCTCGCCCCCATCACATCCGTTCCCAATGACAAGAGAGCATCCGAGGTTTATGAATCGAAAGGTCGTGTTTCGTTGCAGTATCGTCAGTCTGCTGCTGGCCGCACCGGCGCCGCTGCTGATCGCGCTGTTCGTCCATCTCACCGGTGGTGAGCTGTCCCGCGAGCTGTTCGCCAGCCTCGAGGTCGGCGGTCTGGCGGTGGTCTATGTCGCGGCGGCCCTGGCGGTCTTCCTGCTGATGCTGGTGGCCACCCTGGCGATCAACGCCCTGACGCCCCAGCTGTCCAACATCGCCGAGGTCGAGGACGACGGCCGCGAGATCGGCGAGGTCAAGTGGTTCAACGTCAACAAGGGCTATGGCTTCATCACCCGTGACAGCGGCGAGGATGTCTTCGTCCATTTCCGTGCCATCCGCGGTCGCGGTCATCGCACCCTGGCCGAGGGGCAGAAGGTGAAGTATCACGTCTCGCGCAATGACAGAGGTTTGCAGGCCGACGACGTCACCGTCATCACCTGAAACGGGCCTGCGCTCGATCATACTGCGTTGGAAGGTCGTCTCGAGATGCTCATTTAGCTGCTAGTAAACTCCGCTCTCTCGACGACCTTCCGCCTTGTCTGATCTTCGCTCGGCGCCGTTTCCCCGGCTGCTGTCTAACCGCCATCCAACGACATCGCCCCGCATCCGCGGGGCGATGTCGTTTCGGCTCACTGCCCCGAGTCGGGCCAGTCGATGGTGGCCTCGGCGCCGTCCGGCAGCACCTGCAGGAAGCGGTCCGGGTCGTCGCCGGGCTGCCAGCCGCCCAGCGAGCAGCGCACCTCGCAGCCGAGTCGCGCGGCGGCGGCGCGGGCGAGGTCGCTGTCGGTGGGCCAGGGCGATTCGGCGCTGTCCAGCCACAGGCTGGCGAAGCCGTCGTCGGCCTTCTCGACCAGCAGCACCGGGATCTCGGCCCCGTCGTGGCGGCCCTGGGTGCGCCAGCGGTGCTTGCCGGCCGGCTTCAGCGGCGCGGCGTCGAGGGTCTCGCCGAGCCAGGCGTTCAGGGCGTCGGGCTCGACGCGGGCCAGATAGATCTCGATGTCGGGATAGCGTTCCATGGTGTCCTCAGGGGCGTGACGTGCCGTCGACGAACAGCCGGGTCATGATCGCTTCATAGACCCGGCTGAGGTCGTCGAGGTCGGCGGCGCGGACCCGTTCGTTGACCTTGTGGATGGTGTCGTTGCGCGGGCCGAGCTCAACCACCTGGCTGCCCAGGGTGGCGATGAAGCGGCCGTCGGAGGTGCCGCCGGCGGTGGACAGCTCGGGGCGATGGCCCATCACGTCCTCGACGCCGCCGACCGCGGCCTCCACCAGCGCGCCTTCCGAGGTCAGGAAGGGCTCGCCGTTGAGCGTCCAGTCGATGTGGAAGTCCAGGCCGTGGGCCTCGAGGATCGCCTCGGTGCGCTGGCGCAGCGTCTCGTGGGTCAGGGCGGTGGAGTAGCGGAAGTTGAACACCACCTCCACCTCGCCCGGAATCACGTTGGTGGCACCGGTGCCCGAGCGGATGTTGGAGACCTGGAAACTGGTCGCCGGGAAGAATTCGTTGCCGCCGTCCCAGTGCTCGCGCACCAGGGCGTCCAGCGCCGGGGCGACCTCGTGGATCGGGTTGCGCGCCATGTGCGGGTAGGCCACGTGGCCCTGCACGCCCCTGACGTGCAGCACGCCGCCCAGCGAGCCGCGCCGGCCGTTCTTGATCACGTCGCCGAGTCGGTCGGTGGAGGAGGGCTCGCCGACGATGCAGTAGTCGAGGCGGTCGTGGGACTCGCGCAGGTGCTCGACCACGGCCCGGGTGCCGTCCACCGCCGGGCCTTCCTCGTCGGAGGTGATCAGGAAGGCCAGGCGCCCAGGATGATCGGGATGGGCGGTCACGAAGCGCTCCACGGCGGTGACCATGGCGGCCAGGCTGCCCTTCATGTCGGCGGCGCCGCGGCCGCACAGCATGCCGTCGTCATCGATGCAGGGCGCGAAGGGCGGGTGCTCCCAGTTGACCTCGGGGCCGCTCGGCACCACGTCGGTATGGCCGGCGAAGGCCAGCACCGGGCCGTGATGGCCGCGCACCGCCCAGAAGTTCTCGACGTCGCCGAACGGCAGGCGCTCGATGGCGAAGCCCAGGCGTTCCAGGCGTTCGATCATCAGGTCCTGGCAGCCCAGGTCATCGGGGGTCACGGAGGGGCGGCGCATCAGCGCCATGGCGAGTTCGAGGGTCGGGGAGAGCGTAGGGTCGGAGCTGGTCGAGGTCATGCGGGATTCCGGCGGGCCGTCCCCCGGCGCCGTGAGGCGCCGGGGCAGGGCTCAGTTGTGGGCGTGCAGGGCTTCGTTGAGCGCGATGGCGCTCTTGTTGGTCAGGCACTCGATGCGGCCGTTCTGGGAATTGCGGCGCAGCAGCAGGTCGTCCTGGCCGGCCAGCTCGCGGGCGGCCACGACCTCGACTTCCTGGCCCTGGTCATCGAGCACGGCGACCTTGGCGCCGGCGGTGATGTAGAGGCCGGCCTCGACGGTGCAGCGATCGCCCAGCGGGATGCCGATGCCGGCGTTGGCGCCGATCAGGCAGCCTTCGCCGACCTTGATGATGATGTTGCCGCCGCCGGACAGGGTGCCCATGGTGGAGCAGCCGCCGCCCAGGTCGGAGCCCTTGCCGACCATCACGCCGGCGGAGATGCGGCCTTCGATCATGCCCGGGCCTTCGGCGCCGGCATTGAAGTTGACGAAGCCCTCGTGCATCACGGTGGAGCCCTCGCCGAGGTAGGCGCCCAGGCGCACGCGGGCGGTGTCGCCGATGCGCACGCCGGTCGGCACCACGTAGTCGGTCATCTTGGGGAACTTGTCGACGCAGTCCACCGACAGGGTGCGGCCTTCCAGGCGCGCCTTGAGGCGACGGGCCGGCAGCTCCTCGATGTCGATCGGGCCTTCGCTGGACCAGGCGATGTTGCGCAGCAGGCCGAACATGCCGGTCAGGTCGGTGCCGTGGGGCTTGACCAGGCGGTGCGACAGCAGGTGCAGCTTGAGGTAGACCTCCGGAGCACTCTGCGGCGGCAGGTCCTCGGCGATGAAGGTCGCCACCAGCGGACGCTGGCTGGCCGCCATGGCCTCGGCGAGCTCGGCCTGGTCGGCGTGGCCGGCGGCCTTCAGGGCCTCGGCCAGCGCGGCGCACTGCTCGGGCAGGAAGCTGACGGCGGCGTTGCCGGCGGGGGCGTCGAGCACCTTGGCGGCGGCCTCGACCAGGGCGGCGTCCGGGTTCAGCAGCGGCGCCGGGTAGTAGATCTCCAGCCAGTCGCCCTGGGTGTTCTGGGTGCCGATTCCGAGTGCAAAGCTGAGCATGTGGGGGTCCTCTCGATGGAGTTCAGGTCGGCCGGGGGCCGCCTAGAGATTGTCGTAGTCGCCGTCGCGATAGCCGACGAGGATGTCGTCGCCGGTATCGAGCAGCGGTCGCTTGATCAGGGTGGGGTTGGCCATCATCAGCCGGCGGGCCTTGTCGCCGTCGATGTCGGCCTTGTCCTCGTCGGGCAGCTGGCGCCAGGTGGTGCTGCGCTTGTTGAGCAGGGTCAGCACCGGCACCCGCTCGAGGATGTGCTCGAGCAGCGGGGCGGACAGGCCGTCCTCGCGCAGGTCATGGAACTGAAAGGGCTGACCCTTGCCTTCCAGGGCCTTGCGCGCCTTGCGGCAGGTATCGCAGTTCTTGATGCCGAACAGCGTCATCATGGCGGTCTCTCCTGAATCAGGCGTGTCGTTCGACGTGGCGGCGCAGGCGGCGGGCGGCCTCGACGGTGGCGTCGAGTTCGTCCACCAGCGCCAGGCGGATGCGGCCGGCGCCGGGGTTCACGCCGTCGGCGCCGGGGCGGCCCATGTAGCTGCCCGGCAGCACGCTGACGTGCTGCTCGGCGAACAGCGAACGGGTGAAGGCCTCGTCGTCACCGCCGGGCACCGCCGGCCACAGGTAGAAGCTGGCCTCGGGCGCGGGGAAATCCATCACCGGGGCGAGGATCTCGGTCACCGCGGCGAACTTCTCGCGATAGGCGCCTCGGTTGGCGAGCACGTGGGCCTCGTCGTTCCAGGCGGCGATCGAGGCGTGCTGCAGCGGCAGCGACATGGCGCAGCCGTGATAGGTGCGGTAGCGGCGGAAGGCCGCCAGCAGCTCGGCGTCGCCGGCCACGAAGCCCGAGCGCAGCCCCGGCAGGTTGGAGCGCTTGGACAGCGAATGGAATACCAGGCAGCGCCGGTAGTCGTGGCGGCCGAGCTCGGCGCAGGCCTGCAGCAGGCCCGGGGGCGGGGCGGCCTCGTCCAGGTAGAGCTCCGAGTAGCACTCGTCGGCGGCGACGATGAAGTCGTGTTCGTCGGCCAGGGCGATCAGTTGCTTGAGCTCGTCGAGCGGCGTCACCGCGCCGGTGGGGTTGCCCGGCGAGCAGGTGAAGACGATCTGCACGTCGCGCCAGGTCTCGGCCGGCACGGCGTCCAGGTCGGGGCGGAAGCCGTGCTCGGCGCGGCAGTCCAGATAGAGCGGCGTGCCGCCGGCCAGCAGGGTGGCGCCCTCGTAGATCTGGTAGAAGGGGTTGGGCACCGCGACCCGCGCCGGGCGGCGGCGGTCCAGGGCCGCCTGGACGAAGGCGAAGATCGCCTCGCGGGTGCCGTTGACCGGCAGCACCTGGGTGCCGGCGTCGAGGTCCTCGAGGGCGAAGCGCCGCTTGGCCCAGTCGGCGATGGCGCCGCGCAGCTCGGGCGTGCCGGGGGTGGCCGGGTAGCGGGCCATGTCGTCGATGTTCGCGGTCAGCGCCTCCAGGGCGCCGGCATAGGGCGCGTGGCGCGGCTCGCCGATGGTCAGGGGGAGGTGCACCAGGCCCTCGGGCGTCGTCACGTCGGCCTTGAGGGCGGCGAGCTTCTCGAAGGGGTAGGGCTGCAGGGCGTCGAGATCGGGGTTCATGGCGCGTCCAGTGGGGGCCGTTGTCGGCGTCGTTATGATGCTGGTGGTTCGATCGAGCGCTGGGCAAGACGCCGATTATAGGGAACCCCCGGTGGGGCCTCAAACGAGGTCTCAGCCGCGGATGTCGAGCGTCTCGATCAGCCGCTCGCGCAGGCGCTGCTGGCGCTCGGGGTCGGTGATCGGCTCGCCGTCCCGGTCGGTGATGAAGAACACGTCCTCGACCCGCTCGCCCAGGGTGGCGATCTTGGCCGCCGAGAGCGCGATGTGCTGCTCCATGAAGATGCGCCCGACCCGGGCCAGCAGGCCGGGACGGTCCGGGGCGGTGAGCTCGAGCAGGGTGCGCCCGCCGGTCGGATCCTGCTCGATGGTGACCTGGGTCGGCACCCGGAAGTGCTTGAGCTGGCGCGGGGTGTGGCGGCTGACGATCTGCGGATAGTCGTCCGGGTCGTCGAGTTCCTCCACCAGGTGGCGATGGATCTCCTCCAGCCGGGCGGGCTCGCGGATCGCCAGGTTGTCGTCGTCGAGCACGATGAAGGTGTTGAGCGTCCAGTCGTTGCTCGAGGTGGCGATGCGGGCGTCGTGGATCGACAGGCCCAGCTGCTCCATGGCCGCGGAGGTGGCGGCGAAGAGGTTGTCCACCGAGCGGGTGTGGATGAAGACCTTGGTGCCGCCTTCGGCCATGTCGGCGGTGGGGGCACTGATCATCACCAGCGGCAGCGCGCTGTCCCGGTGGGCGAGGATGCCCTGGGTCTGCCAGGCGATCTCGCTGGGGGCGTACTGCAGGAAGTACTCCTCGCCGAGCGATTCCCACAGTCGGTCGACGCGGGCCATGTCGGCGCCCACCGTGGCCAGCAGGGAGTGGGCCTCGTCGCGGGTCTCGCGCACCGAGTCGTCGCGCTCCAGCGGGTTCTCGAGCCCGCGGCGCAGGGCGCGTTTGGTCTCGGCGTGGAGCTGGCGCAGCAGCGAGGCGCGCCAGCCGTTCCACAGCGTCGGGTTGGTGGCGGTGATGTCGGCCACGGTCAGCACGTAGAGGTAGTCCAGGCGCGTCTCGTCGCCGACCTCGCGGGCGAACTCGCTGATCACCTCCGGGTCGCTGATGTCGCGCTTCTGGGCGACCATCGACATCAGCAGGTGGTGCTCCACCAGCCAGGCCACCAGTCGGGTGTCGCGGCCGGACAGGCCGTGCAGGGCGGCGAAGGCCTCGACGTCGCGGGCGCCGATCAGCGAGTGATCGCCGCCGCGGCCCTTGCCGATGTCGTGGAACAGTCCGGCGATCCACAGCAGTTCCAGCTTGGGCAGCTGCGCGATGAGGGTGGCGGCCACCGGGTAGGTCTCGCGGGCCTCTGGCTTGCGGAAGTTGTGGAAGCACTTCAGCAGCCGCAGGGTGTGGGCGTCCACGGTGTAGATGTGGAACAGGTCGTGCTGCATCAGGCCCACGGCCTGGCCGAACACCGGCAGGTACTTGCCGAGCACCCCGTAGCGGTTCATGCGCCGCAGCTGGCGGGCGACGTTGCCGCTGGAGCGCAGCAGGGCCATGAACAGCCGCTGGTGGCGCGGGTCCTCGCGGTAGCGGTCGTCGATCAGGTGGCGGTGGTCGCGGATCAGTCGGATGGTGTCCGCGCGCACGCCCTCGATCTCGGGGTGTTCGGCCATCAGCAGGAACAGTTCGAGCAGCGCCGAGGGCGCCTCGCGGAACACCGTTCGCGTGCGGGCCTGGATGTAGCCGCCGGTGATCTCGAAGCGGGCGTTGAGCGGCACCGTCTCGAGGGGCTCGCCGCCGCGCAGGATGGCCTCGTCGAAGTGCTGCAGCAGCATGTCGTTGAGGCCGGCGAGCGCGGTCACATGCCGGTAGTAGCGCTTCATGAACTGCTCGACGGCGAGGCGCTCCGGGGTGTCCCGATAGCCGAACAGCTCGGCAATGGTGGCCTGGTGGTCGAACAGCAGGCGGTCCTCGGCGCGCCCGGTGAGCATGTGCAGGGCGTAGCGGACCTGCCACAGGAAGGCCTGCCCCTGGCTGAGGATGCGCAGCTCGGCGTCGTTCATGAAGCCGATGTCGACCATGTCCTCGTAGCGCTCGGTGGCGAAGTGGCGCTTGGCGACCCAGCCGATCATCTGGATGTCGCGCAGCCCGCCGGGCGAGCTCTTGATGTTGGGCTCGAGGTGGTATTCGGAGTTGTTGAAGCGGTAGTGGCGGGCGATCTGCTCCTGCCACTTGGCCTCGAAGAAGCGATCCGCCGGCCACAGCCGCTCGGTGGCGATGCGGTCCTGCATCGCCTCGCGCAGCCGCTCGGGGCCGGCCAGGGTGCGCGACTCGAGCAGGTTGGTGATCACCGTGACGTCGGCGGCGGCCTCGCGCTCGCAGTCCGACAGCGAGCGCACGCTGTGGCCGATCTCCAGGCCGATGTCCCACAGGAAGGTGATGAAGGCGGTCAGCGGCTCGCGGAAGGGCTCGTCGTCCTCCTGTTCGAGCAGCAGCAGCAGGTCGATGTCGGAATGCGGGTGCAGTTCGCCGCGGCCGTAACCCCCCACAGCCAGCAGGGCGATGCCGTCGGGCCAGTCATGCTGCTGCCAGGCCAGCGCCAGCAGGCGGTCGAGGCACCAGGCGCGGCCGTGCACCAGATCGCGGATGTCGGCGCCGGCGTGGAAGCGCTCGTCGAGGCGGGCCTGGATCTCGGCCAGCGCCGCCTTGAACGGCGCGATCGGCGAACGGCTGCCGCTCAGCTCGGCGCGGAACGCCTCGACGTCGAACAGGCTTTCGTCGGGCGTGAAGGCGTAGTGGTGCAGCAGCATGGCGGCCGGCTCAGTGGGCGAGGAAGGCGAGGTCTTCGTCGCTGCGCGCGGTCAGCACCTCCACGCCGTTGGCGGTGACCAGCAGGGTGTGCTCCCACTGGGCGGTGAGCCCCTTGTCCTTGGTGACCGCGGTCCAGCCGTCGCGCAGCACCTTGGTGCGATGGTCGCCCACGTTGATCATCGGTTCGATGGTGAAGCACATGCCTTCCTCGAGGGCGATGTCCGCCTCCGGGGCGTAGCCGTCGTAGTGCAGCACCTGCGGGTCCTCGTGGAAGCCGGCGCCGATGCCGTGGCCGCAGAAGTCGCGCACCACCGAGTAGCCGTTGGCCTCGGCGTGCTGCTGGATGACGCGGGCCAGTTCCGAGAGGTGGACGCCGGGGCGCACCAGGGCGATGCTCTTGTAGAGACACTCCTGGGTGACGCGGCACAGGCGGCTGCCCTGGATGCTCTCGCCGACGATGAACATCACGCTGGAGTCGCCGTGGTAGCCGTCGGGGGTCTTCACCGTGACGTCCAGGTTCATGATGTCGCCCTTCTTCAGCTTCTTGCCGTCGTCGGGGATGCCATGGCAGACCACGTGATTGATCGAGGTGCACACGGACTTGGGGAAGCCGTGGTAGTTCAGCGGGGCGGGCGTGGAGCCGAGCTCGCCGACGATGTAGTCGTGGCAGCGCCGATCGATCTCGCCGGTGCTGACGCCGGCCTGGACGTAGGGGGCGATCATCTCGAGCACGCTGGCGGCTTGGCGGCCGGCTTCACGCATCTTCTCGATCTCGTCGGGCGTCTTGATGGGTACGTTCATGGAATCTCGGAATTCGGAGGTGGTGTCGCCGGGGTCGAGGGCGCGGGAGGCGTCGGGCGACTTCATCTTGAGAGTGATCCATGGTATAAAGCTGCGCGCTTTCCTGCAATCGCCGATCCCCCGCCGCCCGAGCGGCGCCTCGGCGTTGTCAGGGCGCGACTGTATTTATCAACGCAATGCCTTGAAAACACACATGCACCGGCACATGGTCCCGGGTGCCGTCGGCGCGTCCGTCGGTCGGATCCATGGGGTGCATGGAGGCCTAACCCGATTTACCAGGAGTCATCCATGGCACACGTCAACATGCGTGACCTGCTGAAGGCAGGCGCCCACTTCGGTCACCAGACCCGTTACTGGAACCCGAAGATGAGCAAGTTCATCTTCGGCGCTCGTAACAAGATTCACATCATCAACCTCGAGCATACCCTCCCGGCCCTGAACGAGGCCATCGAGGTGATCGAGAAGATGGCCGCCGCGAACAACAAGATCCTGTTCGTCGGTACCAAGCGCAGCGCCAGCAAGATCGTCAAGGAAGAGGCCAACCGCGTCGGCCAGTCCTACGTGAATCATCGCTGGCTCGGCGGCATGCTGACCAACTTCAAGACGATCCGTCAGTCCATCAAGCGTCTGCGCGAACTCGAGACCATGCACGAAGATGGTACCTTCGAGAAGCTGACCAAGAAGGAAGTCCTGATGGCGACCCGCGAGCAGGACAAGCTCGAGCGTTCCATCGGCGGTATCAAGGACATGGGCGGCCTGCCCGACGCGCTGTTCGTGATCGACGTCGATCACGAACGCATCGCCATCAACGAGGCGAACAAGCTGGGCATCCCGGTCATCGGCGTGGTGGATACCAACTCCGATCCGGACGGCGTCGACTACGTGATCCCGGGCAACGATGACTCCATCCGCGCCATCCAGATCTACGTCAAGGCCATCGCCGACGCCTGCGCGCGTGCGAAGGAAGGTCGTCCCGACGAGTTCGTCGAGGTCACCGAAGACAACGCCAGCGACGCCGCCGCCGAGTGATCGTCGGCCCGCCCGGGTGCCGGCCGGCGAACGCGTCGGCCGGCGTCGGGAGCGGCTCAAGCGCCGCGCCTCAGGGCGGGTAATGGACGTGCCGGGCTCAGGCCCGGTTTCCACATTCCAGGTCGAACCATTCAGAGGACACTACCATGGCAGCTATCAGCGCCTCTCAGGTCAAGGAACTTCGCGAGCGCACCGGGCTCGGCATGATGGAGTGCAAGAAGGCCCTCACCGAGGCCGGCGGTGACATCGACACCGCGATCGAGAACCTGCGCAAGAACTCCGGTCTCAAGGCCGCCAAGAAGGCCGGCCGTACCGCCGCCGAAGGCGCCGTCGTCACCCGCGTTGCCGAAGACGGCAGCTACGGCGTGATGGTCGAGATCAACTCCGAGACCGACTTCGTCGCCCGCGACGACAACTTCACCGCCTTCGCCGACCGCGTGGCCGATGCCTTCTTCGCCGCCAAGAGCGAAGACGTCGCCGCCATCATGGAAGGCGAGCTGGAAGAAGCTCGCGAGCAGCTGGTGCAGAAGATCGGCGAGAACATCGGCGTGCGTCGCAGCGTCGTCGTCGAAGCGCCGGAAGGCGCCCGCGTGGGCGAGTATGTCCACGGTGGCCGCATCGGCGTGCTGACCGTCATCCAGGGTGGCACCGCCGAGGCCGCCAAGGACGTCGCCATGCACGTGGCCGCCATCAATCCGGCCGTGGCCCTGCCGGAGAACATGCCGCAGGAAAAGCTGGACGCCGAGAAGGCGATCATCCTGGCCCAGCCGGACATGGCCGGCAAGCCCGAGAACATCGCCGAGAAGATGGTCCAGGGCCGCCTGAAGAAGTATCTGGCCGAGAACAGCCTGACCGAGCAGGCCTTCGTCAAGGATCCCAACCAGACCGTCGCCGAGTACGTCAAGGCCGCCGGTGGCGAGGTCATTGGCTTCACCCGCTTCGAAGTGGGTGAGGGCATCGAGAAGGAAGAGGTCGACTTCGCCAAGGAAGTCATGGAACAGGCGCAGCGCAGCTAAGGCGCCAGCCGGTTCCAGCATGAAGATGGCGTGCGCGAGAGCGCACGCCTTCGCGTATCCGGCCGGTGCATCCGGCCATCCAGATTCCTCGAGTTTCCGGGAGACATGCCATGAGCAGTGCCGAGCCACTTTCCACCAAGACCGACAAGCCTCGCGCCGAGGTCTCTAAGTACAAGCGCATCCTGCTCAAGCTGTCCGGGGAGGCCCTGACCGGCGACGCCGAATTCGGCATCGACCCCAAGGTGCTGGACCGCATGGCGCTGGAGATCGGCCAGCTGGTCGGTATCGGCGTCCAGGTCGGCATCGTGGTCGGCGGTGGCAATCTGTTCCGCGGCGCCGCGCTGCACGAGGCCGGCATGGAGAGGGTCACCGGCGACCACATGGGCATGCTGGCCACGGTGATGAACGCCCTGGCGATGCGCGACGCGCTGGAGCGCTCCAACATCCGCTCGCGGGTGATGTCGGCGATTCCGATGAGCGGCGTGGTGGAGCACTATGATCGCCGCACGGCGATTCGCTACCTGACCTCCGGCGACGTGGTGATGTTCTCCGCGGGGACCGGCAATCCCTTCTTCACCACCGACTCCGCGGCCTGCCTGCGCGGCATCGAGATCGACGCCGACGTGGTGGTCAAGGCCACCAAGGTGGACGGGGTGTACGACAAGGACCCGGTCAAGTATCCCGATGCGGTCAAGTACGAGCAGCTGTCCTACGATGACGCGATCGACCAGAAGCTCGGGGTCATGGATTTGACCGCCATCTGCCTGGTGCGGGACCATGACATGCCGGTGCGCGTGTTCAACATGAACAAGCCGGGGGCGCTGCTGAACCTGGTGGTAGGCGGCCGGGAAGGCACGCTGATTGACAGAGGGTGAGAACGTGATTGACGAGATCCAGAAGGACGCAGAGAGTCGCATGAAGAAGAGCCTCGACGCTCTTCATCACAACTTCAACAAGATCCGCACCGGCCGGGCGCACCCCAGCATCCTGGAGGCGGTGACCGTCGATTACTACGGCGGCCAGGTGCCGATCAACCAGGTGGCCTCGGTCAACATCGAGGATGCCCGGACCCTGACCGTGGTGCCCTGGGAACAGCAGATGGTGCCGAAGGTCGAGAAGGCCATCATGACCGCCGAGCTGGGCCTCAACCCGGCGAGCGCCGGCAACGTGATCCGCGTGCCGATGCCGATGCTCACCGAGGAGACCCGCAAGGGCTACATCAAGCAGGCGCGTCAGGAAGCCGAGAACGCCCGGGTGGCGGTGCGCAACGTGCGCCGCGACGCCAATGGCGACATCAAGGCGCTGCTGAAGGACAAGGACATCACCGAGGACGAGGCACGTCAGGGTGAGGACGCCATCCAGAAGCTGACCGACAAGGTCGTCGCCGAGATCGACAAGACCCTGGAATCCAAGGAACACGACCTGATGCAGGTCTGACGGACGGGCCGGCGGCCCCTTCGGGGTCGCCGTTCATGGAGCGCCCCGTCCCACCCGCCATGCGAGACATCATGACGTCACCCCAGTCTCCCCAGCCCCGTGCCGACGGGGATCGCCTGCCGCATCACGTCGCCATCATCATGGACGGCAACAACCGCTGGGCCAGGGCGCGCGGCATGTCCGGCGTGCGCGGCCATCATGCCGGCGTCGAGGCCGTGCGCGCGGTGATCCGCCGCGCCGCCGAGCGCGGCATCGAGACCCTGACGCTGTTCGCCTTCTCGAGCGAGAACTGGAAGCGGCCCGCCGTCGAGGTCAACGCCCTGATGGAGCTGTTCCTGATCGCGCTCAAGCGCGAGGTCAAGAAGCTGCACCAGCACGATATCCGCCTCTCGGTGATCGGCGATCGCAGCGGTTTCTCGACGTCCATTCAGAAGCACATCGAGCAGGCCGAGGCGCTGACCGGCGACAACCGGGGGCTACACCTGGTGATCGCCGCCAACTACGGTGGCCAGTGGGACATCGCCCAGGCCGCCCGGCGGCTGGGCGAGCGGGTCGCCGAGGGCGAGCTGGCCCCCGAGGCGATCGACGAGGCGTCGCTCGGCGCCGAACTGAGTCTCACCGCCCCTGTGGACCTGTGCATCCGTACCAGCGACGAGAAGCGCATCTCCAATTTCCTGCTCTGGCAGCTGGCCTACGCCGAGCTGTACTTCTCGCCGCTGCTGTGGCCCGACTTCGACGGCGAGGCCTTCGACGCGGCCCTGGCCGACTTCGCCGGGCGCAAGCGCCGTTTCGGCATGACCGACGAACAGGTCGAGGCTCAGCAAGGTGCTTAAACAACGCATTCTTACCGCCGCCTGGCTGGCCCCGCTGGCGCTGGTCGGGCTGTTCGGGCTCGACGGCATCGCCTTCGCGCTGTTCACCGCGGCCATCGTGCTGCTCGGGGCCTGGGAATGGGCCAACCTGGCCGGCCTCGAGGCCGGCGCCCGTCGCTGGAAGCCGGTGCTGGGCCTGGGCGCGCTGATGGCGCTGCTGGGCCTGACCGGCCAGCACCTGGCGAGCTGGCCGCTGTGGCTCGGGGCCCTGGGCTGGCTCGTCAACCTGCGCTGGGTGGTCGGCTATCCGGCGCGCCTCGCCCAGTGGCGCTCCACTGCCATGCGTCTGGCCATGGGGTTGTGGGTGCTGCTGCCGGCCTGGGTCGGCTTCAACGTGCTGCATGAGACCGGCGGCGTGTGGCTGCTGTTCGTGCTGCTGCTGGTGTGGGGCGCCGACATCGGCGCCTACTTCGTCGGCAAGTCGCTCGGCAAGCGCAAGCTGGCGCCCCGGGTCAGTCCCGGCAAGACCCGCGAGGGCGTCATCGGTGGCCTGGTGGTGACCGGGCTGCTGGCGCTGGTGTTCGCCGACTGGCAGGCCCTGTCGTTCGGCGCGACCCTGGCGCTGGTGGCCGCCACCGCCGTGGTCACCCTGGCCTCGGTGGTCGGCGACCTGCTCGAGAGCATGCTCAAGCGCCATCGCGGCATCAAGGACTCCAGCCAGCTGTTGCCCGGTCACGGCGGGGTGCTCGATCGCATCGACAGCCTGTGCGCCGCGGTGCCGCTGTTCGCGCTGCTGGCGGGAGGGCTCGGCGCATGAGTCGGCCACAGTCCGTCACCGTGCTCGGCGCCACCGGGTCGATCGGCGTCAGCACCCTGGACGTGCTGGCCCGCCATCCCGAGCGCTACCGGGTCCATGCGTTGACCGCCCATCGCTCCCGCGAGACGCTGCTGGCCCAGTGTCGTGTCCACGCCCCGGCGCTGGCCGTGCTCGAGCGCGAGGAAGACGCCGCCTGGCTGCGCGAGCGGCTGGGCGAGGCGGGGCTTGTCACCGAGGTGCGCTGCGGCCCGGAGGCGCTGGTCGAGGTCAGCGAGGCCTCGGAGGTCGACGTGGTCATGGCGGCCATCGTCGGCGCCGCCGGACTGCTGCCGACGCTCGCCGCGGTGCGGGCCGGCAAGCGGGTGCTGCTGGCCAACAAGGAAGCGCTGGTGATGTCCGGGGCGCTGTTCATGGACGCGGTGGACCGTCACGGCGCGACCCTGCTGCCGATCGATTCCGAACATAACGCTATCTATCAGTGTCTACCCGTCGAACATCGCGGCGGACTCGCGCGCCACGGCGTCACCCAGCTGCTGCTGACCGCCTCGGGCGGCCCTTTCCGCGGCTGGTCGGCCGAGGCGCTGGCCGGCGTCACCCCCGAGCAGGCCTGCGCCCATCCCAACTGGTCGATGGGGCGCAAGATCTCGGTGGATAGCGCCACCCTGATGAACAAGGGGCTCGAGCTGATCGAGGCCTGCTGGCTGTTCGACGCTCGGCCGTCGCAGATCCAGGTGGTGGTGCATCCGCAGAGCGTGATCCATTCCATGGCCGCCTACGCCGATGGCTCGGTGCTGGCACAGCTGGGCAACCCGGACATGCGTACCCCGATCGCCTACGGACTGTCCTGGCCCGAGCGCCTCGATGCCGGCGTGGAGGCGCTCGATCTCTTCCAGGTCGCACGGCTCGACTTCGAGCCCGCCGACGAGGCCGCCTTCCCCTGCCTGCGGCTGGCCCGCGAGGCCATGGAGGACGGCGGCACGGCGCCGGCGGTGCTCAACGCCGCCAACGAGGTGGCCGTGGAGGCCTTCCTCGACGGCCGGCTGGGCTTCGCCGGAATCGGCGAGCTGGTCTCGCGGGTGCGCGAGGCCTGCCCGCCGGAGCCGGCCACCGAGCTGGTGGGCATCCTCGACGCCGATGCCCGGGCGCGCCGCGAGGCCGAGGTCCGGCTGGGGCGCCGCTAGCGCCGACTTTCGACAACTTTACCGGAGATAGCCATGGGTCTGATCCAGAACGTGCTGGCCGTGATCGTGGTGCTCGGCCTGCTGATCACCTTCCATGAGTTCGGCCACTTCTGGGTCGCCCGGCGCTGTGGCGTCAAGGTGCTGCGCTTCTCCGTGGGCTTCGGCAAGCCGCTGTGGTCGCGGGTCGACCGCCACGGCACCGAATTCGCCGTGGCGGCGATTCCTCTGGGCGGCTACGTCAAGATGCTCGACGAGCGCGAGGCGCCGGTCCCCGACGACGAGCGCCACCTGGCCTTCAATCGCCAGGGCGTCTGGCGGCGCATCGCCATCGTCGTTGCCGGGCCGCTGGCCAACTTCCTGCTGGCGCTGGTCGCCTACTGGCTGCTGTTCGTCGCCGGGACCACCACCGTGGTGCCGGTGATCGGCGAGGTCGCGCCTGACTCGCCGGCCGCTCGCGGCGGTCTCGCCGCCGGGCAGGAGATCACCGCGGTGCGAGGGGCCAGCGTTCGCTCCTGGGAAGACATCAACCTCGAGCTGGTATCGGCCATCGGAGCCAGCGGCGAGCTGACGGTGAGCGCCCGCGACGAGGGCGACAGCCGGGTCCGGGAGCATCGCCTGCCGGTGCAGGACTGGCTGGTGCGTCAGGATCCGCCTCGGCCGTTGGACACCCTCGGCGTGACGCCCTGGCGCCCGCAGATCCCCGCGGTGCTCGGCCAGGTGGTGGACGGCGAGCCGGCGGCCGAGGCAGGCCTCGCGGCCGGCGACGAGATCCTGGCCGTCGACGGCGAACCGGTGGTCGACTGGGGCGGCTTCGTCCAGCGGGTCCGCGGGCGGCCCGGTGAGGCCCTGTCGCTGAGCGTGGCGCGCGACGGCGAGCGTCGCTCGCTGTCGCTGACGCCGCGCCCTCGGACCCTCGACGACGGCACCACCATCGGACATGTGGGGGCCGGCGTGGCATCGGTGCCCTGGCCGGAAGAATACCGCCGCGAGATCCGCTACGGCCCCCTGGCCGCCGTGGGGCAGGCCGTGTCGCGCACCGGCGAGATGACCGTGCTGACCCTGGATGCGATCCGCAAGATGCTGGTCGGGCTGATCTCGCCGTCGAACCTCTCCGGACCGATCACCATCGCCCGTATCGCCGGCGACTCGGCCCGCTCCGGGCTCGAGAGCTTCGTCAGTTTCCTGGCCTACCTGTCGATCAGCCTCGGCGTGCTCAACCTGCTGCCGATCCCGGTGCTCGACGGCGGCCACCTGCTGTATTACCTGGTGGAGGCGGTTCGCGGGCGGCCGGTGTCCGAACGCACCCAGGCCATCGGTCTGCGCGTCGGCCTGGCGCTGGTCGGCACCCTGATGCTGATGGCGCTGTATTTCGACCTGATGCGGCTCTGGTAACCGGCTCCTGGCTTGTCAGTTGCCCGTGCAAATGTATAAGGTGCCTGTCTGGACAGGTAGGCAGATCAACGCGAGCGAATCGACTGCATGAAGATCAAGACCATCGGACTGGCGGCGCTGCTGCTCGCCGGTGCCGGCACGGCACAGGCGGAAACCTTCGACGTAAAGGACATACGAGTGGAGGGGCTGCAGCGCGTATCGGCGGCCTCCGTCTTCAATGCCTTTCCTGTCAATGCACCCGATCGGGTCGATGACCGCGAGCTGGCCGAGGCGGCCCGACAGCTGTTCGCCACCGGCCTGTTCGAGGACATCCAGCTGGCCCGTGACGGCGACGTGCTGATCATCGAGGTGGAGGAGCGCCCCACCATCACCAGCCTCAACATCGAGGGCAACAGCCAGATCCCCGAGGAAGAGCTGCGCCGTGGCCTGCGCGAGGCCGGCCTCGACGAGGGCCAGGTGCTGCAGCTCTCGACCCTGGAAGAGATCCAGCGCGAGCTGTCCGGCGTCTATCAGGCCCAGGGCCGCTACAGTGCCAGCATCGACACCGAGGTCCAGGACCTCGGCCAGGGTCGCGTGCAGGTCGACATCGACATCGACGAGGGCGCGGTGGCCAAGATCCGCCAGATCAACATCGTCGGCAACCAGGCCTTCGACGACGATACCCTGCGCGACGTCCTCGAGCTCGAGGACAAGCCGGGCTGGTTCTTCGGCTGGTTCTCCAGCGACGAGTACTCCCGTCAGGCACTGTCCGGCGATCTGGAGCGGCTGCGTTCGTACTATCTGGATCGCGGCTACGTCAATTTCACCATCGATTCCACCCAGGTCTCGATCGGTCCCGACAAGTCGAAGATCTTCATCACCATCAACGTCAGCGAGGGCGAGCGCTACCGCCTCGGCGATATCGCCTTCGCCGGCGACCTGCGCATCCCCGAGCGCGAGGCCCGCGATCTGCTCGAAGTACAGAGCGGCGAGACCTTCTCGCGCAGCGACGTGACCGCCTCCTCCGAGGCGCTGCGCTCGCGGCTCGGCGCCGAGGGCTTCGCCTTCGCCAACGTCGACGGCATCCCCGAGACGCGCAGCGACGGCACCGTCGACCTGACCTTCCGCGTCGAGCCGGGCAGCCGCGCCTACGTGCGTCGTATCGAGTTCGTCGGCAACACCACCACCCAGGACGAGGTGCTGCGCCGCGAGATGATCCAGATGGAGGGGGCGCCGGCGTCCACCGAGTCGATCAGCCAGTCCCGGGAGCGCCTGGAGCGGCTGGGCTTCTTCAAGCAGGTCGAGGTGCAGACCGAGCCGGTGGCCGGCTCCAACGACCAGCTCGACGTCACCTACAACGTCGAGGAGCAGCCGTCCGGCTCGATCTCCGCAAGCATCGGTTTCTCCCAGAGCGCCGGCGTGATCTATGGCGCCTCGCTGTCCCAGAACAACTTCCTGGGCACCGGCAACCGGGTCAACATCGGCGCCCAGCGCAGCGACACCTACACCAATCTGAACTTCGGCTTCACCGATCCCTACTGGACCCTCGACGGCATCTCGCGCGGCTACAACCTGTTCTACCGCGAGACCGACTACGAGGATTCCGACATCTCGACCTACTCGACGGATGCCTATGGCGGCGGCATCAACTTCGGCTACCCGATCAACGAGCTGACCCGGCTCAACTTCGGCGCCGACATCGAGGACCTGACCATCGAGACCTATCGGGACACAGCCTCGGAGATCCAGCGCTACGTCGATGACCAGGGCGACAACGCCCAGGCCTTCAAACTGACCGCCAGCTGGACCCGCAACGCGCTGAACCGCGGCATCATGCCCACCGCCGGCAACTACCAGCGCCTGTCGCTGGAGACCGCGGTGCCCGGCAGCGACGCCGAGTACTACAAGCTGCGCGCCCGCGCCCGGCACTTCTTCCCGATCAACGAGGAGCAGACCTGGTCGTTCAAGCTGCGCGGCGAGGTCGGCTACGCCGACAGCATCGGCAACGATCCCTATCCGTTCTACGAGAACTTCTACACCGGCGGCCTGGGATCGGTGCGCGGCTTCACCAGCAACACCCTGGGGCCCAATACCACGCCGCCCGTGGGTGGCGACGCCGACGAGGACCGGACCCTGGGCGGCAACGTGCTGGTCGAGGGCGGCGCCGAGCTGATCTTCCCGATGCCCTTCGTCGAGGACAAGCGCTCGGTGCAGCCGTCGGTGTTCGTGGACGCCGGCAACACCTTCCTCACCGACTGCTATGCGGTGCGCGACGAGGAAGCCGGTCAGTCCAGTTGCAGCTCCGGCGTCGACCTGGGCGAGCTACGCTACAGCGTGGGTCTCGGCATCTCCTGGCTGACGCCGGTGGGGCCGCTGACCTTCAGCATCGCCGAGCCGCTCAACGCCAAGAGCGACGACGACACCCAGTTCTTCCAGTTCTCGCTGGGCCAGACCTTCTAACAGGGTCCGTCGGCGCGCCGCCTCCTCGCGGGACGGGGAGGCGGCGATTCATGCCACGGTCCCGGGGCCTCGACTCGCGTCATCGACGGAGTCGGGGCCCGTCGATATCGAACCGGCGCGGCGCTCGCCGCCAGCGCAGAGTGTTTTCACCACCGACATCGGGTTCCCATGACTCAAGACTCTCCTTCCCTGACGCTGGCCGAGATCGCCACGCAGCTGGGGGCCGGCCTCCAGGGTGACGGCGAGCGCCGTGTGCGTGGCCTGGCCACGCTGCGCGATGCCGGGCCCGATCAGATCGCCTTCCTGGCCAATCGCGCCTATCTCAAGGACCTGCCTGGAACCCGGGCCGCGGCGGTGCTGCTGCACCCGAGCCATGCCGACGAGTGCCCCGTGGCAAGCCTGACCCTCGACAACCCCTACCTGGGCTACGCCCAGCTGTCGCGGCTGTTCGACCCGCTGATCGGCCGCGAGACCCCGGGCGTGCACGCCTCCGCAGTGGTCGCCGAGGACGCGCGGCTGGGCGACGGCGTGGTGGTCGGCCCCCAGGCGGTGATCGAGGCGGGCGTCGAGCTCGGCGACGGCGTGGTGATCGGCCCCGGCTGCGTGGTCGGCGCCGACACCCGGATCGGGGCCGAGTCGCGACTGCATGCCAACGTGACCGTCTACCATGGGGTGAGCATCGGCGCCCGGGTGATCCTGCACAGCGGCTGCGTGATCGGCGGCGACGGCTTCGGATTCGCCCACGATGGCGCCGGCTGGCACAAGATCGCCCAGCTCGGCGGGGTGGTGCTGGGGGACGACGTCGAGGTCGGCAGTGGCTCGAGCATCGACCGCGGCGCCCTGGGCGATACCGTGATCGGCGAAGACGTGAAGATCGACAGCCAGGTGCAGATCGCCCACAACGTGCAGATCGGGGCCCACAGCGCGCTGGCCGGTTGTGTCGGCATCGCCGGCTCCACCCGCGTCGGCCGGCACTGCATGCTGGGCGGTGGCGTGGGCCTGTCCGGCCACCTGACGGTCTGTGACGGCGTCCAGGTCACCGGCATGAGCCTGGTCACCAACTCGATCCACGAGCCGGGCGTCTACTCCTCGGGGACCGGCGCCATGGAGAACGCCCAGTGGCGGCGCAGCGCGGTGCGGTTCAAGCAGCTCGACGACATCGCCCGTCGCCTGCAGCGCCTGGAAAAAGCCGGGCGCGATGCTTGAGGCCGCTCCCTCGGGCGGTATAATCCCCCGCCCGTCCGTCGCCATGCGCGCGGCGACGGCCGCGCCCGCGATGCGGGGCATTCTGTCATTTCAGAGGTCGCTACGATGGTAATGGACATTAACGAGATTCGGGAATATCTGCCCCACCGCTATCCTTTCCTGCTGGTGGACAGGGTGACGGAGCTCACCCATGGCGAATCCATCGTTGCCTACAAGAATGTCAGCATCAACGAGCCGTTCTTCAATGGCCATTTCCCGCATCATCCGATCATGCCGGGCGTGCTGGTCGTCGAGGCGCTGGCCCAGGCCTGCGGCATCCTCGGCTTCAAGACGGTCAACAAGCTGCCCGCCGACGGCTATGTCTACTATCTCGTCGGCAGCGACAACGTGCGCTTCAAGCGCCCGGTGATGCCCGGCGACCAGCTGGAGCTGCGCGCCGACGTGATCCGCGAGAAGCGCGGTATCTGGAAGTTTCAGTGCAAGGCCAGCGTGGCCGGCGAGGTCGCCTGCGAGGCCGAGATCACCTGTGCCGAGAGGAAGGTCGCTTGATTCATCCCACCGCCATCGTAGATCCGGCCGCGCGCCTGGCCGATGATGTCGAGGTCGGCCCCTTCAGCGTCATCGGCGCCGACGTCGAGATCGGCGCCGGCTCGCGCATCGGCCCCCATGTGGTGATCCAGGGCCCGACGGTGATCGGCGAGCGCAACCGGGTCTTCCAGTTCGCCTCGGTCGGCGAGGAATGCCAGGACAAGAAGTACGCCGGCGAGCCCACCCGCCTGGTGATGGGCGACGACAACGTCGTGCGTGAGGGCGTGACCCTGCACCGTGGCACCGTACAGGATCGCGGGGAGACCACCATCGGCTCGCGCAACCTGTTCATGGCCTACGTTCACGTCGGCCATGACTGCGTGATCGGCGACGACTGCATCCTGGCCAACCAGGTGACCCTGGCCGGCCACGTCAAGCTGGGCGACTTCGCGATCATCGGCGGGCTGTCGGCGATCCACCAGTTCTGCCACTTCGGCGAGCATGCCATGGCCGGCGGCGGTTCGATCATCACCAAGGACACGCCGGCCTACGTGATGATCAACGGCAATCCCGCCGCGGCCCACGGCCTCAACCTGATCGGCCTGCGCCGCCGCGGCTTCTCCAACGAGGCGATCCGCGCCCTGGGCGAGGCCTACAAACTGGTCTATCGACAGGGCCTGACCGTGGAGCAGGCGCTCACCGAGATCCGCGCGCAGTACGCGCTGCCGGAAACCGAGACCTTTGTTGCCTCCATCGAGGCCTCGACCCGCGGCATCGTGCGCTGACGCCATGACGATCGCGCGCGTCTACCTGGTGGCCGGCGAGCTTTCCGGCGACATCCTCGGTGCCGGGCTGATGCGCGAGCTCAAGGCCCGCCACCCCGGCGTCGAATTCCGGGGCATCGGCGGGCCGCGCATGATCGCCGAGGGCATCGACAGCCGCTTCCCGCTGGAGACCCTCTCGGTGATGGGGCTGGTCGAGGTACTCAAGCACCTGCCGGGGCTGGTGCGCGTGCGCCGCACGCTGCGCCAGGACGCCCTCGACTGGCGGCCCGACATCGTGATCGGCATCGACGCGCCGGACTTCAACCTGGGGCTCGAGCGCCAGCTGCGCGAGGCCGGCCTGACCACCGCCCACTACGTCAGCCCCTCCGTGTGGGCCTGGCGCCAGGGTCGGGTCAAGGGTATCGCCCGCTCGGTGGATGCGATGCTGACCTTCCTGCCCTTCGAGGCCGCCTTCTACGTCCGTCACCGGGTGCCGGTGGCCTTCGTCGGTCATCCGCTGGCCGACGAGCTGCCGCTGGTCAACGACCGCGGCGAGGCTCGGGAAGCGCTCGGCCTGCCCGCCCGGGGCGTGCCCGACGCGGCGCCGCTGCTGGCCGTGCTGCCGGGCTCCCGGGCCAACGAGATCCGCTTCCTGGGCGCGACCTTCCTCGACGCCGCCGAGCGGCTGTGCCGGGAGCGCGAGGCGCTGCGGGTGGTGATTCCCGCCGCCACTCCGGCGCGGCGCGCCGAGCTCGAGGGGCTATTAGAGGGCCGCGAGGCGCTGCGCGAGCGGGTGATCCTGATCGACGGCCAGTCCCGTGAGGCCATGGTGGCCAGTGACGCCGTGCTGCTGGCTTCCGGCACCGCGGCGCTGGAGGCCATGCTGTGCCACCGCGCCATGGTGGTGGCCTATCGCATGGCGCCGATGACCCACTGGCTGGCCAAGCGGCTGGTCAAGACCGAATGGATCTCGCTGCCCAATCTGATCGCCCGGGAGGCCCTGGTGCCGGAGCTGATCCAGGACGACGCCAGCCCCGAGGGCATCGCCGCCGAGCTCGCCGCGCTGCTCGACGACGCCGAGGCGCGCCACGCCCTCGAGGCGCGCTTCGCGGCCATGCACGAAGGGCTGCAGCGCGACGCCAGCCGCCGCGCGGTGGATGCCGTCGAGGCGCTGGTGGCGCGCCGCGCGCTGCCCGCCTCGGTGGCGCCCGAGGCGCTGGAGGAGGGCACATGAAGGCCGAGGACTTCCCGCCGCTGGTCGTCGACTATCGCGGCACGCATCTGGCCGGGGTCGACGAGGTCGGGCGCGGCCCGCTGGTCGGCCCGGTGGTGGCTGCCGCGGTGATCCTCGATCCGGCCGCGCCGATCGACGGGCTGACCGACTCCAAGAAGCTGACCGCCAAGCGCCGCGAGGCGCTGGACGTCCGGATCCGCGAGCGGGCGCTGGCCTTCGCCGTGGCCGAGGCCAGCCCCGACGAGATCGATGGCCTGAACATCTACCACGCCACGCACCTGGCCATGCGCCGCGCCATCGATGCGCTGTCGCCGGCCGCGGAATATCTGCTGGTGGACGGTAATCGGCTCCCCGGGCATCATGTGCCGGGCCAGGCGGTGGTCAAGGGCGACGCCCGTCATCCGGCGATCGCCGCGGCCTCGATACTGGCCAAGGTGGCGCGCGACGCCGACATGCTGGCGCTGGACGCGCGCCATCCCGACTACGGCTTCGCCCGCCACAAGGGCTACCCGACGCCCGAGCACCTGGCCGCCCTGACGCGCCTCGGCGCGCTGCCCGAGCACCGTCGCTCCTTTGCGCCCGTCAAGCGCCAGCTGAACCTGCTCTAGATCATCTAGCCTGTGGGCGGGGCGTCGAGACGGGCCGTGCCGGCCGGTCTTCGTTTCCGTGACAGCGTCGACCCATTTCCCATCATCAAGCCCGAGTCCGCCATGACCGCTCCCTTCGTTCATCTCCGTGTGCACAGCGAATTCTCTCTGGTCGATGGCCTGGTGCGTCTCAAGCCGCTGATCAAGGCGGCGGGCAACCAGGGCGTGCCGGCACTGGCGCTCACCGACGAGGCCAACCTCTTCGCCCTGGTCAAGTTCTACGGCGGCGCCCAGGGGGCCGGCCTCAAGCCGATCATCGGTGGCGACTTCTGGCTCGCCAACCCCAACGACGAGGCCCATCCCTACCGCCTGACGCTGCTGGCCATGAACGACGTCGGCTATCGCAACCTCACCGAGCTGATCTCGCGGGGCTGGGTCGAAGGGCAGAAGGACGGCGTGGCGCTGCTTCAGCGGGGCTGGGTGCTCGAGCAGAGCGAGGGGCTGATCGCCCTGTCCGGCGGCCGCGAGGGCGACGTCGGCCGTCACCTGCTGACCGACCACCACGCCGAGGCCCGGGCCCTGCTCGACGAATGGCAGGCCGCCTTCCCCGGACGCTACTACCTGGAGCTGACCCGCACCGGCCGGCCGCTGGAGGAGGAGTGCGTGCACCTCTCGGTGGATCTGGCCGTTGAGACCGGCACCCCGGTGGTGGCCACCAACGACGTGCGCTTCCTCGAGCGCGAGGACTTCTGGGCCCATGAGACCCGGGTCTCGATCGGCGAGGGCAAGGCGCTGGACGATCCGCGCCGCGAGCGTCGCTATACCGAGGAGCAGTACTTCAAGAGCCCCGAGGAGATGGCCGAGCTGTTCTCGGACATTCCCGAGGCGCTGGAAAACAGCGTGATGATCGCCGCGCGCTGCAACGTCGACGTGCGCCTGGGCGAGATCTTCCTGCCGGAATACGGCATCCCCGAGGGCATGACCCAGGAGGAGTTCTTCCGCAAGATCTCCCACGACGGCCTGACCGAGCGCCTGGACTTCCTCTACCCGGTGGACAAGTATCCCCGTGACGGCGACGAGTACGCCGAGATCGATGCCCGCTACCGCAAGCGGCTCGACTTCGAGCTCGACATCATCCTGCAGATGGGCTTCCCGGGCTACTTCCTGATCGTGATGGACTTCATCCAGTGGGCCAAGGACAACGACGTCCCCGTCGGCCCGGGGCGGGGCTCCGGTGCCGGCTCGCTGGTGGCCTATGCGCAGAAGATCACCGATCTGGATCCGCTCGAATACGACCTGCTGTTCGAGCGTTTCCTGAACCCCGAGCGTGTCTCGATGCCCGACTTCGACGTCGACTTCTGCATGGAGAAGCGCGACCGGGTGATCGACTACGTGGCCGAGCGCTACGGTCGCGACGCCGTCTCGCAGATCGTCACCTTCGGCACCATGGCCGCCAAGGCCGTCGTGCGCGACGTGGCCCGCGCCCAGGGCAAGCCCTACTCGCTGGGCGACAAGCTGTCCAAGCTGATCCCCTTCGAGGTCGGCATGACCCTGGCCAAGGCCATCGAGGACGAGCCCCAGCTCAAGGAGTTCCTCGACGCCGACGAGGAGGCCCAGGAGATCTGGGACATGGCGGTGAAGCTCGAGGGCATCACCCGGGGCACCGGCAAGCACGCCGGCGGCGTGGTGATCGCGCCGACCAAGCTCACCGACTTCTCGCCGTTGATCTGCGACGAGGACGGCAGCGGCCTGCGCGTGCAGTACGACAAGAACGACATCGAGGACGCCGGGCTGGTCAAGTTCGACTTCCTGGGCCTGCGCACCCTGACCATCATCGACTGGGCGCTGGAGATGGTCGACAAGGTGCGCGCCGCGGAAGGGCAGGGGCCGCTGAACATCGACGCCATCCCGCTGGACGACAAGCCGACCTTCGAGATGCTCAAGAAGGCCGAGACCACGGCGGTGTTCCAGCTCGAATCCCGCGGCATGAAGGAGCTGATCAAGCGCCTGCTGCCGGACTCGCTGGAGGACATGATCGCCCTGGTGGCGCTGTTCCGTCCGGGGCCCTTGCAGTCGGGCATGGTCGACGACTTCATCAACCGCAAGCACGGCCGGGCCGAGGTCGCCTATCCGCACCCGGACTACCAGCACGAGCTGCTCAAGCCGGTGCTCGAGCCCACCTACGGCATCATCCTGTACCAGGAGCAGGTGATGCAGATCGCCCAGGTGATGGCCGGCTACAGCCTGGGCCAGGCCGACATGCTGCGCCGTGCCATGGGCAAGAAGAAGCCCGAAGAGATGGCCAAGCAGCGCGCCGGCTTCATGGAGGGCTGCGCCGAGAACGGCATCGACAAGGACCTGGCGGGCAACATCTTCGACCTGGTGGAGAAGTTCGCCGGCTACGGCTTCAACAAGTCTCACTCGGCGGCCTACGGCCTGGTGTCCTACCAGACCGCCTGGCTCAAGGCGCATTATCCCGGGCCCTTCATGGCGGCGGTGATGTCCACCGAGATGGACAACCTCGACAAGGTGGTGCCGCTGATCGAGGAGTGCCGCCATATCGGGCTCACGGTGACGCCGCCGGACGTCAACGTCGGCGGCTACAAGTTCACCGTCGATGACGAGGGCCGGGTGGTCTATGGCCTGGGCGCCATCCGCGGCGTCGGCGAGGGCCCCATCGGCGCCATCGTCGAGGCCCGGGAGGAGGGCGGCGCCTTCCGCGACCTGTTCGACTTCTGCAAGCGGGTCGACCCCAAGCGCATGAACAAGCGCACCCTGGAGGCGCTGATCCGCTCCGGGGCACTGGACAACCTGGGCCCGAGCCGCGCGGTGATGGCCGCCTCACTGGAGGCCGCGCTCAAGGCTGCGGCCCAGAACCAGGCCAACCAGAACCTGGGCATGATGGACATGTTCGGCGAGGCCTTTGCCGCCTCCGATGAAGAGGACGACACCGACGTCTACGCCGACTATCGCGGTGCCCGCGACTGGACCGACAAGGAGCGCCTGGGCGGCGAGAAGGATACTCTCGGGCTGTATCTGACCGGTCATCCCATCGACGAGTACGAGAAGGAGCTCGAGCGCTTCGTCTCCACCCGCATCGGCGACCTCAAGCCGTCCAGGGAGTCGCAGCGGGTCGCCGGGCTGGTGGTCGGCATGCGCACCATGAAGTCCAAGCGCGGCGACACCATGGCCTTCGTCACCCTGGACGACCGCACCGGCCGCATCGAGGCCTCGCTGTTCGGCGAGCTGTTCGATCAGGTGCGCAACCGCCTGGACACCGACCAGGTGCTGATCGTCGAAGGCGAGGTGCAGAGCGACGACTATTCGGGCGGCCTGCGCCTGCGTGGCAAGGAGATCACGCCGATGGTCGACGCCCGCACCCGCTACGGCCAGGCGGTGGAGCTGGCGCTGGACGGCGAACGCGCCAACGGCCGGCTGGTGGACAGCCTGCGCGACAGCCTGGCTCCCTACCGCAGCGGCGAGGGCCTGCCGGTGCGGCTGCGCTACCGCAGCGCCACGGCCAGCGGCTGGCTGGAGCTGGCCGAGGAGTGGCGGGTCACGCCCTCCGACGAGCTGCTGATCGCCCTGCGCGAGGTCGAGGGCCAGGACGGCGTGCGCCTGCGCTACCGTTGACACGCGACGCACCGACAATGTGCAGGCACCCTGGCTCGCCTTGCGTGGGCGTGTCAGGGTGCGATAATGAACACCGTTTGACGCTTCCCCCCGGTCGCCTCTTCGGCCGACGAGACAAGGCTATCCCATGAACCCCAACTACCTAGACTTCGAACAGCCCATCGCCGAGCTTCAGGCCAAGATCGAGGAGCTGCGCCTGGTCGGCAACGACAGCCAGGTCAACCTGAACGACGAGATCGGCCGGCTCGAGGAGAAGAGTCGCAAGCTCACCGAGTCGATCTTCAAGGATCTGACCGCCTGGCAGGTGTCGCAGCTGTCGCGTCATCCCCAGCGTCCCTACACCCTCGACTACCTCGAGCACGTCTTCACCGACTTCGACGAGCTGCACGGCGACCGCAACTTCGCCGACGACGCCGCCCTGGTCGGCGGCGTGGCGCGGCTGAACGACAAGCCGGTGATGGTCATCGGCCACCAGAAGGGCCGTGACGTCAAGGAGAAGGTGCGCCGCAACTTCGGCATGCCGCGGCCCGAGGGCTACCGCAAGGCCTGCCGCCTGATGGAGATGGCCGAGCGCTTCAGGATGCCGGTGCTGACCTTCATCGACACCCCGGGCGCCTACCCGGGCATCGACGCCGAGGAGCGTGGCCAGTCCGAGGCCATCGCCTACAACCTGGCGGTGATGTCGCGGCTCAAGACGCCGATCGTCTCCACCGTGGTGGGCGAGGGCGGCTCCGGCGGCGCGCTGGCCATCGGCGTGTGCGACGAGCTGTCCATGCTGCAGTACTCCACCTATTCGGTGATCTCCCCCGAGGGCTGCGCCTCCATCCTGTGGAAGAGCGCCGAGAAGGCCTCCGAGGCCGCCCAGGCCATGGGCATCACCGCCGAGCGCCTCAAGGAGCTGGGCTTCGTCGATACCCTGATCCCCGAGCCGCTGGGTGGCGCGCATCGCAAGCCGATGGACACCGCCGAGCGCATCCGCACCGCGCTGACCGAGAGCCTCGAACGCCTCGAGGGCATGGAGACCGACGAGCTGCTCGAGCGGCGGTACAAGCGCCTGATGAGCTACGGCGCCCCTGTGTAAAGCCCTTTCTGCGCTCGGCCATACGGCGTTAAAAATCGGCTGGTGCGCCAGCCCGGACGAAATGCTCATTTACCGACGAGTAAACTGCGCTTTCTTGCCGATTTTTGCCTTGCGACCCACACGGATGTGGGAAGTGCGTAGGCCCGTCGGGAACGGGCCTAGCCCTTGCCTTCGCTCGAAGAGGGCGCTGGCTTCGGGGCATCCGTTGCCGGTATCTGGCGTGGGGAAGCTTCCCCTTCAACATGCCTGAGCGTTCTCCCTGCCCATGAGCCTCGCGTCCTCTTCCCTGCAAGCCACGATCGACAGCGCCCTGGCGGAGACCCCGCCGGGGCGCTGCGTCTGGGTGGCGCTCTCCGGCGGGCTCGATTCCGCGCTGCTGCTGACCCTGGCCGCCGAGGCCTGCCGGCGTCATCCGCGCCCGCTGCGGGCGCTGCACGTGCATCACGGCCTGCAGGCCGCCGGCGACGACTTCGAACGCCACTGCCGGTGGCTGTGCTCGCGGCTCGGGGTGCCGCTGTTCGTGGAGCGTGCCGCGGTCGATGCCAAGGCGGGGCTTGGGCTCGAGGGCGAGGCGCGGGCCGCGCGCCATAGGGCCTTCGCCCGGCGCGTCGGCGCCGGCGAGACCCTGTGGCTGGCCCAGCATCGCGATGATCAGGCCGAGACCTTCCTGCTGGCGGCGCTGCGCGGCGCCGGCCCACGCGGGCTCGCGGCGATGCCGGCGGTGCATGATCTCGCCGGGCGCCGCCGCGTGCGCCCGCTGCTCGACGTTTCCCGCGCGGCGCTGGAAGCCGAGGTCCGGCGTCTGAATCTCGCCTGGGTCGAGGATCCGAGCAACAGCGACACCGCGCTGGATCGCAATTTCCTGCGCCATCGGGCGCTGCCGCTGCTGGCCGAGCGCTGGCCGCACGCCGCGGCGGGGCTGGCCCGCAGCGCGGCGCATGCCGGCGAGGCCGATGGCCTGCTCGAGGAATTCGCCGCCGAGGACCTGGCACGGCTGGGGGGCGAGCCGTCCTGCCTGCCCCTCGACGACCTTCTGGCGCTCTCGGCGCCGCGCCGTCGCCTGCTGATCCGCCACTGCCTGGAGCGACGGGGGCTGCCGCGGCCGCCGGCCGCTCGGCTGGCGACGTTGCTTGAGCAGCTCGAGGCGCGCCGCGACGCCGAGGTGCGCGTCGTCTGGGCGGGCGCCGAGGCGCGGGTCTGGCGCGGGAGCTTGTATCTGCTGGCGCCGGTCGTGTCGCTGCCGGCCGAATGGCGCGCCGACTGGGATGGCCGCGTGCCGCTTGTGACACCCTTGGGGCCGCTCGAGCGCGGCCTGTGCCGCCAGGATGGCCGGCCGGCGACCCTGTCGCTGGCGCCGCGGGTCGGCGGCGAGCGGCTGCGCCTGGCGGGCCGAGGGCGCCGCGATCTCAAGCGCCTGTTGCAGGAGTGGGGGCTGCCGCCCTGGGAGCGGACCGGGCTGATCGTCGCCTGGCATGGCGACGACGCGGTCGCGGTGGGGCGGCCCTCGGGCTGGCTGGCCTGCGCCGAGGGCTGGCGACGCGGCTGAGCGGGCTCAGCCGGGGCCAGGGTCAGTCGGTGGCAAGGATCAGCGTCAGGTCGGCGGCCTGCTGGTAGGCGACTTCCTGCTCCAGGTCGGCGAGCAGCAGGCTGGGGTCCTGCTCCGCCTCGAGGTGCAGTCGCAGGGCGTCCCCGTCGTCGGTCGTGAGCGTGGGTGTCTCGGGCGGCTGCTCGGGGCGCGAGTGGTTGAGGATCACCGCCAGGCGCAGCAGCCGGGCCAGCCGTGACATCGCGGGGCGCTCGGCGGCGGGCAGGGCCTGCCATTCCTTGTGCGGGAACTTGCGCCGGTGGGCGCGGACCAGGAAAGCCAGCTGCCGCTGCTCGGGGCGCGAGAAGCCGGCCAGGTCGGAGTGCTCCAGCAGGTAGGCGCCGTGGCGGTGGAACTGGCTGTGGGAGATGGCCAGGCCCACCTCGTGGAGCCGGCTGGCCCATTCCAGGAAGCGCGCCTGATCCTCGTCCAGCCGCCAGGCCTCGCGCACCTGTGCGAACAGTGCCAGCGCCGTGGCGGCGACGTTGTCGGCCTGACGGGCGTCGACGCCGTAGACGCGCTCGAGATTGGCCAGGGTCTTGAGCCGCGAGTCCTCGGGGCTGTTGCGGCCAGCCAGGTCGTAGAGCACGCCCTCGCGCAGGGCGCCGTCGGAATAGCGCATCTCCTCCAGGTCGAAGGCCTCGAAGATGGCGCCGAGGATGGCGATGCCGGCGGGGAAGACCCGGGCGCGATCGGCCTTGAGGCCGTCCATGGCGACCCTGTCCAGGCGCTTGCACTTGAGCAGCCGCTTGCGCAGGTCGGCCAGGCCCTGGCGGGTGATCACGCCCTCGGGCGACTTGCCGGCGGCGGCGATCACCGCCGCGGCGGCCTTGATGGTGCCGCTGGAGCCGACCGGGTCGCTCCAGCCGAGCTTCTGGAAGGGCTTCTGGATGTTGGCGAGCTCGGAGAGGGCGGCCAGCTCGGCGCGGCGCATGCGCTTCTCGGTGATCTCGCCGCCGTCGAAGAAGCGACGGGTGAAGGTCACGCAGCCCATGCTCAGGCTCTCCAGGGCCTGGGGCTCGAAGTGCTCACCGATGATGAACTCGGTGGAGCCGCCGCCGATGTCGATGATCAGACGGCGGCCGTCCTCGGCCACCGCGTGGGCGGCGCCCAGATAGATCAGGCGGGCTTCCTCGCGGCCGGCGATGATCTCGATGCGGGTACCCAGCAGGGCCTCGGCGCGATCGATGAACTCCTGGCTGTTGTCGGCGTCGCGCAGGGCGTTGGTGCCGACCACCCGCAGGTCGGGCGGGGCGATGCCCTCGAGGAAGGGCGCGAAGCGGGCCAGGCAGTCCAGTGCCCGGGTCATGGCGTCCTCGTTGAGCTGACCGTCCTCGTCGATGCCGGCGGCCAGCTGGACCTTGTCGCCCTGCCGGGCGACGACCTGCAGGCGGTCGTCGCGATAGTTGGCGACCAGCAGGTGAAAGCTGTTCGAGCCGAGATCGATGGCGGCGAGTCGGCGGGGGGCGAGCTCGAGCTCGCTGGCATCGGCGTCGTGCCGGTCCTTGGGCGCGGTCATGGCGGGTCCTTCAGGGAGACTGGCCAAAAAGGTTGCGGTCGTCCATCGGGCTTGTCAATCGCGCCGGAGCGGGCTCGGCGCGGGTATTGCGTTTCCCGTCGCCCTTGACTAGTATCGGGGCGTTCGCCTGTTCCGAATGCTTCCCGACCGCCCATGGCCACCACGCCACGGTCATTTTTTCCAAGTCGTCAGATAGCCCTCTGCAATCAGCCCTCTTCCCGGCCCATGGCCCGCTGCGCTGATTTCAGGCGAAAACGAACCTGCTCCCTCGCTCCCGAGACTGGCCCGGCACCCTCAGCGGTCGCCCGCCCGTGGCCATGACCCGCATCCGACGAGAGGCAGCCTGTCCGGGCTCTGAACGCATCCACGCGGCGTTAACGTCTCGCCTCTTTATCCCATACGGCGCACGACTGCCCGGCTTTCACGAGCAACTTCTGAACACACCGATGAATCTTACCGAACTCAAGCAAAAGCCCGTGCCGGAACTCCTGGAGATCGCCCGCGAGATGGGCATCGACAACCTGGCGCGTTCCCGCAAGCAGGACATCATCTTCGCCATCCTCAAGAAGCACGCCAAAAGCGGCGAGGCGATCTACGGCGACGGCGTGCTGGAGATCCTGCAGGACGGGTTCGGCTTCCTGCGCAGCGCCGACAGTTCCTACATGGCCGGCCCCGATGACATCTATGTGTCGCCTTCCCAGATCCGGCGCTTCAACCTGCGCAAGGGCGACTCCATCTCCGGCAAGATTCGTCCGCCCAAGGAAGGGGAGCGTTACTTCGCGCTGTTGAAGGTCAGCGAGATCAACTTCGACAAGCCCGAGAACGCCAAGCACAAGATCCTCTTCGAGAACCTCACGCCGCTGTTCCCCCAGGAGCGGCTGCGCATGGAGATCGGCAACGGCTCCACCGAGGATCTCACGGCGCGGATCATCGATCTGACCGCCCCCATCGGCAAGGGCCAGCGCGGCCTGCTCGTCTCGCCGCCCAAGGCGGGCAAGACGCTGATGCTGCAGAACATCGCCACCTCGATCACGCGCAACAATCCCGAGTGTCACCTGATCGTGCTGCTGATCGACGAGCGGCCCGAGGAGGTCACCGAGATGTCGCGCACCGTGCGCGGTGAAGTGGTGGCCTCGACCTTCGACGAGCCGCCGGCCCGCCACGTGCAGGTCGCCGAGATGGTGATCGAGAAGGCCAAGCGCCTGGTCGAGCACAAGAAGGACGTGGTGATCCTGCTCGACTCCATCACCCGCCTGGCGCGCGCCTACAACACCGTGGTGCCGTCCTCAGGCAAGGTGCTGACCGGCGGCGTCGACGCCCACGCCCTTGAGAAGCCCAAGCGCTTCTTCGGCGCGGCGCGCAACATCGAGGAAGGCGGCAGCCTGACCATCATCGCCACGGCACTGGTCGATACCGGCTCCAAGATGGACGAGGTGATCTTCGAGGAGTTCAAGGGCACCGGCAACATGGAGGCCCACCTGGACCGCAAGCTCGCCGAGAAGCGCGTCTATCCGGCCCTCAACATCCGCCGCTCCGGCACCCGCCGCGAGGACCTGATCGCCTCCGAGGACGAGATGCAGCGCATGTGGATCCTGCGCAAGCTGCTCAACCCGATGGACGATACCGCGGCCACCGAGTTCCTGATCGATCGTCTGAAGGATACCAAGACCAATCTGGAGTTCTTCGAGGCCATGAAGCGACGCTGATCGGCGCTATTGCGCTTGCGGATACGGCGTTGAATCCTCGCTCGGCCTGCTCATGTACGGCTCGTACACTCCGCGGCCCTCGCTCGGATTCGCCTTGTCTCCGCTGCGCTCATGACGCGCCGATGGCCAGCTGACCGAGCTCGACAGGCCATAGGTCAGGCTCATGGCGGCCAGGCGCAGCATCCCGAAGGGGCAGCATGCTATGCTGCCCCTTTTGCGTCGTTCGGGATAACGGGAAGGCCGCATGAAGTACAAGGACCTGCGCGAGTTCATCGCCGCGCTGGAAGAGCAGGGCGAGCTCAGGCGCGTGACCGCCGAGGTGGACCCCTACCTGGAGATCACCGAGATCTGCGACCGCACCCTGCGGGCCGGCGGACCGGCGCTGCTGTTCGAGAACGTCAAGGGACACGACATGCCGCTGCTCGGCAACCTCTTCGGCACGCCGAAGCGGGTCGCCCTGGGCATGGGCCAGGAGTCCGTCACCGCGCTGCGCGAGGTCGGCGAACTGCTGGCCTTCCTCAAGGAGCCGGAGCCGCCCAAGGGCTTCCGCGATGCCCTCGACAAGCTGCCGGTCTACAAGCAGGTGATGAGCATGGGCCCCAAGCGGCTCAAGCGCGCGCCGGTGCAGGAGGTGGTGCTCGAGGGCGATGACGTCGACCTCGACCGCCTGCCGATCCAGCACTGCTGGCCCGGCGACGCCGCGCCGCTGGTCACCTGGCCGCTGGTGATCACCAAGGGGCCGCACAAGTCGCGCCAGAACCTCGGCATCTACCGCCAGCAGAAGCTCTCGCGCAATCGCCTGATCATGCGCTGGCTGTCCCATCGCGGCGGCGCCCTGGACTTCCAGGAATGGTGCCGCGAGCATCCCGGCGAGCCCTTCCCGGTGGCGGTGGCGCTGGGCGCCGACCCCGCGACCATCCTCGGCGCCGTGACGCCGGTGCCGGATTCGCTCTCCGAGTACGCCTTCGCCGGGCTCTTGAGAGGCTCGCGCACCGAGCTGGTCAAGTGCGGCCACGCCGACCTCGAGGTGCCGGCCTCCGCCGAGATCATCCTCGAAGGCTTCCTCTATCCGGACGACACCGCTCCGGAAGGCCCCTACGGCGATCACACCGGCTACTACAACGAGGTGGAGACCTTCCCGGTGTTCACGGTCACGCGCATGACCATGCGCCGCGACGCCATCTATCACTCCACCTACACCGGCCGCCCGCCGGACGAGCCCGCGGTGCTGGGGCTGGCGTTGAACGAGGTATTCGTGCCGATCCTGCGTCGCCAGTTCCCCGAGATCGTCGACTTCTACCTTCCCCCGGAAGGCTGCTCCTACCGCATGGCGGTGGTGACCATGAAGAAGCAATACCCCGGCCACGCCAAGCGGGTGATGATGGGCGTGTGGAGCTTCCTGCGCCAGTTCATGTACACCAAGTTCGTGGTGGTGCTCGACGACGATGTCAGCGCCCGCGACTGGCAGGACGTGATCTGGGCCATCACCACCCGCATGGACCCCGCGCGGGACACGGTGATGGTGGAGAACACCCCCATCGACTATCTGGACTTCGCCTCGCCGGTGGCGGGGCTGGGCTCCAAGATGGGCCTGGACGCCACCGACAAGTGGCCCGGCGAGACCGATCGCGAATGGGGCACGCCCATCGTCATGGACGAGGCCGTCAAGGCCCGCGTCAGCGAACGCTGGGACGAGCTGGGCATCGACACCCCTGATAACGACAAGAGGCATTCATGACGGCAAGGACCCTGACCTGCCAGGTCGTCGAGGTCGAGGACCTCACCCCCGACGTCTTCCGGGTGCGCCTGGAAGGCCGCGCCGAAGCCATGGCCCATGCGCCCGGCCAGTATCTGGAGATGGCGCTCGACCCCGAGACCTGGGTGCCGTTCTCCATCGCCAATGCCCATGCGGGCGACGGCCGGCTGGAGCTGCACATCCAGCACTGGCCGGAGCGCTCCAACTCGGCGCGGCTGCGCGAGCTGCTGGTGGAGGCGCAGCACCTGACCCTGCGGCTGCCGAGCGGCGACTGCGTGCTCGATCCGGACAGCACCCGCCCGCTGCTGCTGGTGGCCGCCGGCACCGGCTTCGCGCAGATGAAGGCGATCGTCGAGGCGGCGCTGCACGCCGACCCGGCGCGCGAGATCGCCCTGTGGTGGGCGGCCAAGGAACGTCGCGAGTTCTATCTCGAGAGCCTGGCCCGGGAGTGGGCGTCCCAGCATCCGAACCTGACCTTCCACGGCGTCAGCGAGCAGGGCATGGGCGACGACTTCGCCGACGAGCGCGTCCAGGGCCATGCCGGGCGCATCGACGCGGCGCTGGGCGAGGCGCTCGACGACGTCGACGTCTCCGGCCATGACGTCTATCTCTCCGGCTCGCCGGGCATGGTCTATGCCTGCGTCGACGTGCTGGCCTCGCTGGGGCTCGAGCCGTCGCGGGTGTTCTCCGACGTCTTCGCCTATGCGCCGCGCGACCCGCTGGTGCCTACCGTGGGCAGCCTGGTGAGGGCAGGCCGGGCATGAGCGCCTCGCCGATCCTGATCACCGGCGGCGCCCAGCGCCTGGGGCGCCACTGCGCCGAGCGGCTGATCGACGAGGGCCATCCGGTGATCGTCAGCTACCGTCGCGAGCGCGAGGCGCTCGAGGCGCTGCGGCGCCGTGGCGTCGTCACCCTGCAGGCCGACTTCGACAGCCAGGCCGGCATCGAGGACTTCCTCGAGCGGCTCAAGGCCGAGACGTCCTCGCTGCGTGCCATCGTCCACAACGCCAGCGACTGGGCGCCCGATGTGGCCGGGCCCGAGGCCGGGGACAACTTCGAACGGCTGTTCCGGGTGCACATGCTGGCGCCGTACCTGATCAACCTCGGCGCCCGCGAGCTGCTCGAGGCTTGCAGCGAGCCGATGCGCGACATCGTTCACATGACCGACTTCGTCGCCAGCAAGGGCTCGCGCAAGCACGCCGCCTATGCCGCCTCCAAGGCCGGGCTCGAGAACCTGACGCTGTCGTTCGCTGCCATGTACGCGCCGTCGATCCAGGTCAACGCCATCGCCCCGGCGATGATCATGCTCAACGAGGACGACGACGAGGCCTACGCCGAGAAGGCTCGGGCCAAGTCGGCGATGGGGCTGATCCCGGGGCCGGGCGTGATCCATCAGAGCCTGCGTTACCTGCTGGATAACCGCTACGTGACGGGCATCACCCTGCCGGTCGACGGCGGACGGCATCTTCGCTAGTGGGTCGGCTCGCCGATCCGGCGAGCAGCGCCTAGACTGGCGATAGCCGCCGACGATGCGAGGAGGGGCCCATGGCGCAGCATGACGATGACGTCAAGGACGACAGCGGGCTGCTGTCCGTCTTCCTGGGGCTGGTGGTGCTGATCGGCATGAGCGGCCTGCCGGGTACCATCGCCTGGATCCGGCTCGCCACCGGCTGAGCCTTGCCATCCGGCCCGGGAGCGGGCAGGATGGAGTCTGATATTCAGGATCACCCTCACGCGAACCGTCGCGAAACATCGAGAGTCCCATGACACCGAGCCTGTCCCTGATCCCGCGCCGCCCGATGACCGCCTTCCCGGCGGCGATGGCCCGTGGTCACGAGACCGTCGTCGGTGACGCCTATTATTGGCAGGGCTATTGGTTTAGCGCCGGCGTGCCGGCGGCCGTGTCCTGATCGTACAGGACGACGCCGCGAGGCACGCCCGCCCAGGGTTGCCTCCGAGACTCAGAACCCCCGGACGGCAGCCCCGCCCGGGGGTTCTGCGTTTCTGGTATTCAACACTCGAGGAGAGTTTCATGACCGCATTCGATCGCCACCACGCCGAGTTCCGCATCCTGGGCCGGGACTATTACGGCTATGGCTGGCGATTTATCGACGAGCGGTCGGCTCAGTGCGCCACCTCCGACCGTGGGCTTGCCGGTGGCATGACCTTGTCCCGACCTTCACGCTCACGGAGTTGATGCCCCATGAATGCCCCCGTTTCCCTCGCCACCACCGCTGAATCCGCCCCGGTCCGCCGCACCGCCAACCCGCTGCCCACGCCGGCGGAGCTCCACCACGCCCTGCCGCTCGAGCCGGCCCTGGCCCGGCGCATCGAGGGTCAGCGCCAGGCCATCCGCGATATCCTGGCCGGGCGTGACGACCGCCTGCTGGTGGTCGTCGGGCCCTGTTCGATCCACGATCCCGAGTCTGCCCTCGAGTACGCCCGCCGCCTGGTCGAGCTGGCGCCGCGGGTCGAGGATCGCCTGCTGCCGGTGATGCGGGTCTACGTCGAAAAGCCGCGCACCACCGTCGGCTGGAAGGGGCTGGCCTACGACCCGGACCTGGACGGCAGCGGCGACTTGGCTCGCGGCCTCGAGCTCTCCCGCTCGCTGATGCGCGAGATCGCCGGGCTCGGCCTGCCGGTGGCCACCGAGCTGCTGCAGCCGATGCTGGCGCCCTACCTTGACGACTTGTTGAGCTGGGTGGCGATCGGCGCCCGCACCACCGAGTCCCAGCTGCATCGTGAGCTGGCCAGCGGCCTGGAGGCGGTGGTCGGCTTCAAGAACGCCACCAGCGGCGACCTGCAGGTGGCGGTCGACGCCATGCGCGCCGCCGCCCATCCGCACCAGCACTTCGCCATGGGGCCCGACGGTCGCCCCGAGGTGTGCGAGACACCCGGCAATTCGCATACCCATGCGGTGCTGCGCGGCGGCCACGGCGAGCCCAACTTCCGCGCTCCCCAGGTGGCGGCGGCGCGCCGGACCCTCGAGGACGCCGGCCAGAATCCGCGGCTGATAGTCGACTGCAGCCATGCCAACGCGCAGAAGGATCATCGCCGCCAGAGCGAGGTGATGCTCGACGTGCTCAACCAGCGGCTGGCGGGCGACGGCTCGCTGATGGGACTGATGCTGGAGAGCCACCTCCACGAGGGCAAGCAGCCGCTGGTGCCGGGCGCGCTGCGCCACGGGGTCTCGGTCACCGATGCCTGCATCGGCTGGGACACCACCGAGCATCTGCTGACCACGGCTGCGGAGAAGCTGCGCGAGACCGTCTGACCGGCATGGCCGTCGCGGAAACGAAGACGCCCCGCCATTGGCGGGGCGTCTTGCGTCGGGCGGCCTCCAGCCGTCAGGCGTGGGCGGCGTAGGCGTAGAGCAGCGTCTCCTGGGCGCTGATCGGTGCGGCGTCGCCGGGCGCCTGCTTGACGTAGGTGCCGTCGGGCTGCAGCAGCCAGCTCTGGCAGTTGTCGACCAGGTAGGTCTCCAGGTCCTTGCGCACCTGGGCCGCGAGTTTCTTGTCAAGCAGCGGGAAGCAGGTCTCGACCCGGTGGAACATGTTGCGGGCCATGAAGTCCGCGCTGGAGCCCCAGGTCTCGGGCTTGCCGTCGTTGTGGAAGTGGAACACACGGGTGTGCTCCAGGAAGCGGCCGATGATCGAGCGCACCCGGATGGTCTCGGAGATGCCGGGCAGGCCGGGGCGCAGGCAGCACATGCCGCGGATGATCAGGTCGCACTCCACGCCGGCCTGGGAGGCCCGGTAGAGGGCCTGGATCAGCTTGGGCTCGGTGAGCGAGTTGCACTTGATGATCAGATGGGCGCGCTTTCCCTTGCGGGCAAATTCCGCCTCGCGGTCGATCATTGCCACGATGCGCTCGTGAAGGGTGAAGGGCGCATGCAGCAGCTTCTCGATCTGGCGCGCCCGGCCCATGCCCGAGAGCTGCTGGAAGACCTTGTGCACGTCCGCGCACAGCACCGGGTTGGCGGTCAGCAGGCTGTAGTCGGTGTAGAGCTTGGCGGTCTTGGAGTGGTAGTTGCCGGTGCCCAGGTGGGCATAGTGGCGCAGCTGGCCCTTCTCGCGCCGCACGATGTGCATCATCTTGGCGTGGGTCTTGTAGGCCATCACGCCGTAGATGACGATGGCGCCGGCCTCCTGCAGGCGCGAGGCCAGGGCCAGGTTGTCGGCCTCGTCGAAACGCGCCCGCAGCTCGATCACCACCGTGACTTCCTTGCCGTTGCCGGCGGCCTCCACCAGGGCGTTGACGATGGGGGAGTCGGCGCCGGTGCGGTAAAGGGTCTGCTTGATGGCCAGCACCTCGGGGTCTCGGGCGGCCTCGCGCAGCATTTCCTCCACCGGGGAGAAGGAGTGGAAGGGATGGTGCAGCAGGATGTCCTGCTCGGCCATGGCCTGCAGCACGCTGTCGCGCTTGCGCAGCGCCTTGGGCAGGCCGGGCGTGAAGGCGCGATAGCACAGTTCCGGGCGCTCCACCTCGCCCAGCACCGACATCATGCGGGTCAGGTTCACCGGGCCGTTGACCCGGTAGAGATCGGCCTCCTCGAGCTTGAACAGCTTGAGCAGGAACTCGGTCAGCTCGTCGGGACAGTTGTTGGCGACCTCGAGACGCACGCCGCTGCCGTAGCGGCGCGAGAGCAGCTCGCCGCGCAGCGCCGAGGCCAGGTCGGAGACGTCCTCGGGGTCCACCGAGAGGTCGGCGTTGCGGGTCAGACGGAACTGGTAGCAGCCGTTCACCTTCATGCCGGGGAACACTTCCTCGGCGTGGGCGTGAATCATCGACGACAGGAAGACGTATTCGGTGAAGCCTTCCTCGCAGAGCTCGTCGGGCAGGGCGATCACCCGGGGCAGCGAGCGCGGGGCGGGCAGGATGGCCAGGCCGCCCTCGCGGCCGAAGGCGTCCTTGCCCTCGAGCTCGACGATGAAGTTGAGGCTCTTGTTGACCAGGCGCGGGAAGGGGTGCGAGGGATCGAGGCCGATGGGGCTGATCACCGGCATGATCTCGCTTTCGAAGTAGTCCTTGACCCAGGCGCGCTGGGCCTCGTTCCAGTCGCCGCGGCGGCGGAAGCGCAGGCCCTGGCCCTCGAGGGCGGGCAGCAGGGTGTCGTTGAGGATGCGGTACTGGCGATCGACCTGTTCGTGGGCGATCTGCGAGATCTCGCTCAGTATCGAGCGCGGCGAGCGACCGTCGGCGCCGGAGGAGGCGTCGCCGACCATGATCTGGTTCTTCAGGCCGGCCACGCGAATCTCGAAGAACTCGTCCATGTTCGAGGAGAAGATCAGCAGGAACATCAACCGGTTGAGCAGCGGATGCGCCTCGTCCAGGGCCTGCTCCAGCACCCGCACGTTGAACTGCAGATGGGAGAGCTCGCGGTTGAAGTAGAGGCCGGGATCGGCGAGGTCGGCCTCGGGGTCCGGCAACGCCTTGGGCTTGATCCCTGTGCGGGTCTGGTTGATGCGCGGTGTGGGCATCTCGCTCTGGAGCTCGCCTGTCGCGGCGGGCTCGGAGGTGACCGAGGTGTCGGGGTTACGTGAATCGTCCATGGAAGTACCCTGTCGTCGGCCCGCGGGCGGCCGCGTCGCTCGTCGGGCGTTATCGTTCATGATGCCGTCCTGCCCGTGGCGCCGGGAGGCGTCGCGCATCGTCTGTTGCCGGAGACGATCAGGGGCAGGCGGGGCCGGGCTCGGCCGCCGTGGCAAGTCTGGTGCCAATAAATGACAAAATGATGACAGTCGTCCGGTAGCAGGACTCTCTCGAGTATATCAGCGCGCCCCGGCGCCGAAAGACGCGTCTTGTCGCGCTACCGGCGACTCTCTAAAGTGGTGACTTCATGTTCATCGGCCCCGTCGACGACCGGCGGGGGGCGCACAAGGAGACGCATAATGAGCAAGCAGGTGGCGGTCATTCTGTCGGGATGCGGTGTTCAGGATGGCTCGGAGATCTACGAGACCACCCTGACCCTGTTGCGTCTGGACCAGCTGGGCATCGGCTATCGCTGCTTCGCCCCCGACATCGACCAGAGCGACGTGATCGACCATCGCAGTGGCGAGGCGGTCGAGGAGCGGCGCAGCGTGCTGGTCGAATCGGCGCGCCTGGCGCGCGGCGAGATCTCTCCGCTGGCCGAGCTGGAGGCCGACGAGTTCGACGCCGTCATCCTGCCAGGCGGCTTCGGTGCGGCCAAGAATCTCTCCAACTTCGCCGAGGCGGGCGCCGACATGGTGATCCATGAGGGGCTGGTGGACGTGCTGGGCGAGTTCCACGAGGACCGCAAGCCGATCGGCCTGATGTGCATCGCGCCGGTGATGGTGCCGCGGCTGCTGGGGCCGGGCATTGCCGTCACCATCGGCCACGATCCGGGCGTGGCGGGCGCCATCAGCAGCATGGGCGGCCTGCATCGCAGCTGTGGCGTGGAGGACATCGTGGTCGACTTCGAACATCGCGTGGTGACCACGCCGGCCTACATGATCGCCACCCGCCTGGGCGAGGCGGCCACCGGTATCTTCAAGCTGGTGGATCGCATCGACGAGCTGATGGACCTGTGACCCGGCTGCGCCGGAAGCGGTAAGCCGTGAGCTTCAAGCGGGAAGAAAAACACCCCCGGGCCGAGGCCTGGGGGTGTTGCGTCTCTGCATGGCTAAACAGCGTCCAGCGGCTTATGCGTCATCCTCGCCTTCGGCTTGCCGCTCGCGCTTGCGACGCACCAGCCGGCCGAACAGCAGGCCGACCTCGTAGAGCAGATACATCGGCACCGCCAGCAGGCTCTGGGAGACCACGTCCGGCGGGGTCATCAGCATGCCGATCACGAAGCAGCCCAGTACCACGTAGGGGCGCTTCTTCGACAGGCTCTCCACCGTGGTCGCCCCGCTCAGGATCAGCAGGAAGGTGGCGATCGGGATCTCGAAGGCCACGCCGAAGGCGAAGAACAGCTTGAGCACGAAGTTGAGGTACTGGTTGATGTCGGTCATCACCGCCACGTCCTCCGGCCCGGTCTGGGTGAAGAACTGGAACAGCAGCGGGAAGACCACGTAGTAGGCGAAGGCGGCCCCGGCATAGAACAGCGCCACGCTGGAGGCCAGCAGCGGCAGCGCCAGGGCCTTCTCGTTGTCGTACAGCCCCGGGGCGATGAAGGCCCAGGCCTGGTGCAGCACGAAGGGCACGGCGATGAACACCGCCACCACCAGGGTCAGCTTGAAGGGTGCCAGGAACGGCGAGGCCACCTCGGTGGCGATCATCCGCGAGCCTTCCGGCAGCAGCGCCATCAACGGCTGGGCGACGAAGGCGTAGATGTCGTTGGCGAAGGCGTAGAGGCCGAGGAAGATCACGAGTATCGCGATCACCGCGCGCAGCAGCCGCGAGCGCAGCTCGATCAGGTGCTCGATCAGCGGGGCCTGCGCCTGTCCGGGGCCCTGGGAATCGTCGGTTTGGCTCATCGGGAAGAGGCGTCCTCGTGGGCGTCGGCGTCGGAATCATCGGCCTGCCGGCGAACGCGCCCCAGGGCGTCGTCGAGGCGACGCTCGGGCGAGGCCTCGGCGTGTTCCTCGGGGGTGGCGCCGGCGCGGCGATCGCCCTGATCGGCGGGCGTTTCCACCGAGCGTTCGACGTCGCGCTTGACCCGGTTGATGCCCTCGTCGAGCTTCTTCTGCTGCTCGTTGAGCTTCTGGCGCAGCTCCTCCGCCTCGAGCTGGGCGTTGATCTCGCGCTGCATGCCGGAGACCGTGCGCTTGATGCGGCCGATCCACAGCCCGGTGGTGCGGGCGGCCTTGGGCAGGCGCTCGGGACCCAGCACCAGCAGCCCCACCACGCCGATGAACAGGAGTTCGAGAAAGCCGATGTCGAACATGGCGGCTTACTTGCGCTCTTCCGATTCCTCGGCCTTGCGCTCGGCGTGGACGTCGTAGGTCCGGCCCTCGTCGTCGTGGCGCACCTGGGCCTGGGACTTGTCGCTATCGTCGCTCTTCTCTTCCTCGCCCATGGCCTTCTTGAAGCCCTTGACCGCGCCGCCCAGATCGCCGCCGACGTTGCGCAGCTTCTTGGTGCCGAAGATCAGGATGATGATGCCGAGGACGATCAGGAGTTGCCAGATACTGATGCCGCCTAACATAGGGAATACCTCAGGTTGGGGCGCCGGGAGCCCGGCGTCGGTGTCTAGGTTCTGTACGAAAACTGTCTGCGCTCGTCCATACGGTGTTAAAAATCGGCTCTAAGTACTCATTTACACCGCGTAAACTCCGTCTTCTCGTCGATTTTTGCCTTGTCTGGCCATCGCTCGCCGACTTTTCGTCCAAAACCTAACGTGGCCGCGCGGCCTTCTCGTCGTGGCCGGACAGGCCGAAGCGGCGAGACAGCTCGTCGAGGACCTCGCGATGGCTCAGCCCCATGTGCGACAGCATCACCAGGCTGTGGAACCACAGGTCGGTCGTCTCGGCGACCAGCGCCTGACGGGCCGCCTCGTCGCCTCGCTCGGCGTCCTTGGCCGCGAGCAGCGTCTCGGTGGCTTCCTCGCCGACTTTCTCGAGTATCTTGTTCAGGCCCTTGTGATGCAAGCTGGCCACGTAAGAGTCGTCGGGCGCGGCCTGGCGACGGCTGGTCAGGACCTCGTCGAGGCGGTCGAGAATATCGCTCATATGAGACGTTTCCGTTGCAGTAGGTGGATCAGTTCCAGGCCAGCAGCAGGGCGCCGATGGCCGCCGCGCCGAGCACCGGCCAGGGCTGGCCGTCTGCCCATTGGACCAGCGGCTGCCAGGCGAGTGCCGCGGCCGCGATCAGCAGCCCCAGGCGCAGCCGGCGCTGGCGGCGGGCCTGGCTTTCCAGGCCACGCTGGATGGCGCCAAGGGCCTCGCCCTGTCGCTGGCGCTGCTGGTGGCCATGCTCGGCTCGGGCCAGCGCCTGGTGGGCGAGCACCGGCAGCTCGGGGAGCTGGCGCGAGAGCTCGGGCGCCTGGCGCTTCATGGATTCCCACAGCCCGCGGGCGCCGGCGCGCTCCTTCATCCAGTCTTCCAGGTAGGGCTTGGCGGTGGCCCACAGGTCGAGGTCCGGATACAGCTGGCGGCCCAGGCCCTCGATGTTGAGCAGGGTCTTCTGCAGCAGCACCAGCTGCGGCTGGACCTCCATGTTGAAGCGCCGGGCGGTCTGGAACAGGCCCAGCAGCACCTGGCCGAAGGAGATGTCCTTGAGCGGCTTCTCGAGGATCGGTTCGCACACGGTGCGCACCGCGGCGGCGAACTCGTTGGCCCGGGTGTCCTCGCTGACCCAGCCCGACTCGATATGCAGCGCCGCTACCTCGTAGTAGTCCTGGTGGAAGAAGGCCAGCAGGTTGCGCGCCAGGTAGTCCTGATCCTCGCGGGTCAGGCTGCCGACGATGCCGCAGTCGATGGCGATGTACTGGGGGTTCCACGGTGTCTCGCGGGACACGAAGATGTTGCCCGGGTGCATGTCGGCGTGGAAGAAGTTGTCGCGGAACACCTGGGTGAAGAAGATCTCCACGCCGCGCTCGGCCAGCCGGCGCAGGTCGGTGCCCTGGGCCTCGAGGGCCGCGAGGTCGGCCACTGGGATGCCGTGGATACGTTCCTGGACCATCACCCGGCGGCGGGTCAGCGCCCAGTGGATCGTCGGCACGAACAGCAGCGGCGAGCCCTTGAAGTTGCGCTTGAGCTGGGAGGTGTTGGCCGCTTCCTTGGTCAGGTCCAGCTCGTCGAACAGGGTCGACTCGTAGTCGCGGACCACCTCCACCGGGCGCAGCCGGCGCGCCTCGGGAATGCGTGCCAGGCCGGCGGCCAGCCGGTACATCAGGGCCATGTCCTGGCGCATCACGCGCTCGATGCCGGGGCGGATGATCTTGACCACCACTTCCTCGCCGTCGGGCAGCTGGGCGGCATGCACCTGGGCCACCGAGGCCGAGGCCAGCGGCTCGGACGAGAACTCTGCGAAGGCCTGTTCCAGCGGCATGCCGAGCTCCTCCTCGACCAGCCCGCGAGCGAGGTGGCCGGGGAAGGGCGGCACCTGGTCCTGCAGGCGGCGCAGCTCGTCGCCGATGTCGTCGGGGAACAGGTCGCGGCGGGTCGACAGCACCTGGCCGAACTTGACGTAGATCGGCCCCAGGGTCTCCAGCGCCAGGCGCAGCCGCTCGCCCCGGGGGCGCTGGCCCACGGGGATCAGCCGCAGCGGCGACAGGGTCAGCAGGCCGCGCAGCCACCAGGGCAGCCGTTCCTTGGGAATCAGGGTGTCCAGGCGATAGCGGGTGACCACCCAGGCGATGCGCGCGAGCCGCCGGATCATGCGCCGCCTCCCTCGGCGGTGAGGCGTCGGCGCAGGCGCTCCAGGCGTGCCTCGAGTCGGTCGGTGGCGACCTCCAGCTCGGTGAGGTGGTCGCGCAGTCCCTCGAACTGGTGACGGCCGGGCAGCAGCCGGGCCTCCTCGAAGACGTACTCGGAGACGTCGGCGCACAGCTCCTGGCGGGTGCGCAGGCCCCAGCGGCCGAGGCTGCGCATGCCCTCGGCCAGGCTGTGGGCCGGCACGTCGCCGAGCCAGCGGGCCAGCTCGCCCTCCCAGTCCAGGTCGAGGTCGAGCAGCAGGTCGCGGGTCGCCTCGAGCAGCGGGATATGCCCGCGCACCACGAGCTTGCCCTGGAACATCAGCCGTTCCACCGAGGCGCCACCGAGCAGCTCGCCCAGGGTTTCCGGGTCGAGCTCGACGACGGCGTCGAAGGCGTTCTCGGGCTCGTCATCCGGGCGCAACAGGTCCACGCCCTGGGCGTGGTAGGCCATGGCCACGGCCAGCGAGGAGGCCTCGAGGCGCACCAGCAGGCGCTGTCCGGCGAGGCGTTCCAGGCGGGCGGGGGCGGCGGGGTCGCGGGCGAGCAGGGCGTTGAGGCTGCGCTCGAGGCCGCCCAGCAGCAGGGTCGGTGTCAGCGCCATCTCGTCCTCACAGCTTGATGCCGCGGTGCAGGGCGACGATGCCGCCGGTGAGATTGGTGTACTCGACCCGCTCCAGGCCGGCGTCTTCCATCATGCCCTTCAGGGTGTCCTGGTCGGGGTGCATGCGGATCGACTCGGCGAGGTAGCGGTAGCTCTCGGCATCGCCGGCCACCAGCTCGCCCATGCGCGGCAGCAGGCGGAAGGAGTACTGGTCGTAGGCCTGGCTCAGCAGCGGGTTGTCGGGCTTGGAGAACTCCAGCACCAGCAGCCGGCCGCCGGGCTTGAGCACCCGCGCCATGGAGCGCAGGGCGGCGTCCTTGTCGGTGACGTTGCGCAGGCCGAAGGCGATGGTGATGCAGTCGAAGGTGTTGTCCGGGAAGGGCAGGGTCTCGGCGTTGGCCTGGACGTACTCGACGTTGCCGCCGACGCCCCGATCGAGCAGCTTGTCGCGCCCGACCCGCAGCATCGACTCGTTGATGTCGGCCAGCACCACGCGCCCCCGGGGACCGACCAGCCGCGAGAACTTCAGCGTCAGGTCGCCGGTGCCGCCGGCGATGTCGAGCACGCTGTGTCCCGGGCGGACGCCGGCGCGCTCGATGGTCAGGCGCTTCCACACCCGGTGGATGCCGAACGACATCAGGTCGTTCATCACGTCGTAGCGGGCGGCGACGGAGTGGAAGACGTCGGCCACGCGTGAGGCCTTCTCGTCGACCGGAACTTCCTGGTAACCGAAGTGGGTGGTGCGCTTGTCGCTGGGGGTCATGCGAGGGAGGCTCCCGGGTCAGCTGCACAATGGGGGCGAGGCCGACGGCCCCGCGTGTTGGGCCGCATTGTAGCGCCCCCCGGGGGGGCTTGTCTTGACGACGGGGCTTTCCCCTACAGCTGCTTGATCTCGATGCCGAGCGCTTCCCGCGAGGCCCCGGCGTCTTCGAGGCGCTGCAGGTAGTCGGCCCAGTTGGCCTCCTGGTGCTCGATCAGCTCGTGCAGGTAGTCCCAGCTGTAGAGGCCGCTGTCGTGGCCGTCGTCGAAGTGCAGCTTGAGCGCGTAGCGGCCGGCCTGGGTGATGTTGGCCAGGCCGACGTGCTTCTTGCCGACCTGCAGGGTCTCCTGACCCTGGCCGTGGCCGCGCACCTCGGCGGAGGGGGAGAATACACGCAGGTACTCCACCGACAGCCGGTGGCTCTCGCCGCCTTCATAGGTCAGCTCCAGCTCGCGGGCCTGCTTGTGGTAGTGCACTCGGGTGGGGATCGGGGCCGTCATGATGAGACTCCTGGCTTCGAGCTTCGAGCTTCGAGCTTCGAGCTTCGAGCTTCGAGCTTCGAGCTTCGAGCTTCGAGCTTCGAGCCGCTCGGGGCCCGAAGCCCGTCGCTCATGGCTTAGAGGATATACCGCGACAGATCCTCGTCCATCGCCAGCTCGCCGAGCTGGGAATCAACGTAGGCGGCGTCGATGGTCAGCGGGCTGCCCAGGTCGCCGCCCTGGTAGGAGGCCTCCTCGAGCAGGCGTTCCATGACCGTGTGCAGGCGGCGGGCGCCGATGTTCTCGGTGCCTTCGTTGACCTTCCAGGCGATCTCGGCGATGCGCGCGATGCCATCGTCGGTGAAGGTCACGTCCAGGCCCTCGGTGGCCATCAGCGCCTGGTACTGGCGCGTCAGCGCCGCGGACGGCTCGGTGAGGATGCGCTTGAAGTCGTCCGGCGTCAGGGCGTCGAGCTCGACGCGGATCGGCAGGCGGCCCTGCAGTTCGGGGATCAGGTCCGACGGGCGCGACAGGTGGAAGGCACCGGAGGCGATGAACAGCACGTGATCGGTCTTCACCATGCCGTACTTGGTGGACACGGTGGAGCCCTCGATCAGTGGCAGCAGGTCGCGCTGCACGCCCTCGCGGGAGACCTCGCCGCCGCTGGAGTTGGCGCTGCCCTTGGCGACCTTGTCGAGCTCGTCGAGGAAGACGATGCCGTGCTGTTCGACGGCCTCGATGGCACGCTGCTTGATGTCGTCCTCGTTGACCAGCTTGGCGGCCTCCTCGTCGCGCAGCAGCGCGAAGGCGTCCTTGACCGCCACCCGACGGGTCTCGGTCTGTTGCTTGCCCATGCTGGAGAACAGGTTCTGCAGCTGACTGGTCATCTCCTCCATGCCCGGCGGGGTGTTGATGTCCATGCCCTGGGCCTGTGGCGTCACCTGGATGTCGATTTCCTTGTCGTCGAGCTGACCCTCGCGCAGCTTCTTGCGGAACGACTGGCGGGTGGCGTTCTCGGTGCGCGGCTCGTTCTCCTGGCCGCGGGGCGGCGGCAGCAGGGCGTCGAGGATGCGGTCCTCGGCGGCGTCCTCGGCGCGATGGCCGACCTCTTCCTTGGCCTGCTCGCGGACCAGCTTGATGGCGGCCTCGGTGAGATCGCGGATGATCGACTCGACGTCGCGGCCGACGTAGCCCACCTCGGTGAACTTGGTGGCCTCGACCTTGATGAAGGGCGCGCGGGCCAGCTTGGCCAGGCGGCGGGCGATCTCGGTCTTGCCCACGCCGGTGGGGCCGATCATCAGGATGTTCTTGGGCGTGACCTCCTGGCGCAGCTCGTCGTCGAGCTGCATGCGGCGCCAGCGGTTGCGCAGCGCCACGGCCACGGCGCGCTTGGCGTCTTGCTGGCCGATGATGTACTGGTCCAGGGCGTGGACGATCTCGCGCGGGGTCATCTGGGTCATGATCAGAGCTCTTCCAGCGTGACGTTGTGGTTGGTGAACACGCAGATGTCGCCGGCGATCTCCAGCGATTTCTCGGTGATCTCGCGGGGCGACAGCTCGGTATTCTCGAGCAGGGCGCGGGCCGCGGACAGGGCGAAGTTGCCGCCGGAGCCGATGGCGATGATGCCGCGCTCGGGCTCCACCACGTCGCCGTTGCCGGTGATGATCAGCGAGGCGTTCTTGTCGGCCACGGCCAGCAGCGCCTCGAGGCGGCGCAGGGCGCGGTCGGTGCGCCATTCCTTGGCCAGCTCCACGGCGGCCTTGGTCAGGTGGCCCTGGTATTTCTCGAGCTGGGCCTCGAAGCGCTCGAAGAGGGTGAAGGCGTCGGCGGTGCCGCCGGCGAAGCCGGCCAGTACCTGGCCGCGGTACAGGCGACGCACCTTGCTGGCGTTGCCCTTCATCACGGTGTTGCCCAGCGACACCTGGCCGTCGCCGGCCAGCGCCACCTGGTCGCCGCGACGCACGGAAACGATCGTGGTCATGGAGGGGACTCTCCTTGAGGGAGCGTTCGGCTCCCGATGACTTGGGAATGGCGGAACACGGGGCGCGGGCGAGGCATGTCGCGCCGCTCGCCGGTGCGTGCCGGCGATTCCCCTGCGGCGCCGCGAGGGGCGGCGCCGTGCATGAGCTACTGGGGAGGTGTGGGCGCCGGGCCCGGAATTCAAGCGCGGCGCGTCACTGCAGCTGGATGAGCAGCGGCTCGATGCCCTGGGTGGACATCAGGTCGCGGGCCCGGGACAGCTCCCGGCGGTCCCGGTAGGGGCCGACCTGGACCCGATGCCAGGTTGCGCCGTCGCCGGTCTGGACCTCGCTGATGTTGGCCAGCAGGCCGAAGTCCTTGAGGCGGCCGGCCAGCTGCCGGGCGTCGCCGGACTGACGGAACGAGGCCGCCTGCAGCACGTAGCGCTTGCCGTCCTCGGCGCTGCGGGTCGTGTCCTCGGCTGGCGCGCTGTTGGCGGCGATCACCTGGGCGATCGGGTCGTCGGCCGAGACGGACCCGGCGCTCGAGCCCTCGTCCTCGTTGCTGGCAGGGCGCGGCGGTGGCGTGGCCGTGGAAGAGGCCGTCTGCTCGCCCGGGGCGATGACCTCGGACTCCGGCAGCAGGGTATAGAACTCGAAGGTCGGCATCGGCGGCTCGTCGTCCGCCGGCGCCGCGTCGCCGGGACGGGCGGACGGGGGTGGGGCCTCGCCGGTGGCGATGGGCGTCGGCGAGGCCGGGCCGTCCTGCCAGGGGGCGGTGCCGTGCTGGTGCTGCGAGATCAGGAAGCCGGCCACCAGACCGGTCAGTCCCCATAGCCAGCCGGGCACGCCGCGCCGCGGGGCGGATGCCTTGGCGGGGGCCTTCCGGGAGCTGGTGGCGCCTCGCTTGCGGCTGTTGGCGGCGGGCTTGCGGCTGGCCATGGCTTACATCTCCTCGGGGGCGCCGACGCCCATCAGGTCCAGGCCGTTGCGCAGCACCTGGCGGGCGGCGAGGAACAGCGCCATGCGGGCGTTGCGCAGGGCGTCGTCCTCGACCATCACCTTCACCGCGTTGTAGCAGGTGTGGAACTCGGCGGCGAGGTCGAGCAGGTACTGGGCGATCTGCTGCGGCTCGCGGCTGGCGGCGGCGTGGGCGACCACTTCCGGGTAGCGGGCCAGGCGGTTCATCAGCGCCTTCTCCTGCTCGGCCTCCAGGCGCGCCAGGTGGTCCATGGCCTGGGCGTGGTCGAACGGCTGCGCGAGCGACTCGGCCTTGCGCAGCATGCTGCACACGCGGGCGTGGGCGTACTGCACGTAGTAGACCGGGTTGTCGTTGGACTGCGAGCGGGCCAGGTCGATGTCGAAGGTCAGCTGGGAGTCGGCGCGGCGCGCGGCGAGGAAGAAGCGCGTGGCATCGCGGCCGACCTCGTCGATCAGGTCGCGCACGGTGACGTAGCTGCCGGCGCGCTTGGAGAGCTTCACCTCCACGCCGGAGCGGGTGACCATCACCATCTGGTGCAGCACGTAGTCGGGCCAGCCCTGGGGAATGCCGGCCTCCAGCGCCTGCAGGCCGGCGCGCACGCGGGTCACGGTGGAGTGGTGGTCGGCGCCCTGCTCGTTGATCACGGTGGTGAAGCCGCGCTGCCACTTGTCGAGGTGGTAGGCGACGTCGGGCAGGAAGTAGGTGTAGTGGCCGTCCTGCTTGCGCATCACCCGGTCCTTGTCGTCACCGAAGTCGGTGGTGCGCAGCCAGGTGGCGCCGTCCTGCTCGTAGGTGTGGCCCTTCTCGGCGAGGCGCTCGGCGGTGGCCGCCACCTTGCCGTCGCGGTACAGCGAGGACTCGAGGAAGTAGACGTCGAACTCGACGCCGAAGGCGCGCAGGTCGAGGTCCTGCTCGCGGCGCAGGTAGGCCACGGCGAACTCGCGGATGGCGTCCAGGTCGTCCGGGTCGGCGGTGCCGGTGACGTGGCGGTCGTCGGCGTGGATGGTGTCGCCGGCCAGGTAGCTGTTGGCCACGTCGATGATGTAGCCGCCGCGATAGCCGTCGGCCGGCCAGCCGTCGTCCTCGGGGTCGATGCCCTTGACGCGGGCCTGCACCGAGAGCGCCAGGTTGGAGATCTGGGCGCCGGCGTCGTTGTAGTAGAACTCGCGGGTGACGTCATAGCCTACCGCCTCGAGCAGGCGGCAGATGCTGTCGCCGATGGCCGCGCCGCGGCCGTGGCCGACGTGCAGCGGACCGGTGGGGTTGGCGGAGACGAACTCCACCTGCACCTTCTGGCTCTGGCCGCTGAGGCTGCGGCCGAAGGTGTCGCCTTCGTCCAGCACCTGACGGATGACCTGGGCCGCGGCGTCGGTGGCGGCGAAGAAGTTGACGAAGCCGGGGCCGGCGATCTCGACCTTCGACACGGCGTCGCTTGCCGGCAGCGCCTCGACCAGCGCCTCGGCCAGCTCACGGGGCTTCCTGCCGGCGGGCTTGGCCAGCATCAGCGCCAGGTTGGTGGCGTAGTCGCCGTGGGCCTTGTCCTTGGTCGGATCGACCTTGATGGTCGGGGCGAGCTCGGAGGGCAGGACGTCCTGGCGCTTGAGTTCGTCCAGGGCGCCCTCCAGCAGGGAGATGATGGTGTCTTTCATGGGGAGTCTGATGTCCTGTGGCGCGGGCGTGTCGGTCGCCCGTCGGCGGGCATTTGGCCGCACATTATCGACAATTGCGCGCGGGCTTTAAACCCTAGCCGTGGCTTCGGGCTTCGGGCTTCGGGCTTCGGGCTTCGGGCTTCGGGCTTCGGGCTTCGGGCTTCGGGCTTCGGGGTAAGCTGGTGCCTCCGCCTCCGCCTCCGCCTCCGCCTCACGCCAGCGTCTGCGGATCGATATCCAGCGACCAGCGCACCCGCCGCGCCGCCGGTTCGGCTTCCAGCCAGGCGGCCAGCCAGGCGCCGGCCTCGTGGAGCCGGCTGCGTTTCCCGGCGCCGAGCATCAGCTGCAGATGGTAGCGGTTCTGGCGGCGCTCCATGGGGGCCGGTACCGGGCCCAGGCAGTCCACGTCCAGCTCGCGCGCCTTGAGGTGCTCGCGCAGCGCCTCGGCGGCGCGGCCGCCGAGCTCGGTGACCGCCGCCTCCTGGGCGCCCTCCAGGCGCAGCAGCGCCAGGAAGCGAAACGGCGGCAGGGCGGCGACGCGGCGTTCCTCCAGCAGCTGCTCGGCCAGGGCGTCGTAGCCGCGGGCCGAGAGCAGGCGCAGGTGCGGGTCGTCGGCGTGCATGGTCTGCACCAGCACCCGGCCCGGGTGAGCGGCGCGGCCGGCGCGGCCGGCCACCTGCTCGAGCAGCTGGGCGCTGTGCTCCAGGGCGCGGAAGTCGCTGGCATAGAGGCCGGCGTCGGCGTTGACCACCACCACCAGGGTGACGTGGGGCAGGTGATGGCCCTTGGCCAGCATCTGGGTGCCCACCAGCAGGCAGGGTTCGCCGCGGCGCACCTCGGTGAGGGTCTGCTCCAGGGCGTCGCGGCGCCTCGTGCTGTCGCGGTCGATGCGGTGCACCGGCACGTCGGGGAAGCGCTCGGCCAGCGTTTCCTCGGTGCGCTCGGTGCCGCTGCCCAGCGGGCGCAGGTCGGCGCTGCCGCAGTCGGGGCAGGCGTCGGGCAGGGCGCGGCGCTGGTCGCAGTGGTGGCAGGCCAGCAGCGGCGGCTGGCGATGCAGGGTCAGGCGGGCGTCGCAGTGGTCGCACTCGGCGAGCCAGCCGCAGGCGTGGCAGCTGAGCGTCGGGGCGAAGCCGCGGCGGTTGATGAACACCAGCACCTGATGGCCGGCGGCCAGGGTCTCCTCGACGGCCTCGAGCACCGGCGGAATCAGCCCGCCCCGGCGGGTGCGGCCGCGTAGGTCGACCAGCTCCAGGCGTGCCGGGGCGTGGCGGCTGGCGCGCTGGGTCAGGCGCAGGTGGCGGTAGTCGCCGCTCTGGGCCCGGTGCAGGGTCTCCAGCGACGGCGTGGCGCTGCCCAGCACCAGCGGGATGCCGTGATGATGGGCGCGGGCCACGGCCAGGTCACGGGCGTGGTAGCGCAACCCCTCCTGTTGCTTGAAGGAACCGTCGTGCTCCTCGTCGACGATGATCGCGCCGGGCGCGGCCAGGGGCGTGAAGATCGCCGAGCGGGTGCCGATGACGATCGGCGCCCGGCCGCTGGCCGCGGCCTCCCAGGCGTCGAGCCGCTCGTGATCGGTGAGCCCCGAGTGCAGCGCCACCACCGGCACCCGGAAGCGGCGCTTGAAGCGTGCCAGGGTCTGCGGCGTCAGGCCGATCTCGGGCACCAGCACCAGGGCCTGGCGGCCACGGCCGACCACCGCCTCGATCAGCTGCAGGTAGACTTCGGTCTTGCCGCTGCCGGTGACGCCGTGCAGCAGGCAGGGGTGATAGGCGTCGAGGCCCTCGTGAAGCGCGGCCAGGGCGGTGGCCTGTTCGCGATTGAGCGGCAGCACCGGCTCGGCCAGCAGCGGGCCGCCGGCGTCGGCCGGACCGGTACGTGGCTCCTCGCGCCGGGCGACCAGTCCCTTTCTCTCCAGCGCCTGAAGCTGGGGGCGGGTGAACGACTGGGCGAGAATGGCCTGGGCAAGCATGCCGTGGGGATGCTGGCGCAGCATGGTCAGCAGCTCGGCCTGGCGCGGCGCCCGCCCGAGGCTCTCCGGCATCTCGCCGGCGCCGGCCTCGGTGACCCGCCAGCGCTCCCGGGTGCGCGCCTCCAGGGCGCGGCCCTGTCGCAGCAGCGCGGGCAGCGCCTGGTGCAGGGTGTCGCCCGGGGCGTGCTGGTAGTAGCGGGCGGTGAAGCGGCACAGCCACAGCCAGTCCGCCGGCAGCGGGGCGTCGTCGAGGCGATCCTCGATCGGCTTGAGCCTGGCCAGCGGCAGGTCGCTGTCGTCGCGGCACTCCACGACCACGCCGACCACCCGGCGAGGGCCGAAAGGCACCCGCACGCGCAGTCCCGGCTGCCAGCCGCCCTCCGGCGGCGCGCCGGCGGGGCGGTAGTCGAACAGGCGGCGAAGCGGTGACGGTACGGCGATGCCCAGCACGGCGGGCGAGGAAACGGACAATTGGCCTCCGGGGGCGGCTCTGCTAGAATGCTCGGCCGCCGCGTCACCCTGTGTGGGGCGGCGCCCGGTTTGAACGTTCAGACAATCCGTATGCGGTGCCTGGCATGGGATCAGGTGGCGGCATACAGCGTAGCGAGGCTCAAGATGAAACAAGGTATCCACCCGAATTACAAGACGGTCAACGCGACCTGCTCCTGCGGCGCCACCTTCGAGGTCGGCACCACCAACGATCAGGACCTGTCCCTGGACGTCTGCTCTCAGTGCCACCCCTTCTACACCGGCAAGCAGAAGCAGGCGACCACCGGTGGCCGCGTCGAGCGCTTCAACAAGCGCTTTGGTGCCGCCGTCAAGCGTTGATGCGTCGCCGGCGCCCTGCGCCGGCGTTGGCAGCAGCCGAAAGAACCCGCCCTGGTGGCGGGTTTTTTTACGTCCAACGATCGGGCGTCGCTTCGATAAGGAATCCTTTATGACAGAGCGGTGAAGTATAAGTTACGGCAAATGGTGTCGAACGTCTGCGAAAGCGGTTGCTAGATTGTGTAACTTTACTAAGTTGAGAAGTGGAAGTTTTTTTTATAATCTCGCTGGCCCTCAATACCATTCGAACCGGATCCTGAGCATGACAGACGCGAAGAGACAGGCGGCACTGGACTATCACGCGAAGCCCATTCCCGGGAAGCTGTCGGTGGAGCTGACCAAGCCCACCGCGACCTCCCGGGATCTGGCCCTGGCCTACAGCCCGGGCGTGGCCGAGCCGGTGCGCGAGATCGCTCAGGATCCGGAGAACGCCTATCTCTATACCGGCAAGGGCAACCTGGTGGCGGTGATCTCCGACGGCAGCGCCATCCTGGGGCTCGGCAACCTGGGCGCGCTGGCCAGCAAGCCGGTCATGGAGGGCAAGGGCGTGCTGTTCAAGCGCTTCGCCGGCATCAACTCCACCGACCTGGAGGTCAACGCCGAAAGCCCGCAGGCCTTCATCGACACCGTGGCCCGCATCGCCGATACCTGGGGCGGCATCAACCTCGAGGACATCAAGGCGCCGGAGTGCTTCGAGATCGAGCGCGCGCTGGTCGAGCAGTGCAGCATCCCGGTGTTCCATGACGACCAGCACGGCACCGCCATCGTCACCGCGGCGGGCATGCTCAACGCCCTGGACATCGCCGGCAAGTCCCTCGAGGAGGCGAAAATCGTCTGCCTCGGTGCCGGGGCGGCGGCGATCGCCTGCATGAAGCTGCTGGTGTCCTGTGGCGCCCGCGCCGAGAACCTGGTGATGCTGGACCGCAAGGGCGTGATCCACAGCGGTCGCGAGGACCTCAATCAGTACAAGGCGATGTTCGCGGTCGACACCGACAAGCGCACCCTGGACGACGCCATCGACGGGGCCGACGTCTTCATCGGCCTGTCCGGCCCCGGCCTGATGAGCGCCGACCACATCCGCAAGATGGCCGACCATCCGGTGGTGTTCGCCTGTACCAACCCGGATCCGGAGATCCATCCGGACCTGGCTCGCGAGACGCGCCCCGACGTGATCATGGCCACCGGCCGCTCCGACTACCCGAACCAGGTCAACAACGTGCTGGGCTTCCCGTTCATCTTCCGCGGCGCCCTGGACGTGCGGGCGACGCGCATCAACGAGGAGATGAAGGTCGCCGCGGTGCATGCGCTCAAGGACCTGGCCCGCGAGCCGGTACCCCAGGCGGTGCTGGAGGCCTACGAGGCCGAGAGCATGAGCTTCGGTCGCGACTATATCCTGCCTACCCCGGTGGACGTGCGGCTGCTCGAGCGCGTTTCCTCGGCGGTGGCCCAGGCGGCGGTGGATTCCGGCGTGGCGCGCAAGCCGTATCCCGCGCACTATCCGCTCAAGACCGTGGACGACGTCTACGGCGGTTGATCGCCAAGGTGGTGCGTGAATGACGACGCCGGCCCTCGGGCCGGCGTCGTTGCGTCTGGAGGGCGCGTCAGGACAGTGCCTCGAGGCGCTTACCAGTCGTAGAGCAGCGAGACGTTGGTGATGCGATCGGTGCGTGCCGTGGCGCCGTCGGGTGGCCGGGTGTTGTGCTTGAGCTCGTAGGAGAGCTTGAGCGCCAGGTGCTCGTTGAGGCGTGACGTCAGACTGGAGAGCGATCGGGCGGTCAGGTTGCGATCGGTGCCCTCCAGCGACAGTTCCTGAGCGAAGGAGGCGGTGTCTGAGAGGTGCCAGCGGTAGTCCATGGCGCCGTAGGCCACGCCGAGTCGCCGGGTCGGCTCATCGGTCACGCTATCGACCCGGTAGCCGGGCCCGGCCTCCAGCGACAGCACGTGGCGCTCGTTATCCAGCACCTGGCGGCCGTAGCCGCCGATCACCGTGGCCTGATAGTCGTAGCCGCTGAAGCGGTCGTCTTCCCAGCGGGCGAAGCCGAACAGGTAGTGCGGGCCCTCGATGTCGTAGCGTTCGCGGGCGGCCAGCAGGTACTGCTCGGCGCTGGTCTCCTCGTCCTGGGTGACGTGGCGGGCCTCGCCGCGCAGGCTGTGGGTGAAAGCGCCATCCAGCCACACCAGGCGGCCCTTGGCGATCAGGGTCTGGCTGTTGGTATTGCCCTGCAGATGCGTGAAGCCGAGCTCGGCCTCGCCGGTCAGGGGCGGGGAGTCCTCCTTCGGCACCGGGGGCGCATAGAAGGGGGAGGCCAGGGTGTCGCCGGCCAGCATCAGCAGGCCAAGCCCGCAGGTGGCTATCACCTTGGAGCGCATGGGATGTCTCGCGGTCGGTTCGGGGAAGAGCGAAGCAGAGGGCCGGTGCGGCGGCGGGCCACCGCACCGGCGAGACGACGATCTAGAAGATGGCTTCGTAGGCGCCGGTGCCCTGGGAGCCGCTTTCCTGTTCCACGGCGCGGTCGACGCGGCGCGGCTGGTAGCTGGGCAGGTGGTCGGCGCGGAAGAGCTCCTCGATGCCGCCGGACTGGTCGTCGTGCAGCAGGCGGCCGGTGTCGGGGTCGACCCGGCGCGTCACCACGCCGTCCGGGCGCTCGGGCCAGTGTTCCGGGGTGCCGGCCAGGGCGCTGCCCATGAAATCGACCCAGATCGGCAGCGCCGCCTGGGAGCCGTATTCCGCGGTCGAACTGTTGTCGTCCTTGCCGACCCAGACGGTGGCGGCGAGCTCGGTGTTGAAGCCGGCGAACCAGGCATCGCGCTGGTCGTTGGTGGTGCCGGTCTTGCCCACGATGTCGCCGCGCTCGAGGGCCAGGGCGCGGCGGGCGGTGCCCCGCTCGACCACGTCGCGCAGCATGTCGCGGAGCAGGAAGGCCGCCGCCGGATCGACCACACGCGGCGCGACCCGGTAGGTCTTGCCATCACGCTCGACGGTCTCCTGGTCGGCAGCGCACTCGCGGCAGGCCACCAGCGGATCGGCTTCCTGCACCACGGTCTGGGCCTCGCCGCGGGTGATCTCCTGGATCAGCCAGGGTTCGATGGCGAAGCCGCCGTTGGACAGCACCGCATAGCCGCGGGTCATCTCCAGCGGGGTCAGGCTGGTGGTGCCGAGCGCCAGCGACAGGCCGTGGGGCAGGCGCTCGGGGTGGAAGCCGAAGTTCTCGAGGAAGCCGATGGTGCGCTCGAGCCCCAGGGTCTGCAGCAGACGGATGGTGACCAGGTTGCGCGAGCGGGCGAGGCCGACGCGCAGGCGGGTCGGGCCGAGGAAGTCGCCGCTGGAGTTGTTGGGGCGCCACAGCTCGCTGCTGCCGTCCTCCATCACCACCGGGGCGTCGTTGATGATGGTGGCGGGATTCACCTCGCCGCTGTTCAGGCCGGCCAGGTAGATGAACGGCTTGAAGATCGAGCCCGCCTGGCGGCGCGCCTGGAGCGCGCGATTGAACTTGCTGGCGTCATAGTCGAAGCCGCCCTGCAGGGCCAGGATGGCGCCGGTGTCGGGGTCCAGCACCACCAGCGAGCCCTGGGCATCGGGCTGCTGGGACAGGCGCCAGCTGCCGTCCTCGCGCTGCAGGATGCGCACGAGGTCGCCGGGACTGGCGATATCGGCGGCGGAGTTCGGTGCCGCGCCGCGATAGCGGGCGTTGCGGTAAGGCTGGGCCCAGTCGAGGCCGTCCCAGTCGAGGGTACGGACCTCGCCGCCGCGGGCCAGCACGCGCATCTCGCGACCCTCGGTGGAGACCACGATGGCCGGTTCCAGCGGGCCCAGCACCGGGGTGCGATCCAGCACCTGCAGCCAGTTGCTGACGTCGCCGTCGATGCCGTCGACCTCGGTCTGGCTGCGCTCGGCGGCCTGGCGGGCGGTGCTCATCACCTCGGGGGATTCGGCCAGCTCTTCCTCGAGGCCCTCCGGGTCGGTGTTCTCCTGGGCTTCCGCCAGGCTGCGCGGGATATCGGACTGCTCGGCGCCGCGCCAGCCGTGGCGGGTGTCGTAGGCGATCAGGCCGTTGGCCAGCGCCTGGCGAGCCTGGGGCTGCAGTTCGCTGTCCAGGGTCGTGGTGATGCGATACCCCCCGGTGTAGGCGTCGTCGAAGCGGTCGACGGCGTACTGTCGGGCCATCTCGGCCACGTAGTCGGCGGTGACCTCGGCCTTGGTCTGATGGCGGCGGGCGGTGATCGGCGCCTGGACGGCCTCGTCGTAGGCGGCCTGGTCGATATAGCCCAGGTCGCGCATGCGGAACAGGATCCAGTTGCGGCGGATCAGGGCGCGTTCGGCGTTGGCCAGCGGGTTGAAGGCGGACGGTGCCTTGGGCAGGCCGGCGATCATGGCCTGCTGGGCCAGGGTCAGGTCGCCGAGCGGTTTGTCGTAATAGACCTCGGCCGCGGCGGCGATGCCGTAGGCACGGTGGCCGAGGAAGATCTTGTTGACGTAGAGCTCGAAGATCTCTTCCTTGCTGAGGATCTGCTCCATCTGCAGCGCCAGCAGGATCTCGCGGATCTTGCGGGTGAAGGTCTGGTCCAGCGTCAGCAGGTAGTTGCGCGCTACCTGCATGGTGATCGTGGACCCCCCGGACCGGATGTCGCCGCCGCTGGCGGCCAGCTGGACGGCGGCGCGGGCCAGACCCTTGGGGTCGACGCCGTGATGGTCGAAGTAGGACGCGTCCTCGGCGGCCATCAGGGCGTCGACCATGGTCGGCGGAATCTCGTCGTAGTTCACCGGCTGGCGGCGTTCCTCGCCGTACTCGCCGATCAGCTTGCCGTCACGGGTGAAGATGCGCAGCGGGGTCTGCAGCTCGAAATCCTGAAGCTGCCGGACGTCGGGAAGGCCGGGGGCGAAGTAGAGGGCGGCCCCGGCCACGGCCAGCACCGAAGCGGTGGACAGCGAAACCAGCAGCCAGAATGCCGAGAAGGCCAGGGTTCTGAAGAACTTCATGAAAAAACGGTATCCATGCGGTGAACGAGTGCGAAGCGGCGGGGGCGAACGAGGGTGCAGATGCGCCGGCCATTATAGGAAGCCGTCAGCGCGACCACCAGCGTTGACGTCTGGCGACACCCGTTCGTGTGAGATCAGGCGATTTCATGTAGCCTCCGCTGACAGAAGAATTGGCATGACGCTTATCCTGTCTTCAGTATTTGGTCGGTGCCGTATTATAACGAGTGGTTTTACGCAGGCATTCAGTCGGGAGCATGACCTAGATGCGAATCGGTGCAGCCGGCAAGGGGCTCATCGGGGTCGATATCACTTCGGCCACCGTCAAGCTGATCGAGCTCAAGTGGGGCGGTGGGGGCTATCGCGTCGAGAGCTATGCCGTGCGGCCGCTGCGCGAGGGCGCGGTGGTGGAGCGACGCATCCGCGACATGGGCGAGGTCGTCGATGCGCTCAAGCGCGCCGTGGATCATGCCAAGCCGACCAGCCGGCGTGTCTCGGTGGCGGTGCCGGCCAGCGCGGCGATCACCAAGACGCTGACGCTGCCGGCGACCCTGTCGGACGACGAGATCGAGACCCGCATCCAGCTCGAATCGGACAAGCACGTTCCCTTTCCGTTCAGTGAAGTGGCCTTCGATTTTCAGCGGCTCGGGCTCAACGAGCGCTACGGCGATCAGCAGGACGTGCTGCTGGTCGCCTGCCGCCAGCAGGACGTCGGCCAGCTGACCGAGGCGGTACATCAGGCGGGGCTGTCGCCGGCCGTGGTGGACGTCGAGACCTTCGCCATGGAGCGTGCCTACACCGAGCTCGCGACCCAGCTGCCGGCCACCGTCGCCCAGGACGGTGGCGTCACCCTGGTGGATATCGGGGCTCACATGAACGCCTTCCACGTGCTGCGCGAGGGTCGCATCACCTACAGCCGGGACACCGTGTTCGGCGGCCGGGCGCTCACCGAGGAGATCCGCAACCGCTACGGGCTGAGCCTCGAGGAGGCCGGCCTGGCCAAGAAGCGTGGCGGCCTGCCGGACGACTACCAGCGCAGCGTGCTGGATCCCTTCATCGAGACCCTGGTGCAGCAGGTCGGGCGTTCACTGCAGCTGTATTACACGGCCGGCCGCAAGCAGGAGGTGCGGCGCATGATCCTGGCCGGCGGCACCGGGGTGCTGCCCGGCCTGGCGGACCGCCTGGCGGCGGAAACGGGGATGGAGGTGGTGATCGCCAACCCCTTCCGGCGCATGAAGGTGAGCTCGCGGGTCGATGTCGAGACCCTGGCCGGCGACGCCCCGGCCATGCTGACGGCCTGCGGGCTGGCGATGAGGGTGCGTGGATGACCATCGAGATCAACCTTCTGCCCTGGCGCGAGGCGCAGCGCCAGCGGCGCAGCAAGCGCTTCCATCTGGCCCTGGCGCTGGCCGCCCTGATCGGTCTGGGCGGTGGCTATGCCGTGACCTGGTACCATGAGCAGCAGCTGATGGCCCAGCAGCAGCGCCATGCGCTGATCCGCCAGCGCACCGCGGAGCTGGATCATGACATCCGCACCGTCAGCGAATACGAGTCACGGCTCGAGACGCTCGATCGTCGCATCGAGGTGCTGCAGGAGCTGCAGGCCGAGCGTCCCCAGACCGTGCACGTCTTCAATGCCCTGGCCGCCAGCCTCGAGGAAGGGGTGTACTACGTCGACCTCCAGCGTCAGGGGGATCGCCTGCACCTGACCGGCCTGGCGCCGGACAATCGTCGCGTTTCCGACCAGCTGCGGGCCCTCGAGGCCTCGCCGGTGCTCGACGTGCCGGTGCTGTCCGAGGTGGAGGCCGAGGGAGGCGAGCGCCGCTTCGATCTCAGCGTCGGCCAGCACATGCCGGGGGCCGCGAACGACACCGCCAGGCAGGAGGTGACGCCATGAACCTCGCCGCCGAATGGCGTCGCCTGACGGACGTGGAACTGAGCGAGCTGGACATCAAGGAGGCCGGCGGCTGGCCCGTCCTGCTGCAGCTGATCTGCTGTCTGCTGATGGTCGGGCTGACCTTCGCCGGGGTCTACTGGTACCTGGCGGCGCCCAAGGCCCAGGCGCTGGAAAGCGCTCGGCAGGAAGAGGCGCGCCTGCTGCGGGACTACCGCAGCAAGGCGGCTCAGGCGGCCCATCTGCCGGGGATGCGCGAGCAGGTGGAGGCGCTGGACGGTCGTCTGGAGGTGCTGGTGGGCATGTTGCCGAGCGGCCCCGAGATCCCGTCGCTGATCGACGACATCAGCGAGGCGGCGGTCGACAGCCAGCTGACCATCGACGCCATTCGCCTGCGCAGCCCCGTCGAGCGGGAGTTCTACGTGGAGCGGCCGTTCGATATCCGGGTGAGCGGCGACTACCATCGCATCGGCTCCTTCCTTGCCGCCGTCGCCGATCTGCCACGCATCGTCACCCAGCATGACTTCACCCTCGCGCCGTCCGACGACGGGCGGCTCGAGCTGTCGATGCTGGCGCGGACCTACAGCTATCGGCCGCCGCAAGAAGCGCCCTCCGGCGAGGAGGAGGCGCCATGAGGGTCTGGGGGCGTGGCCTGGCGCTGCTGGGCCTGATGCTGTCGCTCGGCGCCTGCCGCGACGCGGCCAGCGGTGATCTCGATCGGGAACTGGCCGCGCTGCGGGCCGCCCCCGGCGAGCTGACGCTCGAGCCGCTGCCGCCGATGCCGGTCTATCACGCCGTGGACTACCGCTTCGCCGACCGGCGCAGCCCCTTCCAGGCGCGGCTGCCGGAGAGCCGCGCCCTGCCGGAGGGCGATGCGGAGCTGGCGCCTGACCGGTCGCGATCGCGGGAGCCGCTGGAGGCCTATGAGCTCGGCCAGCTGGAGCTGGTGGGCACGCTGACCGTGGGCGGCACGCCCTCGGCGCTGATCCGGGCGCCGGGCGGCAAGGTGCACCGGCTGCGCGTCGGCGATCACATGGGCTCGGACTTCGGGCGCATCGTCGGTATCACGTCCGCCTCGGTGCAGCTGGTGGAGATCGTGCCCACCGGAGGCGGCGGCTGGATCGAGCGCAGCACCCAGCTGTCGCTGGACGGCTAGACCAGAAGCGTGACACGGCCCGTCGGGAGCGGCGGGACCTGCAAAGAGGGGACCATGACATTGATGAAAAGAATGCTCGCGGCGCTGGCCATGCTGGTGGTCTCCACCTCTGTCATGGCGGCCTCGACGCTGACCGGCCTCGACTATCGTCAGGCAGCCGGGGGTGCCCTGGAGGTCGATCTGTCCTTCGACGGTGGCGTGCCCGAGGTGCGCGGCTATCGTCTCGACGATCCGGCGCGGCTGACCATCGACCTGATGGCGACACGCAGCGCCCTGGAGCATCGTCGTCAGGCGCTGGGGGTCGGTGGCGTCGAGCGGGTCACCGCCCTGGAGGCGGGCAGCCGTACGCGGCTGGTGTTCGACCTGGAGGGCCCGCTGCCCTACGACACCGCTCGGCAGGGCGACCGCCTGCGGCTGTCGATCGGCGGCGGTGTCGCGCCCCCGGCGGCCACCCGCTCCGCCGCCTCGCCTGTCGGCAGCGCGCCAGCGGCCGGACCGGGCATCACCGACATCGATTTCCGCCGCGGTGACGACGGCGCCGGCCGCCTGGTGGTGTCCTTCGACCGCAGCGGCGTGGATGCCCGGGTCAGCGAGAGCGGCAGCTCGGACATCGTCGCGCGGCTCCCCGGCGTTCGCCTGCCGGCCTCGCTGGATCAGGTCTATGACGTCACCGATTTCGACACACCGCTGCGCCGCATCACGCCACGGGTCGATCGGGATGGCGTCACGCTCGATATCCAGGGCAGCGGCGACTTCGCCATGCTCTCCACCCAGAGCGGCCGTCAGCTGACCATTTCGGCCCAGCCGGCCACGCCCCAGGAGCGCCAGGCGCGCGATCAGTTCTCCTATACCGGCGAGCGGATCACCCTGAATTTCCAGGACATCGAGGTGCGTTCGGTGCTGGCGATCATCGCCGACTTCACCGGGATGAACCTGGTGGCCAGCGACAGCGTCACCGGCCGTGTCACGCTCAACCTGCAGGACGTACCCTGGGATCAGGCGCTGGACCTGGTGCTCAAGAGCCAAGGGTTGGCCAGCCGTCAGGAGGGCAACGTCATCGTGGTGGCGCCGGCGGAGGAGCTGGCGGCCCGGGAGCAGCTGGAGCTGCAGACCCGCGAGCAGCTGGAGACGCTGGCGCCGCTGGAGACCGAGTACATCCAGGTCAAGTACGCCAAGGCCGAGGATCTGGCGCGACTGCTGCGAGGCGAGAGCACCGGCGGCGGGGCGAGCGGCTTCGGCCTGCTGACCGAGCGCGGCCGGGTCGCCGTGGACCCGCGCACCAACACCCTGCTGGTGCAGGACACCGCCGAGCAGATCGGCAGCATCATGGAGACCCTGGAGCGGCTCGACGTGGCGGTGCGTCAGGTGCAGATCGAGGCGCGGATCGTGATCGCCCGGGACAGCGCCACCCAGGAGCTGGGCGTCAACTGGGGGCTGTCATCGCCTCGAGGCGACGGTCGGCTCGATCTGGGTGGGGCGTCTTCCGGTCAGCCGGTGGCGACCTACGGGGATGACTTCAGTGGCCAGCGCGAGTCCAGGGGGCAATTCACCGGGGCGTACGGTGATCCAGATGGGCAGCTGTTTCAGCGTGGTGGGCTGGCGGTAGACCTGGGGGGAGCCAATCCCATGACCAGCTTCGGTTTTGGTTATCTATCAGGGGATGTGTTGCTCGACCTGGAGCTGCGGGCGCTGGAGAGCGAGGGCAAAAGCCAGACCATCTCCCAGCCGCGGGTGATCACCGCCGACCAGAGCACCGCGGTGATCAAGCAGGGCACCGAGATTCCCTATCAGGAATCGACCTCCAGCGGGGCGACCGATACCGAGTTCAAGGAGGCGGTGCTGTCGCTGGAGGTGACGCCGCAGATCACGCCGGACAACCGCATCATCATGGACCTGGCGGTCAACAACGATACCGTGGGCGAGCTGTTCAACGGGGTGCCGTCCATCGACACCAACGAGATCACCACTCAGGTGCTGGTGGACAACGGCGAGACCGTGGTGCTCGGCGGTATCCTGACCACCGAGCAGGTGCGCAGCCTGTTCAAGACGCCCTTCCTGGGCGACATTCCGGTGCTCGGAAACCTCTTCCGCTATACCGAGGACTCCAGCGATAAGGTAGAGTTGCTGGTATTCATCACGCCCCGAATACTGGATGACAACCTGGCGATTCGCTGATGCCGGCACTACCCAATCTGATATTGATCGGCCCCATGGGGGCCGGAAAGAGCACCATCGGCCGCCTTCTGGCGGCCGAGCTGTCCCGAGACTTCTACGACAGCGATCATGAAATTCAGGATCGCTGTGGCGCCGACATCCCGTGGATCTTCGACGTCGAGGGCGAGGCGGGCTTCCGCGAGCGCGAGACGCAGATGATCGACGAGCTGTCGGCGCTGGAAGGCGTGGTCATCGCCACCGGCGGCGGCGCGGTGCTGCGCGAGGAGAATCGGCGCATGCTGCGTGACAGCGGTACGGTGATCTATCTCTACACCACCGTCGAGCAGCAGCTGCGGCGTACCGCCAAGGACCGCAACCGGCCGCTGCTGCAGCGCGATGACAAGGCCGAGGTGCTGGAGCAGATGTTCCAGCAGCGCGACCCGCTGTACCGGGCCACCGCCGACATCGTGGTGCGCACCGATCGTCGCGGTCCGCGGGCCGTGGTCAACGAGATCGTGCGCCGCGTGGAGCGGCTGATCGATCCCCTGCATTGCAAGGCATGAACATGACGCGATCCATCGATGCCCGGCGCACCCTGACGGTGGCCCTGGGCGAGCGCAGCTACCCCATTCATATCGGCCCCGGGCTGCTGGGCGATCCGCAGTGGCTGCGGCCGCACCTCGCCGGCCGCCAGGTGATGATCGTCACCAACGAGACGGTGGCGCCGCTCTATCTGGAGCGGCTCAAGGCCGGCCTGGGCGATGACCTGACGGTGCGCGAGGTGGTGCTGCCGGACGGCGAGGCGACCAAGACGCTCGCCAGCGTCGAGCGCATCTGGGATGCCCTGCTCGAGGCCGGCTTCAACCGCCGCTGTACCCTGGTGGCCCTGGGCGGCGGTGTGATCGGCGACATGACCGGCTATGCGGCGGCCAGCTATCAGCGCGGCGTGGCCTTCGTGCAGGTGCCGACCACGCTGCTGTCCCAGGTGGACTCCTCGGTGGGTGGCAAGACCGGTGTCAATCACCCGCGCGGCAAGAACATGATCGGCGCCTTCTGGCAGCCTCGGGCGGTGCTGATCGATACCGATACCCTGTCGACCCTGCCGCGGCGCGAGCTGTCGGCCGGCCTGGCCGAGGTCATCAAGTACGGCCTGATCCGCGACGTCGGCTTCCTGACCTGGCTGGAGGACAACATGGCGGCGCTGCGAGGCCTCGATGCCGCGGCCCTGGCCTGGGCCATCGAGCGCAGCTGCAGCCTCAAGGCGGAGATCGTCGCCGAGGACGAGACCGAGCAGGGCGTGAGGGCGCTGCTCAACCTGGGGCACACCTTCGGCCATGCCATCGAGACGCATCAGGGCTACGGTCGCTGGCTGCATGGCGAGGCGGTCGGCACCGGCATGCTGCTGGCCGCCGAGCTGTCGCGGCGGCTCGGCTGGCTGTCGGACGACGAGGTGGCGCGCACGCGTGAGGTGCTGGCGGCGGCCGACCTGCCCCTGGCCGCGCCGGCCGACATGAGCGTGGACGACTTCCTGTCGATCATGCGCCTCGACAAGAAGAACCTCGACGACCGGCTGCGGCTGATCCTGCTGCGCGGCCTCGGCGACGCCTGCATCCATGACCAGACCCCGCCCGAGACCCTGGCGACCCTGCTGGAGGACTTTCCCCGGCAGTGATCGCTCGCTTCTCTATCGTGCGCGCCTCGACGCCCGCTGCTTCGGCAGCGGGCGTCGTCGTTTCGGGCGGTGTCGGGGAACGTGTCCGGCGCGGAAATGCGTGAATCTGTATGCCATATGCAGCATCGGTATGGGGTTAGGGTGTCATTTGCGACTAAAGTCTAATGAGGGTGTCGTGCCGGGAATGTTCCACGTCGTTGGCGTGCAACTCGTTGAGTTAGCGTGATTTTTTTATTGTTCGCTTAGACAAGTTGCGGATTTGTCGAAGGTTTTTGGCGTGGCGGCGGCGTGGCGGCATTGCGCGAGCGAGGGGGCGTGGCTATTCTGTGGAGCCTTTTGCCGCGCAGTTTTGATGCCGCAATAGAGGCGTCAAATAAAAAGAAAAACCTTTAAATATATCATAAGAAACTGCGAAGTACACCTTTTCAACCTGAGGCACGCCCATGAACAGAGGTCTTCATCAACCCGGCGAGTTTCGTGACAACTGCGGGTTCGGTCTGATCGCCCACATGGAGGGCCAGGCCAGCCACGATCTGCTGCAGACCGCCATCGAATCGCTGACCTGCATGACCCACCGCGGCGGCATCGCCGCCGACGGCAAGACCGGCGACGGCTGCGGCCTGCTGCTGAAGATGCCCGAGGCCTTCATGCGCGAGGTGGCCCGAGAGGCCCTGGGCGTGGAGCTGGGTAGCCGCTTCGCGGTGGGCGCGATCTTCCTGCCCGACGACGACGCCCGCGAGGCCGCTGCCCGCGAGGCTCTCGAACGTGAACTTGAGGCCCGTGGCCTGATCGTGCAGGGCTGGCGCGACGTGCCGGTCGACCCGAGCGTCTGCGGTCCCATGGCGCTGGACTGCCTGCCGCGCATCCGCCAGCTGTTCGTCGAGCCCGGCGAGACCGCCGCGGATACCTTCGACGTCGAGCTCTTCATGGCCCGTCGTCGTGCCGAGCAGGCGCTGCGCGACGACGAGGACTTCTACGTCAGCTCGCTGTCCTCCGAAGTCGTTTCCTACAAGGGTCTGGTGATGCCGGTCGACCTGCCGGCCTTCTATCGCGACCTGGGTGACGAGCGCCTGGAGACCGCCATCTGCGTCTTCCACCAGCGCTTCTCCACCAACACCGCGCCGCGCTGGCCGCTGGCCCAGCCGTTCCGCCTGATGGCTCACAATGGCGAGATCAACACCATCGAGGCCAACCGCGGCTGGGCGAACTCCCGCAAGGAGAACTTCGTCAGCGAGCGCCTGCCCGACATCGCCGAGCTCGACGAGATCGTCAACACCACCGGCTCCGACTCCTCGAGCATGGACAACATGCTGGAAGTGCTGCTGACCGGCGGCATGGAGCTGCATCGCGCGGTGCGCATGATGGTGCCGCCGGCCTGGCAGAACGTCGAGATCATGGACGGCGACCTGCGTGCCTTCTACGAATACAACTCCATGCACATGGAGCCGTGGGACGGCCCGGCCGGCGTGGTCATGACCGACGGCCGCCAGGCGGTCTGCATGCTCGACCGCAACGGCCTGCGCCCGGCGCGCTGGGTGATCACCAAGAACGGCTACATCACCCTGGCCTCCGAGATCGGCACCTACGACTACAAGCCCGAGGACGTGGTGGCCAAGGGTCGCGTCGGCCCCGGCCAGATCCTGGCCGTGGACACCCAGACCGGCGAGGTCCTGCACACCCAGGACATCGACTCGCGTCTCAAGTCCGCCTATCCCTACAAGCGCTGGCTGAAGCAGGAAGCCAACTACCTCGAGTCCGCGCTCACCGAGCTGGCCCGCTTCCAGAACATGGATGCCGAGACCCTGGCGGTGCGTCAGAAGATGTTCCAGGTCAGCTTCGAGGAGCGTGACCAGGTGCTGCGCCCGCTGGCCGAGAGCGGTCAGGAAGCGGTGGGCTCCATGGGCGACGACACGCCCATGGCGGTGCTGTCCGGCAAGAAGCGGCTGCTGACCGACTACTTCCGCCAGAAGTTCGCCCAGGTCACCAACCCGGCCATCGATCCGCTGCGCGAGTCGATCGTGATGTCGCTGGAGAGCTGCATCGGCGCCGAGCGCAACGTCTTCGCGGCGACGCCCGATCATGCCCATCGCCTGGTGCTGACCACGCCGGTGCTGTCGCCGCGCAAGTTCACCGCCCTGGTGACCCACGAGGATCCGGCCTTCAACAGCCATACCCTGTCGCTGGCTTACGACCCCGAGACCACCGGGCTCAAGGCCGCACTGCAGGCGCTGTGCGACGAGGCCGCCCAGGCTGCCCGCGATGGCAAGGTGCTGCTGGTGCTGTCCGACGCCGAGGTGGCGAAGGGCCAGCTGCCGATTCATGCCGCCCTGGCGGTCGGTGCCGTGCACCATCATCTCGGCCGGCTGGCGCTGCGCCCGCGGGTCAACCTGATCGTCGAGACCGGCTACGCTCGCGACGCCCACCAGATGGCGGTGCTGTTCGGCGTGGGCGCCACCGCGGTCTATCCGTGGCTGGCCTACCAGGTCATGGCCGACATGCATCGCACCGGCGAGCTGGTCGGCAACCCGGCCGACGCCCGCGAGAACTATCGCAAGGGGCTGCAGAAGGGCCTGTTCAAGATCCTGTCCAAGATGGGCATCTCGACCCTGGCCTCCTATCGTGGCTCCCAGCTGTTCGAGGCGGTGGGCCTGGCCTCCGAGGTCATGGACCTGTGCTTCACCGGCATGGCCTCGCGCATCGAGGGCACCGGCTTCGCCGAGCTGCAGCTGCAGCAGGAGCTGCTGGCCAAGGACGCCTGGTCGCCGCGCAAGAGCATCTCCCACGGCGGCCTGATGAAGTACGTCCACGGCCACGAGTACCACGCCTACAATCCGGACGTGGTCAAGGCTCTGCAGGAAGCGGTGCAGGAGGGCGATTACGCCAAGTGGAAGACGTTCGCGGGCCTGGTCAACGACCGCGACCCGGCCGCCATCCGCGACCTGCTGCGGCTCAAGCCGGCCGAGACGGCGCTGTCGCTGGACGAGATCGAGCCCGTCGAGGACCTGCTGCCGCGCTTCGACAGCGCCGGCATGTCGCTGGGCGCGCTGTCGCCGGAGGCCCACGAGGCCCTGGCCCAGGCCATGAACGAGGCCGGCGGTCGCTCCAACTCCGGTGAGGGCGGTGAGGATCCGGCGCGCTACGGCACCGTCCGCAGCTCCAAGATCAAGCAGATCGCCTCCGGCCGCTTCGGCGTCACGCCGGCCTATCTGGCCAACGCCGAGGTGCTGCAGATCAAGGTGGCCCAGGGCGCCAAGCCCGGCGAGGGCGGCCAGCTGCCCGGCGGCAAGGTCAACGGCCTGATCGCCCGGCTGCGCTACGCGGTGCCCGGCGTGACCCTGATCTCGCCGCCGCCGCACCACGACATCTACTCCATCGAGGATCTGGCGCAGCTGATCTTCGACCTCAAGCAGGTCAATCCGAGCGCCCAGGTGTCGGTGAAGCTGGTCTCCGAGCCTGGCATCGGCACCATCGCCACCGGCGTGGCCAAGGCCTATGCCGACCTGATCACCGTGTCCGGCTATGACGGCGGCACCGCGGCCAGCCCGCTGACCTCGATCAAGCACGCCGGCAGCCCCTGGGAGCTCGGCCTGCCCGAGGTCCACCAGGCGCTGCGCATCAACGGCCTGCGCGACAAGATTCGCCTGCAGACCGACGGCGGCCTGAAGACCGGCCTCGACGTGATCAAGGCGGCGATCCTCGGCGCCGAGAGCTTCGGCTTCGGCACCGCACCGATGGTCGCCCTGGGCTGCAAGTACCTGCGCATCTGCCACCTCAACAACTGCGCGACCGGCGTCGCCACCCAGCATCAGGCCCTGCGCGATGAGCACTTCCGTGGCACCGTCGACATGGTCAAGCACTACTTCCGCTTCATCGCCGAGGAAGTGCGCGAGCTGATGGCCCTGCTGGGCGTGCGTCAGCTCACCGACCTGATCGGCCGCACCGACCTGCTCGAAGCGATCGAGGGCGTGACGGATTCACAGCGCCGCCTGGACCTGTCGCCGCTGATGACCAACGACTTCGTGCCCGCCGAGGCGCCGCAGTTCTGCGAGGTCAGCCGCAACGAGCCCCACGACCCGGGGGCCAAGAACCAGGAGATGCTCGAGGCGCTCAAGGCCGCCATCGAGGCCAGGTCCGGCGGTGAGTTCGACTTCACGATCACCAACTGCGACCGCTCCGTCGGTGCGCTGGTCTCCGGCGCCATCGCCAAGCGTTACGGCGAGGCGGGGCTCGAGGACGCGCCGCTGACCGCGCGCTTCACCGGCGTGGCCGGCCAGAGCTTCGGCGTGTGGAACGCCCGTGGCCTCAACCTCTACCTCGAGGGCGACGCCAACGACTACGTCGGCAAGGGCATGAACGGCGGTCAGGTGACCATCGTGCCGCCCCGCGGCAGCGGCTTCGAGAGCCACAAGACGGCGATCATCGGCAACACCTGCCTCTACGGCGCCACCGGCGGCACGCTGTACGCCGCGGGTACCGCCGGCGAGCGTTTCGGGGTGCGCAACTCCGGCGCCCAGGCGGTGATCGAGGGGGCCGGCGACCACTGCTGCGAGTACATGACCGGTGGCCTGATCACCGTGCTCGGCGAGGTCGGCGTCAACTTCGGTGCCGGCATGACCGGCGGCTTCGCCTACGTGCTGGACGAGGACCGCAGCTTCGTCGACAAGTACAACCATGAACTGGTGGAGATCCACCGCGTCAACACCGAGGCCATGGAGGCCCATCGGCGACACCTGAGGGAAATCATCGAGGAATACGTTGCGCAGACCGGCTCCCAGCGCGGTCGCGACATCCTCGAGGACTTCAGCGACTTCATCCGTCATTTCTGGCTGGTGAAGCCCAAGGCGGCGAGCCTCGCCAGCCTGCTGGATGAATCCCGTCGGCGTCCCGAGTAAGCCTGGAGAGAGGAGCGAGTAACATGGCCAACCGTTTGAACAACGACTTCCAGTTCATCGACGTGGGTCGCCAGGACCCCGAGAAGAAGGCGGCGTCGACGCGGGCGAAGCAGTTCGCCGAGATCTACGAGCCGTTCCAGCCGCAGGATGCCGCGAGCCAGGCACACCGCTGTCTGTCCTGCGGCAACCCTTACTGCGAATGGAAGTGCCCGGTTCACAACTACATTCCCAACTGGCTGAAGCTGGTCAGCGAGGGCAACATCCTGGAGGCCGCCGAGCTCTCCCACCGCACCAACTCGCTGCCCGAGGTGTGCGGCCGGGTATGCCCGCAGGATCGCCTGTGCGAGGGCGACTGCACCCTCAACGACGGCTTCGGTGCGGTGACCATCGGGTCGGTGGAGAAGTACATCACCGACACCGCCTTCGCCATGGGCTGGCGCCCGGACATGTCCCGGGTGACCTGGACCGACAAGAAGGTGGCGATCATCGGCGCCGGCCCGGCGGGCCTCGGCTGTGCCGACATCCTGGTGCGCAACGGCGTCAAGCCGGTGGTGTTCGACAAGAATCCCGAGATCGGCGGCCTGCTGACCTTCGGCATTCCCGAGTTCAAGCTCGAGAAGACCGTGATGGAGCGTCGTCGCGCCGTCTTCGAGGAGATGGGCGTCGAGTTCTGCCTGGGGGTCGAGATCGGCACCGACATGCCGTTCGACAGGCTGCTCGAGGAGTACGACGCGGTGTTCCTCGGCATGGGCACCTACAAGTACATGGAAGGCGGCTTCCCGGGCGAGGACCTGCCGGGCGTGCACAAGGCGCTCGACTACCTGATCGCCAACGTGAACCACTGCCTGGGCTTCGAGAAGGATCCGGCGGACTACGTCTCGCTGGAAGGCCAGAAGGTCGTGGTCCTCGGCGGCGGCGACACCGCCATGGACTGCAACCGCACCGCCATTCGCCAGGGGGCCGAGGCCGTGACCTGCGCCTACCGCCGCGACGAGGACAACATGCCCGGCTCGCGCAAGGAGGTGGCCAACGCCCGCGAGGAGGGCGTGGAGTTCCTGTTCAATCGCCAGCCGGTGGCGGTGGTCGGCGAGGACAGGGTCGAGGGCGTGAAGGTCGTGCGCACTCGCCTCGGTGAGCCCGACGAGAACGGTCGCCAGCGTCCCGAGGTGGTGCCGGGCTCCGAGGAAGTGGTGCCCGCCGACGCCGTGGTCATCGCCTTCGGCTTCCAGCCGAGCCCGGCGCCCTGGTTCGAGACCGTGGGTATCCAGGTCGACGAGAAGGGCCGGGTCAAGGCGCCGGAGCAGGGCGCCTACGCCTTCCAGACCACCAACGAGAAGATCTTCGCCGGTGGTGACATGGTGCGTGGCTCCGACCTGGTGGTCACCGCCGTGTACGAGGGCCGCCAGGCCGGCGAGGGCATCCTCGACTACCTGGACGTCTAGGCGCCGAGCTACAAGCGCCGAGCTACAAGAAACCCCGAAGGTCAGGCCTTCGGGGTTTTCTTTGGCTCTGGGCGATCACACGCTGCTGACTTGCAGCTTGCAGCTTGCAGCTTGCAGCTTGCAGCTTGCAGCTTGCAGCTTGCAGCTTGCAGCTTGCAGCTTGCAGCTTGCAGCTTGCAGCTTGCAGCTTGCAGCTTGCAGCTTGCAGCTTGCAGCTTGCAGCTTGCAGCTTGCAGCTTGCAGCTTGCAGCCCAAATTGAGCCGGGGACCGCACTCTGCTATTCTGTCGTCCCATCCTGGCGCGGCTTCCTGCCGGGCCTACCGATCACGTTTCGACAGGTTCTCCATGACACGATATATCTTCGTGACCGGCGGCGTTGTGTCCTCTCTCGGCAAGGGCATCGCGTCGGCTTCGCTGGCGGCGATTCTCGAGGCACGGGGCCTCAAGGTCACCATGCTCAAGCTCGATCCCTACATCAATGTGGATCCGGGCACCATGAGTCCCTTCCAGCATGGCGAGGTGTTCGTCACCGAGGATGGGGCGGAAACCGACCTGGACCTCGGTCACTACGAGCGCTTCATCCGCACGAAGATGAGCCAGGCCAACAACTTCACCACCGGGCGCGTCTACGAGCACGTGCTGCGCAAGGAGCGCCGCGGCGACTACCTGGGCGGCACCGTGCAGGTGATTCCGCACATCACCGACGAGATCAAGCATCGCGTCTATGAAGGCGGCAAGGGCGCCGACGTCGCGCTGGTCGAGATCGGCGGCACCGTGGGCGACATCGAGTCGCTGCCCTTCCTCGAATCGATCCGTCAGATTCGCAGCGAGCTGGGCGCGAGCCGGGCGATCTTCATGCACCTGACCCTGGTGCCCTACATCCAGACCGCCGGCGAGACCAAGACCAAGCCGACCCAGCACAGCGTCAAGGAGCTGCGCTCGATCGGTATCCAGCCGGATATCCTGATCTGCCGCAGCGAGGTCGAACTCGAGGAGACCGAGCGCCGCAAGATCGCGCTGTTCACCAACGTCGAGGAGCGGGCGGTCATTCCGCTGCAGGACGCCGATACCATCTATCGCATTCCGCTGATGCTGCACGAGCATGGCCTCGACGAGTTCGTCTGCGACAAGCTGCGCCTGGAGGCCAGCGAGGCCGACCTGTCCGAGTGGATCCGCGTGCTCGACGCCAAGCTCAATCCGCTCAAGTCGATCAACATCGCCATGGTCGGCAAGTACATGGAGCTGCTCGACGCCTACAAGTCGCTCAACGAAGCGCTGGTCCATGCCGGCATCCAGACCCGGGTCAAGGTCAACATCGACTACATCGATTCCGAGGACATCGAGCGTCACGGTCCGGAACGCCTGGCCGGCAAGGACGCCATCCTGGTGCCCGGTGGCTTCGGCGAGCGCGGCGTGGAAGGCAAGATCGCCACCGCCCGCTTCGCCCGCGAGAACGGCATCCCGTATCTCGGCATATGCCTCGGCATGCAGGTGGCGGTGATCGAATTCGCCCGTCACGTGGCCGGCTGGGACGACGCCAATTCCACCGAGTTCACCCACGATACCCAGCACCCGGTGGTGGGCCTGATCACCGAGTGGCTGAGCCCGGAAGGCAAGATCGAGCTGCGCGACGAGGCCTCCGACCTGGGCGGCACCATGCGTCTGGGCGGCCAGGTCTGCCACCTGGCGACCGGCTCCAGGGCTCGCGAGGCCTACGGCAACGAGGAGATCGTCGAGCGCCACCGTCACCGCTACGAGGTCAACGACCAGTTCGTCGCCGACCTCGAACAGGCCGGCCTGGTGGTCTCCGGCCGCAGCGTCGACAAGTCCCTGGTGGAGATGGTCGAGCTGCCCGATCATCCCTGGTTCGTGGCCTGCCAGTTCCACCCGGAGTTCACCTCCACGCCGCGTGACGGTCACCCGCTGTTCACCGGTTTCGTGAACGCGGCGCTGGAGCACAAGGCGGCGCGCACCCGCGCCCAGAGCACCCCACAGGAGTGAGCGTCATGCCCGTCCCGGAACGCCCGATCGACATTGCCGGCCTCCGGGTCGGCAATGACCAGCCGCTGACGCTGTTCGGCGGCATGAACGTGCTGGAATCCCGCGAGCTGGCCCTCGAGGTGGCCGAGGCCTACGTCGAGGTCACCGGCCGGCTCGGCATGCCGTACGTGTTCAAGGCCAGCTTCGACAAGGCCAACCGCAGCTCCATCCACTCGTTCCGCGGCCCCGGTCTCGACCGGGGTCTGGCGATCCTCGCCGAGGTGAAGGAACGCTTCGGCGTGCCGATCATCACCGACGTGCACGAACCCTGGCAGGCGGCACCCGCCGCCGAAGTGGCGGATGTCATCCAGCTGCCGGCCTTCCTCGCCCGCCAGACCGACCTCGTCGTGGCGATGGCCGAGACCGAGGCGGCCATCAACATCAAGAAGCCCCAGTTCCTGGCGCCTCACGAGATGCGCCATATCCTGCGCAAGTGCGAGGAGGCCGGCAACGACCGGCTGATCCTGTGCGAGCGCGGCACCAGTTTCGGCTACAACAACCTGGTGGTCGATATGCTGGGCTTCGGTGAGATGAAAGAGACCGGCTACCCGCTGCTGTTCGACGTCACCCACGCCTTGCAGCGGCCCGGCGGTCGCTCGGACAGCGCCGACGGGCGCCGTGCCCAGGTCGCCGAGCTGGCTCGCGCCGGCGTGGCCGTCGGGCTCGCCGGGGTGTTCCTGGAGTCCCACCCGGACCCGGACAACGCCAAGTGCGACGGCCCCTGCGCCCTGCCGCTCGATCGTCTCGAGCCCTTCCTGGCCCAGCTCAAGGCGCTCGACGAGTTGGTCAAGGGCTTCGCGCCGCTCGAGATTTCCTGATTTCCCCAACGCTGACTCACTAAGGACGAGACAACATGACCAAGATCGTCGATGTTCGCGCCCTCGAGGTGCTCGATTCCCGCGGCAACCCCACCGTTCAGGCCGAGGTGCGTCTGGAGAGCGGTGCCGTGGGCACGGCCTGTGCCCCCAGCGGAGCCTCCACCGGCTCCCGCGAGGCCCTCGAGCTGCGCGATGGCGACAAGGCCCGCTACCTGGGCAAGGGCGTGTTGAAGGCCGTGGAGGCCGCCAACGGCGTCATCCGTGAGCGTCTGGTCGGCATGGACGCGCGTGACCAGCGTGCCCTGGACGAGGCCATGCTCGAGCTCGACGGCACCGACAACAAGGCCACCCTGGGCGCCAACGCCATCCTCGCCGTGTCGCTGGCCGCCGCCAAGGCTGCCGCCAACGCCAAGGGCGCGCCGCTCTATGCCCACATCGCCGAGCTCTACGGCCAGCCGAGCCGGTTCCGCATGCCGGTGCCGATGATGAACATCCTCAACGGCGGCGAGCATGCCGACAACAACGTCGACATCCAGGAGTTCATGATCCAGCCGGTGGGCGCGCCGAGCTTCCGCGAAGGCCTGCGCATGGGCGCCGAAATCTTCCACGCCCTGAAGAAGGTGCTCGCCGGTCGTGGCTTGTCCACCTCGGTGGGCGACGAGGGCGGCTTCGCGCCGAACCTGGCGTCCAACGCCGAGGCCCTGGCGGTGATCAAGCAGGCGGTGTCCGACGCCGGTTACGAGCTCGGCCGCGACATCACCCTGGCCCTCGATTGCGCCTCCTCCGAGTTCTACAAGGATGGCGTCTACGATCTCGCCGGCGAGGGGAAGCAGTACGACGCCGCCGGCTTCGCCGACTACCTGGCCGAGCTCTGCGACCAGTATCCGATCGTCTCCATCGAGGACGGCATGGACGAGTCCGACTGGGACGGCTGGAAGGCGCTGACCGACAAGGTTGGCGACAAGGTGCAGCTGGTCGGCGACGATCTCTTCGTCACCAACACGCGCATCCTCAAGCGTGGCATCGACGAGCAGATCGGCAACTCCATCCTGATCAAGTTCAACCAGATCGGCTCGCTGTCCGAGACCCTGGACGCGATCAGGATGGCCCAGGACGCCGGCTTCACCGCGGTGATCTCCCACCGCAGCGGCGAGACCGAGGACACCACCATCGCCGACCTGGCCGTGGGCACCGCCGCCGGCCAGATCAAGACCGGCTCGCTGTGCCGCTCCGACCGCGTCGCCAAGTACAACCGCCTGCTGGTGATCGAGCAGGAGCTGGGTGAGCGCGTGGACTACCCGGGCCGCAGTGCCATCAAGGGGCAGTAAGCGGCGCCGATCGGCGGTCCTCGTGTAGGAAATCGCCTACACGGGCCCGGCGACATTCGTGACATCTCGCCCGACAATACCGGCGCCTTCCAGGCGCCGGTATTTTTTATCCCGTTGTTTTTAAATGTTTTTTTCTGAATGTGGTGAGGGTGGCGTCGTGTCGGGCGCGAGAAGGCCCGGTTGAGAAGTCGCGCAAGACTGCCAGAATGGTCAGCGGGACAAGGGAGAGCGGAGTCTCTCCCGGCAGGACGCCACGGGATGCAGTCTCAAGCCGAGCCCGGTGTCGCAGGACGCGGCTTCCGGGCAGGGAAGGCTAGGAGTTCGAGCGGAAGGAACCGCTCAAGGATGGCTGGGAGCGGGCGACCTTCGGGTCGCCTTCCTTTTGCCTGGGTGTTCTCCTTCATCGCAGTGCGAAACGACGACGCCGAATGTCGAGAGACATTCGGCGTCGTCGTGTCTGGGCTTCGCTCGAGCGTCTTGCCCGGGGCTCAGCGCTCCAGCTGGTCCGCCTTGCCGGGCTTGCCGTCCCATTCCTCGGCGTCGGGCAGCGGGTCCTTCTTCTCGGTGATGTTCGGCCACGTCTCCGCCAGCTCGGCGTTGATCTCGATGAACTGTTCCTGGCCTTCCGGTAGCTCGTCCTCGGAGAAGATCGCCTCGGCCGGGCACTCGGGCTCGCACAGCGCGCAGTCGATGCACTCGTCGGGGTGGATCACCAGGAAGTTGGGTCCTTCATAGAAGCAGTCCACCGGGCAGACCTCGACACAGTCGGTGTACTTGCACTTGATGCAGTTTTCGGTGACGACGAATGTCATGCCAGTCTCCCTTCCTCGGCCGGGGCGCGCCGCGGCCAGTCGGTCTTGAATGTCGAATTGAGTTATAAAAACTTCTGCTTTTATAATAAGTAGAACTTGATCGAACCATTTTAGTCGGCCCGCCATGCTGCCCGCAAGCCGTGGCGCGTCGAGTCGATGGCATCGCCGCCGCCCGAGGGCGGCGGCGATGACCGGCGCTTGTATCGGTCTTCCGTCCTACAGGCTCTCCTGCCACCGGTACAGCCATTCCAGTGCCTGGCGTGGGCTCAGCTCGTCCAGCGCCAGCCCCGAGAGGCTCTCCACCATCGGATGCGGGGCGCTGGCGAACAGATCCGCCTGCTGCGGTGACGCCTCTTCGCCTTCGCGGGGTTCCACCGGCGCGCGCTGGCCCTGGTCGACCTCCTGCTGCTCCAGCGTCGCGAGCTTCTCCCGGGCCCGGGCGATCACGCCCTGGGGCACGCCGGCCAGCTGGGCGACCTGCAGGCCGTAACTCTGGCTGGCCGGGCCGTCCTCCACTCGGTGCATGAAGACGATGCCGTCACGGTGCTCCGCCGCCGTCAGATGCACGTTGGCCACGCTCTCGGCCTGTTCGGCCAGCGCGGTCATCTCGAAGTAGTGAGTGGCGAACAGCGTGAAGGCGCGGGTGCGGGTCAGGTGTTCGGCGCTGGCCCAGGCCAGCGACAGGCCGTCGAAGGTGCTGGTACCGCGGCCGATCTCGTCCATCAGCACCAGGCTGTGGTCGGTGGCGTTGTGCAGGATGTTGGCGGTCTCGGTCATCTCCACCATGAAGGTCGAGCGGCCGCCGGCCAGGTCGTCGGAGGAGCCGATGCGGGTGAAGATGCGATCCACCGGGCCGATGCTCGCGCTGTCGGCCGGCACGAAGCTGCCGGTGTGGGCGAGCAGGGTGATCAGCGCCGCCTGGCGCATGTAGGTGGACTTGCCGCCCATGTTGGGGCCGGTGATCACCAGCATGCGCCGCGCGTCGTCCATCACCATGTCGTTGGGCACGAAGGGCGCCTCGCTGACCCGCTCGACCACCGGGTGGCGGCCGCCGCGGATGTCGAGGCCCGGCGCCTCCGGCAGCGCCGGGCGAGCCAGGTCCAGCGAACGCGCGCGCTCGGCCAGCGCGGCCAGCACGTCCAGGGCGGCCAGGGAGCGGCCGGTGGCCTGCAGCGGGGCCAGTTCGGCGTTGAGGTCGTCGAGCAGGCCGTCGTAGAGCAGCTTCTCCCGGGCCAGGGCGCGGGACTTGGCCGACAGCGCCTTGTCCTCGAACTCCTTGAGCTCGGGGATGATGAAGCGCTCGGCGTTCTTCAGCGTCTGGCGGCGGATGTAGTCCACCGGCGCCTCGCGGGCCTGGGCGCGGGGAATCTCGATGTAGTAGCCATGGACCCGGTTGTAGCCGACCTTGAGGCCGGTCAGCCCGGTGCGCTCGCGTTCGCGGGTTTCCAGCTGCACCAGGTAGTCGCCGGCGTGCTCGGCCAGGCCGCGATGCTCGTCGAGCTCGGCGTCGAAGCCCTCGGCGATCACGCCGCCGTCGCGGATCACCACCGGCGGGTTCTCGACCAGCGCGCGGCCCAGGGTGTCGGCGAGCGCGGGATAGGGGCGGATATGGCGCTTGAGCTCGTCCAGCGCGGTGCCGTCCTCGTACTCGGCGAGCTCGGCCTTGAGTTCGGGCAGCGCCGCCAGGGCGTCGCGCAGCCGGGCGAGATCCCGGGGGCGGGCGCTGTACAGCGCCACCCGGGCCAGGATGCGCTCCACGTCGCCGATCGCCTTGAGCGTCTCGCCCAGCGGCAGGTAACCGTCACGGTCGAGCAGGGCGGCCACGGCGGCCTGGCGGGCGCCGACCTGATCGCGGTCGCGCAGCGGGCGGTTGAGCCAGCGCTTGAGCAGCCGCGAGCCCATGGCGGTGGCGGTGGTGTCGAGCACGCTGGCCAGAGTGTTGTCGCTGCCGCCGCCCAGGTTGACGTCGATCTCCAGGTTGCGGCGGCTGGCGGCGTCGATCACCACGGCGTCGTCGCGGCTCTCGACGCCGATGGCGGTGACATGGGGCAGCTGCGAGCGCTGGGTGTCGCGGGCGTAGTCGATCAGCACCCCGGCGGCGGTGAGTGCGGCCTCCAGATGGGCGCAGCCGAAGCCGCGCAGGTCCTGCACGGCGAACTGGTCGCACAGGGTGCGGGTGGCCGATTCCAGGTCGAACAGCCAGTCGCTCTGGCGGCGCAGGCCGCGACGCTCCTCGAGCGACGGCGGAAGGCTCAGGCAGTCGGCCACCAGCAGCTCCGCCGGATCGAGGCGGGTCAGCTCGGCCAGCATCTCGGCCTCGCCCTCCACCTCGAGCACGCTGAAGCGCCCGCTGGAGAGTTCCAGCCAGGCAAGCCCCCAGCGCTCGCCGGTCGAATGGATCGCCACCACCAGGTTGTCGCGGCGGGCGTCGAGCAGCGCCTCGTCGTAGAGGGTGCCGGGGGTGACGATGCGCACCACCTTGCGCTCCACCGGGCCCTTGGCGGCGGCCGGGTCGCCCATCTGCTCGCAGATGGCCACCGACTCGCCGGCGGCGACCAGGCGCGCCAGGTAGCCCTCGGCGCTGTGGTAGGGCACGCCGGCCATGGGAATCGGCTGGCCGGCCGACTGGCCGCGCTGGGTCAGGGTGATGTCCAGCAGCGCCGCGGCGCGCTTGGCGTCGTCGAAGAAGAGTTCGTAGAAGTCGCCCATGCGGTAGAAGAGCAGCACCTGGGGATGCTCGCGCTTGATCTTCAGATACTGGGTCATCATGGGCGTGTGCGGCTTGGCGCTGGCCTGTGACATGGGCTTCCTTGGCTGGCGGTGGAGACGGTGAGAAACGCGAATATCGGGATGGCGTGAGGTGCCATGCATCTCGCGGACAAAGCCAGTATTCTACGCCCAAGGATGGCCTTCGTCAGGGGCGTTTGGGTCATGCTCGAAGCGTTGCCGACAGCGAGGAGCGCCGGGGGACAGGTCGTAGTGGGGGTTTTTGCCAGGGATGGCAAAAGTAGCGCCCAGGGATGGGTTCACAGCGCCCCGCGCAGGCCTGTCGCCGGAACAGCTCCGAGCGTTCGGTGGGGAGCGCCTAAGGGTCAACAGGGAGGGGATTCCATGTCCGTATCGCCCCAGACGCGCCGTCTCGCCGAACGCCTCGGCGCGCTGTGCCGCGAGCGCGGCGCGAGCGTCGCCACCGCCGAGTCCTGCACCGGCGGCGGGGTGGCGAATGCCATCACCGAGATCGCCGGCAGCTCGGACTACTTCGAGACCGGCTACGTGACCTATTCCAACGCCGCCAAGACGCGCCTGCTGGGCGTGCCCGAGGCGCTGCTCGAGCGCGTCGGGGCGGTCAGTCACGAGGTGGTCGAGGCCATGGTGGCCGGCGCCTGCGCCGAGAGCGGCGCCGATCTGGCCGTGGCCATCAGCGGCGTGGCCGGCCCCGGCGGCGGCAGCGCCGAGAAGCCGGTGGGCACGGTGTGGCTGGCCTGGGGCGCCCCGGGCCGGGTGCGCACCGAGCGTCACCACTTCGCCGGCGAGCGTGACGCGGTGCGCGATCAGGCCGTGAACGCCGCCCTCGAGGGGCTGATCGCCGAGCTGGAAAACGGCTAGTTCGGCCTCGGCCGATGCGGTCGGTTCGGGGTGGCCGAGCGGCCGCTTTTTCGTCATACTACTGTGCAGTCATACAGTGCTTTTCGGCGGCCGTCGCGCCGTCATTCCGCCAATGTTTCGTCATCGCCGTGCGTCACGGCGATCGCTTAGGAGACCCTCATGGCTCAGGACGACAATCGTTCCAAGGCGCTCAACGCCGCGCTTTCCCAGATCGAGCGCCAGTTCGGCAAGGGCACCGTGATGCGCCTGGGCGATACCCCGCGCGTGGTGATGCCGTCGGTATCCACCGGTTCCCTGGGGCTGGACATCGCCCTGGGCATCGGCGGCCTGCCCTTCGGCCGCGTGGTCGAGATCTTCGGCCCGGAATCCTCGGGCAAGACCACCCTGACCCTGTCGGTGATCGCCCAGGCCCAGAAGCAGGGCAAGACCTGCGCCTTCATCGACGCCGAGCACGCCCTCGACCCGAGCTACGCCGAGAAGCTCGGCGTCAACCTCGATGACCTGCTAGTCTCTCAGCCGGATACCGGCGAGCAGGCCCTCGAGATCTGCGACATGCTGGTGCGCTCCGGTGGTGTCGACGTGATCATCATCGACTCGGTGGCGGCGCTGACCCCGCGCGCCGAGATCGAAGGCGAGATGGGCGACTCCCACGTCGGCCTGCAGGCGCGGCTGATGTCCCAGGCGCTGCGCAAGATCACCGGCAACATCAAGAACGCCAACTGCATGGTGGTGTTCATCAACCAGATCCGCATGAAGATCGGCGTGATGTTCGGCAGCCCCGAGACCACCACCGGCGGCAACGCGCTCAAGTTCTACTCCAGCGTGCGCCTCGACATCCGCCGCACCGGCTCGGTCAAGCAGGGCGACGAGGTCACCGGCAACGAGACCCGGGTCAAGGTGGTCAAGAACAAGGTCTCGCCGCCGTTCCGCCAGGCCGAGTTCCAGATCCTCTACGGCAAGGGCATCTACCACGCCGGCGAGGTGGTCGACCTGGGCGTGCAGTGCGGCCTGGTCGACAAGGCCGGCGCCTGGTACAGCTACCAGGGCAGCAAGATCGGCCAGGGCAAGGCCAACGCCGCCCAGTTCCTCGAGGACAACCCGGCGATCATGGAAGAGATCGAGAGCCAGATCCGCGCCCAGCTGCTGTCCACGCCGGAGCCCAAGGAAGAGAGCGCCGAGGCCGAGGCGGACACCGACGCGGGCGGCGAGTCGTCCTGATCCATGGCGGGCCCTGTGCGATCGGAGGATGCCACGCCCCGCGACGATGCCATCCGCCTGCTGGCCCGGCGCGAGTATGCCCGGGCCGAGCTGCGCGACCGCCTGGCTGCCAAGGGCCACGCGCCCGAGGCGGTCGAGGCATGCCTCGACGCGCTGGTCGAGCAGGGGCTGCAGTCCGACGTGCGCTTCGCCGAGAGTTTCCTGCGCTCCCGGGTCGCTCGCGGCCAGGGGCCGGTGCGCATCCGCGCCGAGCTCTCCCGCCGCGGCGTCGATGACGCCACCGCTCGTGGCGCCTTCGACGAGGCCGGCGGCGAGGTCGACTGGTTCGAGCTCGCCGCCACGACCCTGGCCCGGCGTTTCTCCGGCCCCGGCCAGGAACCCCGCGAGCGTGCCCGTCGCGAACGCTTCCTGGCCGGCCGCGGCTTCGATTTCGACCAGCTCCGGCATGCCATGAACCATGCCTGGGACGACGCCTGAACGCCCCGCCCTTTAGTCGCTTGACGACTGCGCTATAATGGGTCCCTTTGCGAACGCCCCGGGTGGCAGTCCGATGATGGCTGCCGTGCCCGTCCTGCGGGCCACCACGCCTATCGCCACGGATACCCCATGAAAAGCGCAGACATCAGACAGGCCTTTCTGAGTTACTTCGAGGAGCAGGGCCACACCATCGTGCCGTCCAGCTCCCTGGTGCCGAGCAACGACCCGACCCTGCTGTTCACCAACGCCGGGATGGTGCCGTTCAAGGACGTTTTCCTCGGCCGCGACCCGCGTCCCTACGTCCGTGCCACCTCGGCCCAGCGCTGCGTGCGCGCCGGCGGCAAGCACAACGACCTCGACAACGTCGGCTACACCGCCCGCCACCACACCTTCTTCGAGATGCTGGGCAACTTCAGCTTCGGCGACTACTTCAAGCGCGACGCCATCCGCTTCGCCTGGACCTTCCTCACCGAGGTGCTGGGGCTGCCGAAGGAGAAGCTGTGGGTCACCGTGCACGTCAGCGACGACGAGGCCGAGCGCATCTGGAAGGACGAGATCGGCGTCGATCCGGAGCGCTTCTCCAAGCTCGACGAGGACAACTTCTGGCAGATGGGCGACACCGGCCCCTGCGGCCCCAGCTCCGAGATCTTCTTCGATCACGGCGCCGAGGTCTGGGGCGGCCCTCCCGGCAGCCCCGAGGAGGACGGCGACCGCTACATCGAGATCTGGAACCTGGTGTTCATGCAGTTCGATCGCGACGCGGCCGGCGAGATGCATCCGCTGCCCAAGCCGTCCATCGACACCGGCATGGGCCTGGAGCGCATCGCCGCGGTGATGCAGGGCGTGCACTCGAACTACGAGATCGACCTGTTCCAGAACCTGCTCGAGGCGGCGGCCCGGGCCACCGGTCATGACGACACGTCCACGCCCTCGCTGCGCGTGATCGCCGACCACATCCGCTCCTGCGCCTTCCTGATCACCGACGGCGTGCTGCCCTCCAACGAGGGGCGCGGCTATGTGCTGCGTCGGATCATCCGCCGCGCGGTGCGTCACGGACACAAGCTGGGTGCCCAGGGTCGCTTCTTCCACAAGCTGGTGGGCGCGCTGGACGCCGAGATGGGCGAGGCCTACCCGGAGCTGCGCGAGGCGCGCCACCAGATCGAGCGCGTGCTGCTGAAGGAAGAGGAGCAGTTCGCCCGCACCCTGGATCACGGCATGGGCTTGCTCGAGGAGGCGCTGGCCGGCCTCGAGGGCGACACCCTGCCGGGCGAGACGGTGTTCAAGCTCTATGACACCTACGGCTTCCCCTACGACCTGACCGCCGACGTCTGCCGCGAGCGCGGCGTGACCCTCGACGAGGCCGGCTTCGAGCGCGAGCTGGAGGCCCAGCGCGAACGCGCCCGGGCGGCCAGCCAGTTCGGTGCCGCCTACGAGGCCTCGCTCGATCTGGAAGGCGAGACCGACTTCACCGGCTACGAGCGTCTCGAGGACCAGGCCGCGGTCACCGCCATCGTCGACCGCGAGGGCAATCCGCTGGACGGCCTCGAGGTCGAGCAGCGCGGCATGGTGGTGCTGGATCGCACGCCCTTCTACGCCGAATCCGGCGGCCAGGTGGGTGACACCGGTTACCTCGAGTTCGACGGCGGCCGCTTCCTGGTCACCGATACCCAGAAGCAGAGCGGTCACCACCTGCATCACGGCGTGCTGCTCGAGGGCGCGCTGGCGGTGGGCGACGCGGTGACGCCGCGGGTCGATGCCAGCCTGCGCGCGGCCAGCGTGCGTAATCACTCGGCGACTCACCTGATGCACGAGGCGCTGCGCATCGTGCTCGGCGAGCACGTCGAGCAGAAGGGCTCGCTGGTGACGCCCGAGCGCCTGCGCTTCGATTTCAGCCACTTCGAGCCGGTGACCGCCGAGCAGCTGGCCGAGATCGAGCGACTGGTCAACGAGCAGGTGCTGGCCAACGCCGACACCCGCATCGAGCACATGACCCTGGACGAAGCCAAGGCGAAGGGCGCCGCGGCGCTGTTCGAAGCCAAGTACGCCGACAGCGTGCGGGTGCTGACCATCGGCGCCGACGACTTCTCGATCGAGCTGTGCGGTGGCACCCACGTGCGTCGCAGCGGCGACATCGGCTGCTTCCATATCGTCAGCGAGGCCGGCGTGGCCTCCGGCGTGCGCCGCATCGAGGCCATCACCGGCGAGGCCGCGCTGGCCTACTTCCGCGAGCAGGAAGCGCGGGTGTCACGCATCGGCGAGCGTCTCAAGGCCAAGCCCGAGCAGGTCGAGGAGCGCGTCGAATCGCTGGTCGAGCGCAATCGCGGCCTGGAGAAGGAGCTCGAGCGGCTCAAGGCCAAGCTGGCCAGCGCCGCCGGCAACGACCTGCTCGACGAGGCCCGTGAGGTCAAGGGCGTCAAGGTCCTGGCCAAGCGCCTGGAAGGCGTCTCGGGCAAGGAGCTGCGCGGCATGCTCGACCAGCTCAAGAACAAGCTGGGCTCCGGCATCGTGGTGCTCGGCGTGGCCGACGAGGCCGCCGGCAAGGTCAGCCTGATCGCCGGCGTCACCGACGACCTCACCGCCAGGGTCAAGGCCGGTGCGCTGGTCAACCACGTGGCCGGCCAGGTCGGCGGCAAGGGCGGCGGCCGACCCGACATGGCCCAGGCCGGCGGCAGCGATGCCGCGGCCCTGCCGGCGGCGCTGGAGAGCGTCCCGGCCTGGGTCGAGGAGGCGCTCTAGGCGTCACGGGGCCGAAGACGGCAGCGTCTTCGGCCCCTCGTGTATCCGGCCTCGCTTAACTTTCATCCATTCCAACGCTAAATCGACAGAGGGACAACGACGCATGGCACTATACGTACAGAAGTTCGGCGGTACCTCGGTGGGCTCCGTGGAGCGCATCAAGGCCGTGGCCGAGAAGGTCAAGGGCTTCCGTGACGCCGGCCATCAGGTCGTGGTCGTGGTGTCCGCCATGAGTGGCGAGACCAACCGCCTGATCGGCCTGGCCAACGACATCAACGACGAGCCGACCCCGCGCGAGCTCGACATGCTGGTCTCCACCGGCGAGCAGGTGACGATCTCGCTGCTGACCATGGCGCTGCACAAGCTCGGCGTGCCGGCCACCTCCTACACCGGCTCCCAGGTCGGCATCATGACCGACAGCGCCCACACCAAGGCGCGTATCCAGCGCATCGAGACCGAGGACATGCGCCAGGACCTGGATGACGGTCAGGTGGCCGTGGTCGCCGGCTTCCAGGGCGTCGACGAAGAGGGCAACATCACCACCCTCGGTCGCGGTGGCTCCGACACCACCGGCGTGGCCCTGGCCGCGGCGCTGAACGCCGACGAGTGCCAGATCTACACCGACGTCGACGGCGTCTATACCACCGACCCACGTGTCTGCTCCCAGGCCCAGCGCCTGGACACCATCACCGTGGAGGAGATGCTGGAGCTGGCCAGCCTCGGCTCCAAGGTACTGCAGATTCGCGCCGTCGAATTCGCCGGCAAGTACAACGTGCCGCTGCGTGTGCTGTCCAGTTTCCAGGACGGCCCCGGCACCCTGATCGTTGCAGACTCCGACAAAGACGAGGACTCCATGGAAGAACCGCTGATCTCCGGTATCGCCTTCACCGCCAACGAGGCCAAGCTGACCCTGCTCAACACCCCGGACGTGCCGGGCGTGGCCTCGAAGATTCTCGGCCCGATCGCCGATGCCAACATCGAGATCGACATGATCGTGCAGAACGTGGCGCCGGCCGGCGACTACACCGACTTCACCTTCACCGTCGCCAAGGGCGACTACAAGCTGACCCTGAAGATCCTCGAGGAACAGGTGCTGCCGGCGCTGGGCGAAGGCGAAGTGAAGGGCGACGACAAGATCGCCAAGGTCTCGCTGGTCGGTGTCGGCATGCGCTCCCACGCCGGCGTGGCCTCCAAGATGTTCCGCGTGCTGTCCGAGGAGAACATCAACATCCGCATGGTTTCCACGTCCGAGATCAAGATCTCGGTGGTGGTCGACGAGAAGCAGATGGAGCTGGCGGTGCGTGCCCTGCATCAGGCCTTCGGCCTGGACAAGAACGACATCGAGAGCGAATAAGGCGTCGCAGCCTGCCGTCAGCTTCTACGCTTGTAGGGAAGTCCATGGCAGCGCCTGCGACAGAGCTTTCATTCAACGAAGCTTCTGGGGTGTCATGGGCGATGCCTGCGATCGGAGGGGCGGGCACGAGCCGGCCCCTCTGCCGCGACAGCGCATCCCGCAGTCAGAAGTCTGAGAAGGAGATCAGTCATGCTCATTCTGACCCGCCGTGTCGGAGAAACCCTGATGATCGGTGATGACATCACCGTGACCGTGCTGGGCGTCAAGGGAAACCAGGTCCGTATCGGCGTCAACGCCCCCAAGGACGTCGCCGTGCATCGTGAGGAGATCTACCAGCGCATCCAGCGCGAGAGAACCGACGACGATGACGACGGCGAGGGGAGGGGGTAACGCGCCTGCGATCCGTCGGTGAGTCCGGGAGGCGAGAAAAATTGCCACCCCCTATGGACAAACCCCAATCGGATCGGTAGGATACGCACCTGTCGATGAGGGAGAGGTGGCCGAGTGGCTGAAGGCGCTCCCCTGCTAAGGGAGTAAGGGGTTTATAGCCTCTTCGAGGGTTCGAATCCCTCCCTCTCCGCCATCATCGATAGATGGAAGACAAGCGCCCGTAGCTCAGCTGGATAGAGTACCTGACTACGAATCAGGTGGTCGGAGGTTCGAATCCTCCCGGGCGCGCCATCTTCCTCCGGATGATGTTTCATCATCCCGCGATGAGCCTGCTCATTGCCGAAAGCGCCCGTAGCTCAGCTGGATAGAGTACCTGACTACGAATCAGGTGGTCGGAGGTTCGAATCCTCCCGGGCGCGCCAGATTCCGGACCCGCTCTCCTCGCGAGGGCGGGTCTTCTGTCTTTTGTACCCCGCTTTTTGCTAGCCGGACACCGTGCCCAATGAGGGGTCGGTGCCCGTGATCGTTCAGGCGCCGTCGCATCGCGACGTGCGCCTTTTTTTTGTTCGCCTGGCGGCGACTGTCTCTTCCCGGTCTCTCTTCCTGTTCCTTCTCTTCTCTCTTCCTGGCGCCCTCAGGCGCTGGTGACGTCGAGCCTGCCGGTCGGCACGGCGCTCCCCGCCGCGAGGCCGGCGAGGAAATCGTCCAGGTCGGTGACTCGGCGCAGTGCCTGAAAGCGTCGTGCGGCTTCGGCGTCGCGACTTCGCATGTGGTTCAACCATTGTTTGAGTAGCGAGACCACGATCTTGCTGGGTAACATGATTCGCTGCGACGCAGCATAGTCGCGCAGGACGCGGGCGCGCTCGGTCCAGGTCGTCGCCGGCATGCGCTCGCCGGTGGTCTGCCAGTGGCGGATGCGCGGTGCCAGCCCGGGATCGGCCAGGGCGCCACGGCCGAGCATCACGTCTCGGCAGCCGGACAGGGTGCGCGCCTTCCAGTAGTCCTCCAGCGTCCAGATGTCGCCGTTGGCGATCACCGGGATCGTCAGCCGGGCGCGGATGCGGCCGATCCATTCCCAGTGGGCCGGCGGCTTGTAGCCTTCACGGCGGGTGCGGGCGTGCACCGCCAGCTGGCGAGCGCCGGCGTCCTCGGCGGCCAGGCCGCAGGCCAGCGCCAGGCGGCGGTCGTCGAAGCCGAGCCGGATCTTGGCGGTCACCGGGATGGCATCGCCCACCGCGTCGTGCACGGCGGCCACGGCGGCGTGTACCCGGCGCGGGTCGCGCAGCAGCGAGGCGCCGCCGTCGTGGCGGTTCACCAGCTTGGCCGGGCAACCGAAGTTCAGGTCCAGGCTGCTGACGCCGAGCTTCAGCGCCTGACGGGCGTTGGCGGCCAGCGCCGTCGGGTCCGAGCCCAGCAGCTGCAGGTGCACCGGCACGCCGGTCGGCGTGGCCGGGCGGCCATCGGCCAGCTCCGGGCAGTGGCGATGGAAGACCCGCGGCGGCAGCCGCGTGTCCACCACGCGCACGAATTCGGTGACCGTCCAGTCGAATCCCGGCGCTCGCGTCAGCATCTCGCGAGTGACGGCATCGATCACGCCCTCCATGGGGGCTAGGCCGATGCGGCCGGGATGTAGTAATTTAACAACGTCAGCTTCCACCATGGTGCCATCGCGATCCTTTGGGAGTGTGGCAGCTTATACGCTCAGCGTTCATGCGCAACTCGCGCGCCCCCCTCGCCGGGGTGCGGCGGGGCGCTCGAGGAGGTCATCCATGCAGGATCCGCAGCTATTGAACGAGGGCCTGGCCCTGATGGGCCTCGGCATGGGGTTCGTGTTCGTCTTCCTGACCGTGCTGGTCATCGTCACCACCCTGATGTCGAGGGTGATCGGGCGCTTCTTCCCCGAACCCGCGGCCGAGGCCGCCCCGGCGCCTGCCAGTCGTGGGCCGGCCGTGCCGGACGAGGACCTGACGGCGGCGATCAGCGCCGCGATCCACCGCTATCGCCGTGAGCATCGCCGTTAGATCACGACACCCTCTCACTCCATCAACGACAACGACAAGGAACTCCCATGACGGAGAACGCTCGCCCGCTGGGCATCACCGACGTGGTCCTGCGTGACGCCCACCAGTCCCTGTTCGCCACCCGGCTGCGTCTCGACGACATGCTGCCGATCGCCGAGAAGCTCGACCGGATCGGTTTCTGGTCACTGGAATCCTGGGGCGGGGCGACCTTCGACGCCTGCATCCGCTACCTGGGCGAAGACCCCTGGGAGCGGATTCGCGCGCTGAAGGCCGCCATGCCCAACACCCGCCAGCAGATGCTGCTGCGGGCCCAGAACCTGCTCGGCTATCGGCACTATGCCGACGACGTGGTCGACCGCTTCGTCGAGCGCGCCCGCACCAACGGCGTTGACGTGTTCCGCGTCTTCGACGCCATGAACGACCCGCGCAACCTGGAGCGCGCCATCCAGGCGGTGCGTGCCAACGAGGGCCATGCCCAGGGCACCCTGTCCTACACCCTGAGCCCGGTGCACACCCTCGATGGCTGGGTCGAGCTCGGCGAGCGCATCGCCGCCATGGGAGCGGACTCCCTGGCGATCAAGGACATGGCCGGCCTGCTCAAGCCCTACGACGCCTATGAGCTGGTCTCGCGCCTGAAAAAGGCCGTGGACATCCCGATCCACATGCAGTGCCACGCCACCACCGGGCTCTCCACCGCCACCGCGCTGAAGGCCGTGGAGGCCGGCATCGACAACGTCGACACCGCCATCTCCTCGATGTCGATGACCTACGGCCACAGCCCCACCGAATCGCTGGTGGCGATGCTGCAGGGCACCGAGCGCGATACCGGCCTCGATCTCGAGGCGCTGGAGGACATCGCCGCCTACTTCCGCGAGGTGCGCAAGAAATACGCCGCCTTCGAGGGCTCGCTCAAGGGCATCGACTCGCGCATCCTGGTGGCTCAGGTGCCGGGCGGCATGCTCACCAACATGGAGAACCAGCTCAAGGAGCAGGGCGCCGGCGACCGCCTCGACGACGTGCTGCAGGAGATCCCGCGGGTGCGCGAGGACCTCGGCTACATTCCGCTGGTCACGCCGACCTCGCAGATCGTCGGCACCCAGGCGGTGATGAACGTGATGATGGGCGAACGCTACAAGTCGATCTCCAAGGAGGTCCAGGCGCTGCTCAAGGGCGAGTACGGCGCCGCCCCCGCCGCCTACAACGCCGAGCTTCAGGCCCGCGTGCTGGAAGGCGGCGAGCCGATCACCTGCCGCCCGGCCGATCGTCTCTCCCCGGAAATGGACCGGCTCGCCGCCGAGCTCAAGGAGAAGGCCAGGGCCGAGGGCATCCGGCTGGCCGAGGGCGAGCGCGAGATCGACGACGTGCTGACCTATGCGCTGTTCCCGCAGATCGGTCTCAAGTTCCTCAAGCATCGCGACGACCCCGACGCCTTCGAGCCGGTGCCCTCTGCTCCCGCGCCCCAGGCCGCCGGACAGGCGCCTGCCCCGGCCGGCGGGCCGGAGACCTACACCGTCACCGTCAACGGCAAGTCCTACGTGGTCGAGGTCGCCGAGGGCGGCGAGATCGAGCGCATCCAGGAGCAGGGCGGCGGTGCGGTTTCGACCGCCTCCGCGGCGCCGGCGGCCTCCTCGGGCGAAGCGTCGCCCGGCGAGACCATCAGTGCGCCGCTCGCCGGCAACATCTTCAAGGTCAACGTCAAGCCGGGTGATGTGGTCGCCGAGGGCGACGTGGTGATCATCCTCGAGGCCATGAAGATGGAAACCGAAGTGCGCGCCGCCAGCGCCGGCACCGTCTCGGCGGTGAAGGTCGGCGAAGGCGACAGCGTCACCGTGGGCGACGCCCTGGTCGTGCTCTAAAGGACGAACCCATGATCGACAAGTTACTGACCCTGTGGACCGGCTCCGGCCTCTACAACCTGAGCTTCGGCCAGGCGGCGATGATCGCCGTGTGCCTGCTGCTGCTGTGGCTGGCCATGGCCAAGAAGTTCGAACCGCTGCTGCTGGTGCCGATCGGCTTCGGCGGCATCCTGGCCAACATTCCCGAGGCGGGGCTGGCGCTGTCGGCCGCCGAGCAGGCCGCGCACATGGCGGGCCCCGACCTGCTTCAGCAGCTGGCGGCCTCCCTGCAGCTGAACCTGGTCCCGGGCGGAGACGTCGAGGCCTGGCGGCATGCCGTCGGTGAGTTGCTGCATGGCGACACCGCCCCGGAACTGATCCGTGCCGCCAACGACGTGGCCCTGGGCGCCGGCTTCGCCCACGGCATGCTCTACCAGTTCTACAGCGTGGCCATCGCCTCCGGCATCGCGCCGCTGGTGATCTTCATGGGCGTCGGCGCCATGACCGACTTCGGGCCGTTGCTGGCCAACCCGCGTACGCTGTTCCTGGGCGCTGCGGCGCAGTTCGGCATCTTCGCGACCCTGATCGGCGCGGTGGGGCTGACCGCCATGGGCGTGATGGACTTCTCGCTCAACCAGGCCGCCGCCATCGGCATCATCGGCGGCGCCGATGGCCCCACCTCGATCTACGTCTCGAGCATCCTGGCGCCGGAGCTGCTGGGGGCCATCGCCGTGGCGTCCTACTCCTACATGGCGCTGGTGCCGCTGATCCAGCCGCCGATCATGCGCGCCCTGACGTCCAAGGGCGAGCGCGAGATCGCCATGACACAGCTGCGGCCGGTGTCAAAGCGCGAGAAGATCGTCTTCCCGCTCAGCCTGCTGATCCTGGTGGTGCTGTTCCTGCCGGATGCCGCGCCGCTGCTGGGGATGTTCTGCTTCGGCAACCTGATGCGCGAGTGCGGCGTGGTGGAGCGGCTCTCCGACACCGCTCAGCACGCCCTGATCAATACCGTGACCATCTTCCTCGGCCTCTCGGTGGGCTCCAAGCTGATGGCCGACCGCTTCCTGGCCGTGGAGACCCTCGGTATCCTCGGGCTCGGCATGGTGGCCTTCGCCATCGGCACCGCCTGCGGCATCCTGATGGCCAAGCTGCTCAACGCGGTCAGCAAGACGCCGATCAACCCGCTGATCGGCTCCGCCGGCGTCTCCGCGGTGCCCATGGCGGCCCGGGTGTCGAACAAGGTGGGGCTGGAGTCCAACCCCCACAACTTCCTGCTGATGCACGCCATGGGGCCCAACGTGGCCGGCGTCATCGGCTCGGCGGTGGCCGCGGGCGTGATGATCAAGTACCTCGGCTGATGCGCCCCGGGCTTGCCCCGGCCGCATCGCTCGCCGCCGTCTTGGGCGGGACTCGGCACGGCGCCCCTCGGGGCGCCGTGCGTCGTTCCGGACCGCCATCGTCCTGTCACCTGCCGCGCCTAGCCTGACGACATCGGCGTCGAACGGCGCGTCAGGCGATGAGGAAGCGGCATGATCGATATCGAAGGGGCCCTGCGCGACAAGGCGCCGGGGCTGGCGGCGCGGCCGCCCTGGCTGTTAGGGCCGCTGGTGGCGGGGCTGCGTCGGCTGGTGCACGAACGCGAGATCAACGATTTCCTGGCCCGCCACGGCGAGCTTGGCTGGTGCGAGTTCATCGACCGGGTGTTCGAGCATCTCGACGTCGGCTACACGCTGTCGACCAGGGATCGCGAGCAGATTCCCGAGACCGGCCGGGTGGTGGTGGTCGCCAATCACCCGCTCGGTGCCCTGGACGGCTTGGCGTTGCTGCGCATGGTGGCCGAGGTACGCCCCGACGTCAGCATCCTGGCCAACGACCTGCTGCTGCAGCTGGCGCCGCTGTCGGACGTGATCGTGCCGGTGGACAACCTCTCGCGGCGCGGGCTGCGCCGTAGCCTCACGCGCCTGACCGAGACCCTGGAGGCGGAGCGGGCGGTGATCGTCTTTCCCGCCGGGGAGGTCTCCCGGGCCGGGCCCCGCGGCGTGCGCGACGGCAAGTGGCATTCGGGCTTCCTGCACGCCGCGCGTCGCACCAACGCGCCGCTGCTGCCGGTCCATGTGCGCGGGCGCAACTCCTCGCGCTTCTATGCCCTGACGTCGCTGCGCAGCGATCTGGGCACGCTGCTGCTGCCCGACGAGATGTTCCGCCAGCGCGGTCGCCATATCGCCCTGCGGGTGGGCGGGCCGATTCCGCTGGCGCAGTTCGATCGCGATGACCTGACCACGCCGGTCAAGCTCAAGTTGCTGCGCAAGCATGTCTATCGTCTGGGGCGCGGCAAGCGCGGCGTGTTCGTCGGCGAGACTGGTATCGCCCGCCCCGAGCCGCGCCAGCGCCTGCGCGAAGAGCTGCGCGACGCCGAGACGCTCGGCGAGACCGCCGACGGCAAGCGCATCCTGCTGGTCGACAGCCGGCCGGATTCGTCGGTCATGCGCGAGATCGGTCGCCTGCGCGAGGTGGCCTTTCGTCGGGTAGGGGAGGGCACCGGCCGCAAGCGCGACCTGGACGCGTTCGACGACTACTACCGTCATCTGGTGCTGTGGGACGATCGCGACCTGGAGATCGCCGGCGCCTATCGACTCGGCGAGGTAGGGCGGATCCTCGATCGTCATGGCATCGAGGGGCTCTACGGCGCGACCATCTTTCATCTGGAGCAGGCGCCCTGGGCGCAGTGGCGCCACGGCCTGGAACTGGGGCGCAGCTTCGTTCAGCCGCGCTACTGGGGGCGGCGCAGCCTGGACTACCTGTGGGTCGGCCTTGGGGCCTACCTGCGTCGCCATCCCGAGGTGCGCTGGCTGTTCGGACCGGTGACCCTGCCCAATCACCTGCCGACCCTGGCCAAGGAGCTGCTGGTCAGCTACTACCGCCACTACTACGGCGATGGCGATAGCCAGGTGCGGCCGCGCGCCCCCTGGCGCCTCTCCCGGGCCGGGGAGCAGGAGGCGGAGCGGCTGTTTCGCGGCGACGATGCGAAGGCGGACTTCCAGCGCCTGCGTCACGGGCTGCAGGCGCTGGGGGCCAGCGTGCCGGCCCTCTACAAGCAGTACGCGGAGGTCACCGAACCCGGCGGCACGCGTTTCCTGGCCTTCGGCGTGGATACGGCCTTCGGTTACTGCACCGACGGCCTGGTGGCGGTGGACCTGGCGCGCCTCAAGCCGGAGAAGCGGGCGCGCTATATCGGCGCGGCGGACGAGAGCGCGCGGGCCGTCTCCGGCGAGGCGGCCTCAGGCCGCGTCGGGGTCCAGGGTCTCGAGTCGTCCCTTGAGGCGGGACGTGAGGGCTGAGAGGTCGCGTTCGGTGTCCCGGGGCCAGCCCAGCGTCAGCACCACGCCGTCGGCAGCGTAGTCGGCGGCGTCCACGGGGATGTCGCGCTCGGCGCACCAGGCCCGGGCCTGGGCCTCGCCGGCAAAGTCGATCTTCAGGCGCAGCGGGTCGCGCTCGGTGACCTCGCGGGTCGGCAGGGTCTCCAGCGCCTCGCTCACGGCCTGGCCGTAGGCGCGTGCCAGGCCGCCGGTGCCGAGCTTGGTGCCGCCGAAGTAGCGGGTCACCACGCAGCCGGCCTGGCCGATGCCGGCGCCTTCCAGCACCTGATACATCGGCCGCCCGGCGGTGCCGCCGGGCTCGCCGTCGTCGGAGAAGCCGATGGCGTTCTGCTCGCCGGGCGGGCCGGCGATGAAGGCGCTGCAGTGGTGGCTGGCATTGGGATGCGTGCGCCGAGCCTCGGCCAGCAGTGCCTCGAAGGCGGCGGCCTCCGGGGCATGGCAGACCCAGGCGATGAAGCGGCTCTTCTCGACCTCGAGTTCGGTCTCGCGCCACTCGCCGGCAGGCAGGTCGGGAACGGGATAGCGCATCAGGCGGCCAGGTCCGTCTGGCGCACCACGCCCATCACCAGTCCCAGCACCTGGATGTCGCTGTTCTTGAGGTAGATGGGCGGCATGGCCTCGTTGGCCGGCTGAAGACGCACGCCGGACTTCTCGATGTAGAGCTTCTTCAGGGTGACCTCCTGATCGTTGATCATCACCACCGCGGTCTCGCCGTTCTCGGCGCTCTCGCGACGTTCGATGATGATCACATCCCCGTCGAAGATGTTGCAATCGATCATCGAGTCGCCGCGCACGCGCAGCGCATAGGTGTTGCGCTTGACCATGCGCTTCGGCACCTCGACGCTGCCGGCATCGATGCAGGCGTCGATGGGCACGCCGGCGGCGACGCTGCCCAGCAGGGGCACTTCGACCAGGTCGCGGTCATCGAGCGGCATCCAGGCCTCGGCGATGGGCAGGTTGGGCTGGCGGAGCAGGTACTGTGGGGCGAGTGACATGCGCGGCATCTCCCGTCGGCAGTGACTGTTGATACATACAGTACTTGGCCAGCATAGCAGGCGATCGGCATCTGGCAAGGGCGGCGTTTCCAGCCGGGGGCTGATGCAGGTCAGCCCCCGGCGCTTCCGGGCCGGGGCCCGGCTGGCGATGAAAACCCTTTCCGTGTAGAGTGCCGAGCCATGTTATCCGCGCCTGGAGAGTGCCTTGAGCCTGCGTCTGCAAGCCCGGCGGCTGGCCTGTGAGCGAGACGACCGCTGGCTGTTCCACGATCTCGATCTGGAGGTCCGGGCCGGCGAGATCCTGCGCGTCGAAGGCCCCAACGGCAGCGGCAAGACCACCCTGCTCAAGATCCTCTCCGGCCAGCTGATGGACCACGAAGGCGAGGTGCTGTGGAACGACGCCCCGCTGCGCCGGGTGCGGCGCGACTTCCTCGCCAGCCTGCTGTACCTGGGGCACGCCCCGGGGGTGAAGGCGACGCTGACGCCGCTGGAGAATCTGGCCTGGTATCAGGCGCTGGCCGGCGAGCGGGGCGACGAGCCGACGCGCCTGGCGGCGCTCGAGCGGGTCGGGCTGGTCGGCTTCGAGGATCTGCCCGCCGCCCAGCTCTCCGCCGGGCAGCAGCGCCGCGTGGCCCTGGCACGGCTGGAGCTGACGCCGCGACCGCT